>NZ_JH597773.1:2473683-2792882 GCF_000243335.1 Leptonema illini DSM 21528 | reverse complement strand
TGTAGCGTGCCATGCTCCCCGATAATCTACCCGGCCGGTAATTTCCAGGGGAATTCAGAATTGATTCAGGTTTTTCGACAGACTCCCCACCACCCCCGCTGCCTCCAAAGAGCCCGAGCTCGATGCTGAGCCCGCTCAAAAGAAGGCCTTCAGCGCCCGAGGTATCCAGCGAGACCTTTTCGGCCTGCATGCAGGAGGCCAGAGAAAACAGGCTGCATACTAATATAGAGGAAATCTTGTGTTTCATGGCAGGCCTCCGCAATTCACAGACAACAGTCGCTCGGGATTTTTCAATAAATTGAAAAAAAGCGACCTCCCCGGAACTAACCCAAGCCCCTCCTCAGGCACTCAGAGCCTTCTGCCCCCGGTGAAAACACTTGCCGCGCTGCCTCTGAGCCAGACCCTGTGCGTATGGACGAGCCCGTACACCAGAGTCTGAATCCTATGCCCGCCGGGCCTTTTTCCCGTCCCGGTGCGATTCTCGTCGGGGCGCTTGTCTTTCTTAATCTGTACGATGTCTTGTATCATCTGGTCACCGAGCAGACGCTGAGCCTGCACCAGCTTTCCGAGGCGGTGATGGTTACGTCGATTACGGCCTTTGCCATATTTCTGCTGCTTCGGCATCGGCGCACCCTGGGTCGGGCCGGCGAGCAGATGGAGCGGATTCGAGCCGAGGCCGATGAGGCGCGCAGGGAGGCCCAGAAGACGGCCGATGAGCTGCGACGATACAGACAGGAAAACCGCGATGCCTTCGAGACGCTGCGCCGTGCGATGAACGATCAGTTTGGGCGCTGGCGCTTTTCGCCCGAAGAACAGAGGGCGGCCAGGCTGATCATCCAGGGGCTGAGTTTTCGCGAGATAGCCGCTCGGTTGAACAAGAGCGAGAAGACGATCCGCAACCAGAGTCTTTCCATTTACGAGAAATCGGGCATGACCGGTCGAAACGATCTTGCCGCCTTCTTTCTTCTCGACATCCTGGATATCGATGAATGAGATCGATCTCAGTATTCGTTTCGGATTATCCCTTGCGCTGGGCCTTTTTCTCGGCCTTGAACGCCAGCTTTCGCATAACGTTTCGCTTCTTCCCGATCAGCTGAAATCGACGCCCGACGATGCCGCTTTAGATGCCGGCGAAGAGCGTTCGCTCGATTCTTCCGAAAGGCATTTCGCCGGCGTGCGCACGTTTTCACTTATCAGCCTGCTCGGCGCCATCTCGTTATACATCGGTCAATCTCTCGGAATGGAATGGATGTTCGTCGTCGTTTTCGGAGCGCTGGCCCTTCTCTTGATCGCTTCAAACGTCCTGTGGCATCTGTCGGGTACGACGGGCACGACGACCTATATTACGGCGATGCTTGCCTTTTTGATCGGCGGCCTGTGTATGCAGGGCATGTTTTTGCTGGCGGTCTCGGTGACGGTCAGCATCGCCTTTATTCTCGCGATCAAGAAATGGATTAACCGGATGATCGTGCGAATCGAGCCCGAAGATATCAGCGCCACGTTGAAGTTCGCCATCATCACGGCCATCGTTCTACCGCTTCTGCCCGATCGGAACTTCGGCTGGGGTGACTGGCAGTATCTCAATCCCTACAAGATATGGCTGATGGTCGTTCTGATATCGGCCATCAACTTCGTCAGCTACGTTCTCATGAAAGCGATCGGAGAGGAGTCAGGTATCGGGCTTACGGGCATCATCGGAGGCCTGATTTCAAGCACGGCGATCACGCTCGGCTTCGCCCGAAGAAGCGTCGCAGAACCCGAGCTGTCAACCAGCCTTACTATGGGCGTCATTCTTTCCTGGTCTGTGATGGTTGTCCGTATCGTCGCACTGGTCGTGCTGTTGCGTCCGGAGCTGATAGGCGGTCTGACGATTTCGTTAACCATGCTTTTGCTTCCGGGTCTGATCTATGCCTTCTATCTCTGGAAGAGCGACCGTGAAACCGCGCAGACGACCATTACGAAGAAGCGCCCCAATCCGTTCGAGCTGGGTGTGGCGATCAAATTCGGTCTGCTGTTCGGCGGGGTGACTTTTATCGCCCATGTGGCCCGCGATCTTTTCGGCGAGAGCGGCGTGTATGCGGCATCGGCCCTGTCGGCATTAACCGATGTCGATCCGGTCGTACTGTCAATGATGGAGCTTGCCGGTCAGAACGGCGATTTCGGCCCGGTCGCTGTGCGCGCCATATTGATCGCCGCCTTTACAAATACCGTTACGAAAGGGGCGATGGTGCTTGCGCTGGCACATCCGACGATGAAAAGACGCATGGCTCCGGCGCTGGTGCTCTATGCGGCTGGGGCCCTTGTGGCATTTTTTGTATCGTGAGGCGTTTCTTCTCTGTGTGTCAATGCGAAAGATCATTCATATCGACATGGACGCCTTTTATGCGAGCGTCGAGCAGCGCGATGATCCCGATCTTCGCGGTCGACCCGTCGTCGTCGGAGGACCGCCCGATTCGCGTTCTGTCGTATGTACGGCCAGTTATGAGGCGCGTAAATTCGGCATCCGATCTGCGATGGCCTGCTCGAAGGCCTACCGACTATGTCCTGATGCCGTTTTTGTTTTTCCGCGCTTTGACGTGTATAAAGAAGTATCGGATCAGATCCGGGCGATCTTTGTCAGCTATACGGATCTTGTCGAACCTCTGTCTCTCGACGAGGCCTATCTCGATGTAACCTCGAATAAGTTCCAGATACCGTATGCCGTGACCATAGCTCGACAGATCAAGGCTCGCATTAAAGAAGAAACGGGCCTCACCGCTTCGGCCGGAGTGGCCTCGGGAAAATTCCTTGCAAAGATCGCCTCGGGCATGAACAAGCCGGATGGGTTAACCGTCATCCTGCCAGATCAGGCGATCGCCTTCCTCGAAGCGCTGCCCGTCGGCGATTTCTTCGGCGTCGGCAAGGTTACCGAGAAAAAGATGAAGGAGCATGGCATCTTCACGGGAGCCGATCTTAAATCACGAAGCCTGTCAGAGCTTGTATCGCTTTTCGGTAAAAGCGGAATGCATCTCTATCGACTTGTGCGCGGAATCGACGAAGCGCCTGTGATACCTTTCCGGGAGCGCAAATCGGTGGGCATCGAAGATACTTTCTCGGCCGATGTAAGCGATGTCGTTGAACTCATGCAGAGATTACGTCAGCTTGCAGAGGGCCTGTCCTTTCGCCTTGCAAGGCATGGTAAGCCGGGCAGAACGATTACAGTGAAAGTAAAATACGCCGATTTTGAAACGCATTCGAAGAGCGAAACGCGCTCTTCGATTCCCGTGGCAGCGGATGCGTTGCATCAGATGGGCCGATCCCTGTTAGAGCAGCTTCTTGAAGAAGGGCGCCCGGTGCGACTCCTGGGATTGAGTGTGCATGGTTTTATATCAGAAGATGATCCGCAGTTGCAGCTTTTCGATTGAACGATGCCATGTAATACGCAATGGAATAAATTACTTTTTGTTTTGTTATATGTGGTTGACATTGCGTTCGTTTTTTTCTCGTTTCCGGTTGACTCATATTTCTTTCTCATGTATTGTGACCTCAATCGCTGAAATACAATCGCGGGTCGGGGATCTGGTGTCTGCACCTATCTTCTTTTTGTAACGTTCGCTCGTTACTCTTTCCCTGTATCTTCCTTCTGGTTAGACCCTCTCGGGCCGTGATCTCCTTTCTTGTTTGCTATGAAAAAAATTGAGGCATACATACGTCCGTTCAAGCTCGAAGAGCTGAAAAAAGAGCTGCTGGCGCTCGGCGTGAGCGAGTTGCGCTTCTTCCCTGTACAGGAATGGAGCGAGGTTCACGTGCAGGAATTTTATAGAGGTACGGTGTTCGAGGTGGATTTCGTTACAAGGACGGTGTTGATGCTTCTTGTAGAGGATGAGGCCGTAGAACGGGTCATCAGGGTTATCCAGAATCTCTGCTCGACGGGATCAAGGCAGGAGTCAGGTGAGGGAGATGGGAGGGTTCTCGTTATCCCCGTTGAACGTGAGGTGAGGCTTTGATTCGTCTTTTCATCCTGTTCATGGTTTTGAGTGCCTCGCTTCATGCCGCACCGGAATTGCAATCCCCTGATGTCGTTTCAACGACCGGTTCTTTTCGTCTCTCATGGGGGCCTGCTATAGCGATGCTTCCGACTCAGGACAGCGACTATCTGCTTGAAGAATGTTCGACAGACGGATGCCGCTCCGTCTATCGCGGACATGATCGGTCAACGGTGATCAGTGGTCGTCCGGATGGAATCTATCGGTTTCGCATCAGTGAGGCGGGTTCACCCGGATCATATGGCCAGACCTCGGTAGAGGTCAGGCATCATGATCTCGGTCGTAGCTTGATTGTGCTCTCGGGTGGGTTCGTATTGTTCATGCTCAGTGCCGGTGCTCTGTTTTTCGGGGAGTTGCGTTTACGTAGTCGGCGCGGAGGCGAAGCATGATGCCAGCATTTACGGCTGTCATGACCACGGGTATAATCAAGGAAACGACGCTCTTTCTTTCATTCGAAACGGCCGGTCTGCTTCTGCTCGGGTTCAGTGTACTCTGGGTATTGCTTGGATGGTGGCTGGGGCGAAAGACGAAGACGATCGATGATCATATGCTTGCCGGTCGCAATGTCGGACTGGCACTTGGAACGGCTACGGCGATGGCTACCTGGGTGACGGCTAACACTACGATGGTCGCTCCGCAGTTCGCGTATGAGTTCGGCATTCTGGGCGTATTCGGTTATTCTCTCGGCGCCGTCGGTTTGATCCTCTTTGCACCGATGGCCGAGCGCATACGGGCGATGTTGCCTGATGGCTGTACGGCCGGCGATTTTATGCGCATGCGATTCGGGCATACGGCATGGCGCATCTTTCTTTTCTTCTCTCTTGTTTATGCGATGGGATGGCTTGTAAGCCTGGGCATGGCCGGCGGTATTTTGATCCAGGCATTATCGGGTATCGAATACCGCATCGGCATGACGGTTATCCTGGGCGTGTGTACGCTGTACACCCTGCTTGGAGGTCTGCGCGCCGTCATAGCTACCGATTTTATTCAGAGCCTGATTATTCTCGGCGGTATCGCCTTTCTCGGTTATCGCATCAGCACGGGCGATATGGTGGACCGGGCCCATGCCGCGCTGCTCACCGAGCGGCCTCAGCTTTTGAACCTGTTACTGCCCGCCGCTCTCATGTTTCTTTTTAATAATCTCATCTTTGGTATCGGTGAGATCTTTCATTCTAACGTCTGGTGGAGTCGAGCGTTTGCCTTTCGTAAAGGAGTAGGGGCGAAGGCCTATCTGCTTTCTGGATTGTTCTGGGTTCCGGTACCGGTCGTCGCCGGATACCTTGCCTTTGTCGCACCGGCGATGGCGGTGAACGTTCCGCGTGCCGATATGGTCGGTCCGCTTGCCGCCGCTCATCTGGCCGGAGAGGTCGGCGCCGTACTCATCTTTGTCATCATTTTCGCCGCTCTTGCATCGAGCATGGACTCGCTGCTTGCGGCGACGACGGATCTGCTTGTTGAAGACGTATATCGTCGGCATCTCAAGCCACAGGCCACTCCGGAGCAAAGACTGAAGGCATCGCGTTTTATGCTGCTGGGGTTAGCCTTCGTCGTCTGGCTGCTCTGCCTGCCCGACCTGGAGCGCATGGGGCAGATACTCAACTTCGCCGGTCCGTTCGTGGCCAGCATGATCTGGCCGATTCTTGGCGGCCTGTACTGGGAACGTACCAGTGCTACGGGCGTCAGTCTGAGTATGGTTGCGGGCAGTGTGGCCGGTCTCGCCGGTTATTTTATCGTAGGCTTCTATGTTTCGGCTCTGCTCGGAGCGGCCGTTTCGCTGCTTGTACTTGTGGCCGCGAGCGTGGCTTTTCCAGGACGCTTTGAGCTTTCACGAGGAAAGTATGACTCTTGATTTAGTGACTTTTAAGGTTATCCTGTACGCTGCATCGTTCCTGTGTGCGCTTGTTCCGCTATTGCTCGCACTGCTCTGGGTCGTCGACTATGTCAGAAAAAAAATATGGTAAGGGGATCAGGTACGCTTATGAATACAGCATTACTGCATCCATTGCTTACAGAGCCGGTTCGTGTACGCGACGGCGTCACCGGTATCGAGCGGCCGGTGGCATTGATGGAGGCGATCGAAGAGAATCCCGCTCCGCTGATGGACCTCGCCAATCGTCATATCGTTTCGGTCCGTCAATTTTCGCATGAGACGGTCATTCAGCTCTTGCGCCTTGCTGCCATGTACGAAAGCCAACCCGTCCCGCTTCACCGACCGCTTGGCGGAAAATTATTGATCAGCGCCTTTTACGAGCCAAGCACGCGGACGCGCATCTCTTTTGAAAGCGCCTGGCACAGGCTTGGAGGCGATATCATGTCGATCACCGACCCCGCCACTACGGGTATAGCAAAAGGCGAAAGTCTGCGAGACGTTGCCGAGATGTTTTCCAACTACGGAGACGTGATGGTTCTCCGTGATAACAATGCCGGAGCCGTGTACGATATGCTGCCTTCGTTGCGTATTCCCATAGTGAACGCCGGTAATGGAATCGATGAGCATCCTACTCAGGCGCTTGCCGATCTTTATACGATCCTGAAATGGCGGCCTGATCTTGCCTCCAGACACACGATACGAAGCAAGGTTCGCATTGGTATCATCGGAACTCCGGGCCGCATGCGCACGGTACGCAGCCTGCTCTTAATGCTTACTCTTATCGACTACGCTATTGAAGAGGTTGTCGTGATACATCCTGACCGCGAGATATTCTCAGAGGGGCAACGGGAAGAGCTTGAGCAGGCCGGATTAAAGATCCGATGTGAACGTCGTTTGAGACAGGTTCTGAATAACCTGGATGTTATCTATATTAACTCGATCGCATGGGTGGGCGACACCTACGAAACGTTAACCGGCGATATGCGACTTTCGGCGGACCTGCCGCTCAAGAAGGGCAGTATTATTCTGCATCCGCTTGCGCGCGGAGAGGAGCTTGCCTTCGATCTCGACGGGACGTCGCATAACTGGTATTTCGCTCAGGCGCGAGGAGCCGTTTTTGTACGCATGGCGCTTCTTACATGTCTTGTGCAAAGGATTGGAGAAGTGATCGATGCCGGATCGGCACGAGGAGGATTATAATGTGCGGAATCGCCGGATACTGGAACTCTGACGGAGCATCACCCGACGTGATGACGCTGGCGGGTATGGTAGCCATTCAGAGACATAGGGGCCCCGACGGATACGGCTGGCATGTCGACCATGAGCGCGGACTCGGGATGGCACATACGCGTCTGGCCATTATAGATCTGGACGAGCGCAGTCGTCAGCCGTTGCTTTCGGCTAACGGAGAGATAGCCGTCACGGTGAACGGAGAACTGTACGACTTTCAAAAGATTCGTGCCGATCTTTACGCGCGCGGAGATCGCTTTCGCACCAAAAGCGATTCAGAGATTCTGCTGCATCTGTATCCACGGTATGGCATAGAGGGGACTCTCTCATACTTGAGGGGAGAGTTTGCCTTCGCTCTTTTCGATCGCAGAAGCGATACGCTGTTTCTTGCCCGTGATCGTTTCGGTATCAAGCCGCTCTATTATTATGCCGATCAGGATCGCCTTATCTTTTCGTCAGAGATGAAAGGGATTTTCGCTCATCCTGACGTTCCACGCTCCTTTTCAGAGGAAGGGCTTTTTCACCAGCTCATGCAGACTCAGGTTCCGGGAACGACTCCGTACACAGGCATCCGTCAGGTTCCGCCGGGTCGATTCCTTGCGGTGCGACGAAAGCGCAATGGCGGTTTTCATATCGAGCAGCACACCTACTGGGATGCCGATTTTCCTCTTGCCGGCGAGTGGCGTTTTACCGATGAAAAAGATGCCATCGAGCGCGTGCGTGCGTCTCTACTTGACGCCATCCAGGCGAGGTTAGTCGCCGATGTGCCCGTCGGATGCTATCTCTCGGGCGGTATCGATTCCTGCTCGATCCTGGGGCTTGCCGCCGCCTGCCGTCAGGATCCTGTGAAGGCTTTTACGATCGGCTTCGATGACGCCGGTTATGACGAGAGCCCCATTGCAAAGCGCATGGCGGCCTCTACAGGAGCCGATCAGGATATTATGATGTTGCGCGGCGAAGACCTGTATACGTCCTTCGTCGACACACACTGGCATACGGAACGAACTATCTACAATACGCTTGGCGTCGCAAAATTCTTGATGAGCCGCCATGTGCGCGATGAGGGCTACCGGGTCGTTCTGACGGGAGAGGGCTCTGATGAGCTTTTCGCTGGTTATCCGGGTTTTCGTCGCGATTACTTCCTGCGATCCGATCAGGCATCGGGTTCGCATCATGAGAGGCGTTTGCAGTCATCCAATGCGCTTTTTCGCGGCGCCATGCTCTCTGAAAACGAGATTGATAACTCCGCCCTGAACGCCCTCTGCGGCTTCACGCCGTCTTCGCTCCAGCCGTGGCTTGCCGCCGGATCCGATGTCCCGGCATTGCTGCATCCGACGATTCGCGCAAGTCTGCGTGGATACGATCCTGGCGGGGCAATCGCCGAGACTCTATCAGCGGATCGTATTCGAGGGCGTCATCCGCTTGATATTGCTCAATATGTGTGGATCAAGACGATGCTCGAAGGGCAGATCCTTACGTGGGGAGGCGATCGCGTCGACATGGCTCACAGTATGGAGGCTCGGCCGGCCTTTCTCGATCATAACCTTGCCGCCGTCGCCTTTCAGATCGCTCCCGATCTGCGGATTCGCGAAGGACGCGAGAAGCATGTCCTGCGCGAAGCGATGAAGGGCCTGTTACCCGAAGAGCTGTATAACCGTGAGAAATTTGCCTTCATGGCCCCGCCGGCTCATCGTAACGAAGAAAAGAGCAGGGCCTTCTCCGATCTGGCAGCGGATTTCCTCTCTGACGAGGCCATCGAAGAAGCCGGTCTTCTTGACCGGCAGGGAGTTCGAGAGCTGGAACGGCGCAGACGACATCCGTCCGGAGATCAGGCAGAGCTTGTTCGTATCGATGCGTTGCTGAACCATGCGCTTGGTGTGCAGATCCTCAGGCGCAACCTGCTTTCCTCTGATCTGCCGGCGAAGGCAAAGAGGCTGGCTTTGCAGAAGGAACAGACGCCGGCCGCCAGCTGAATCGTTCTTTTCAGGAGAGGGTGGCGTCGCGCTCTGGATCGTGGCTCGATATTCCACTGCAAACGAAGAGCTCCAGGCCGTTCTCTCGGCGCTCCTTGACGAGGAGAAGGCGGAGCGCGCCGAACATGCCGATCTGATGAAAGGTCTTTCCCTTGCACAGAAAAAGGCGGAGGGGCTGGCCGTTTATCCGCTTCGTTTTCAAGAGGGGATCATCTACCGTGGCGGACGCTGGAAATTGCGTTTTGAGCATGATCCGCTGAGCCATCGTATCACAGAAGGCGCACCGGTGAAGCTGTTTCGCGATGACGAAGTGACCGACGGTATAGCCGTACGCATCAGCTCAGCGGCGATAGATGTCGTCGTCGACGACTATCCGGACTGGATTGAAGAAGGAAAGATACGACTTGAGGCGTCCTTTCCGGATCTCACCTGGCGCGAGATGCGTTTCGCCTTACAGCAGATGCTTGAGGCCGAAGATCAAAAAGGAGAGAAAGGGCAGCGTGCCCGACTGCGCGATCGGCTACTTGGTTATACAGAGCTTTCGGCTCTTACCTTAGAATCAGAGCCACACCGTTCGAATGAGTTAAACGCATCGCAGGACGAGGCCGTTACAGGCATACTAAATACGCCCGACTTTGCCGTCGTTCATGGTCCTCCTGGAACCGGAAAGACGACGACGCTTGTTGCAGCGATCGCCGCCCTTTACAGGCGCGAAGAAAGCGTGCTCGTATGCGCGGCGACGAATGCTGCCGTCGATCTGCTTGCATTGAAACTCGACGAGCAGGGCATACCCGTTCTGCGTATCGGGCATCCGGCTCGCGTCTACGATGCAGCACAGGCGCTCACACTGGAAGGCCGCATGGAGTCGCGATCAGAGGCGAAGCTGCTTGCGAAATACCGTGCGGAGGCCGCGCAATTATTCCGGCAGGCCCGCCGTTTCCGTCGCAGCTTCGGCGCTGCCGAGCGAGCGGAACGAGAGTCTCTCTTTGCCGAATACAGAGCGCTGCAGAAGACGATCCGCGAGATGGAAAAGACGGCGCTTGGCGACATCATCGAAAGGACGCCCGTCGTCTGCGCAACGTTAACCGGAGCGTCACATCCCTCTATTCGGGAAAAGCGGTTCACCACCGTTGTGATCGACGAAGCAACACAGGCGCTTGAGCCGGCCTGTTATATCCCTCTTTTGAAGAATCCCGAGCGCATCATCATGGCCGGGGATCATCAGCAGCTTGCCCCGTTGATCCGCCTTCCTGCCTCGCCGCTCTCTGAAACGCTTTTCGCGAAGATGATCGAGCGGCATAAAGATTCCGGTCGCGTTTTCTTCCTGAATGAACAATACCGTATGCAGCCGGTCATCCTCGGCTTTTCCAATCAACGCTTCTATGAAGGTCGTCTTGTTACGCACGACTCAGTGCTCAATCGCCCGCCCATGCGCATGAAGCCCGAAGCAGAGGTTAGCCTTACCGGGTCGCTGCTCTTTGTCGATACGGCGGGTAGCGACGCCACAGAGGAGCAGGATGCCGATTCCGAAAGCCGCTTCAATCGCTTTGAGGCGATGCTGCTTGTTCGCATTGTCGAACGGATGTTACGGCTTGGCGAAGACGATCCAGAATCCGTCGCGCTGATAGCGCCTTACAGGGCACAGGTCGATCTCCTGCGCTCCCTGTGTTCTGATGTGGCCACGCTTCCGACAGGGCAGGCGATTGAAGTCGATACGGTCGACTCGTTTCAAGGAGCGGAGCGCGACTGGATCGGCGTCTCGTTTACAAGAAATAACGAAGAGGCTGAGATCGGATTCTTAAAAGACCTGCGACGCACGAATGTGGCCATGACACGGGCGCGAAGACGATTGATTCTGGTCGGCGATAGTACGACGCTGAGCATGCATCCCTTTTATGCAGATCTGATTGCTTACGCTCAGAGCGAGAGCTCGTACTTCAGCGTCTGGGAAGAGCCTTTCGCCTCGCTCGTTGACCTGTAGGGGCTCTGCTTGCCGTCCTTACGATACAATCTCTTGAAGGCGAGATCCTCGAAGAGTATTCGCTTCGCGTGGCCGAGACATGGAAGCTCGGCCGCAAAGATGTCGATGACGGTATTCTTCTTCTTGTAGCCGTCGACGATCGCAAGGTTCGCATTGAAGTCGGCTATGGACTGGAAGGCATACTGCCCGACGCCTCCTGTCGGCGCATCCTTGACGAGACGATCCTGCCTGAGTTTCGCGGCGGTGACTTTGAATCGGGCATTGAGGCGGGCGTTGAGCGGATCGCTAAGACTATCGAAAGCGGAGAGTTACCCGAAGTGGAGGCCGTTCCGGTAATGGACGCATTGATGGCCTATGACGGCGTACCCGAGGGCAAGTGGATCGCCGGTCCGTTTTCCATGTTTGTTATAGGCGTGTTTACGTTTATGATGATATTTCATAAAGAGATGCCTTTTGGCTTCATGTATCCTTTTCTTTTGATCTTCTGGACGGTTTTCCCTCTCGTCATATTCGGCTTTGCCGAATGGAAGTATCTGATCGGATTCTATCTTATCGGAGTACCGATCCTGCGCATCTTTGCGCCCAGAATCCCCGGACTGAAACGCATATCAGAAGGCGTTAGCAGTAACGTCTCATATTCAGGAGGAAGCGGCTGGTCGAGTTCGTCGGGCTCTTCAGGATTTTCCGGAGGAGGAGGCAGCTTTGGCGGCGGTGGATCGAGCGGTTCCTGGTAGTGGTGGCCAGGACGGCGAATAGGTTGGAGCAGAGGCTAATGTTTAGCATAAAGGCACATATCGGACTCTGTCTTGCCGGGGCGATGACAGTCCTGCCGTTTAAGGAAACAGACGACTGACCAATCTCGTGACAATAGGATAGAGCGTAACCGCCGCCGCCAATCCGACGAGAATCCACTTTGTCTGTGCTGAGATGTCTTTATGGATTCCAGATATCTGCTTTTGCATGTCCGAAAAATCCGCCTTCATTTCAGAGCGAAGGTCGGTAATAGCGGTCTGAGTGTCCGTCCGGAGATCGGCAATGGCAGTCATGGTCTCCGTTCTGAGATCGGCAATAGCGGTCTGCGTGTCCGTTCTGAGTTCAGCGATGGCCGTCTGCGTGTCGGTGCGCAGTTCGGCGATTTCGAGCCGTATGCTTGATGTCTCTTTCTCGAGCGTTCTTTCAAAGGAAATCGCAGACATGTGAGCAACCTCGTCTCCCTGAATGGAGAACGTCGTTGCAAGAAAGTCAACAAATTTTGGAGCGGCATCTCCAAAGACCGCCGCAACCTCTTCGGGCAATTTAATAAAATGTGGCATAGACCCTCCCTGTGTATTCAGGGAGGTCTCTGGATAGTCGAACTGATTCAAAAAAATCCCGAAAGAAGCTCAGGAAATGGCTATAAGGCTATAAATTACAACAAAAGAGACTTCATGAAAGGAAGCCCATTCCTTTGAGAGCAGGCGCCCTGCCAGGGTTTGGAAAGCTGTCTTTTCTGCTCTGGAGCATCATTCCGGTTCCAGGGTGACTTCCTTTTTCTTCTGTCTTTCGTCTAAAGGATTGCATCACGACTCCGATAAGAAAAGAGCCCGGGTTTCCCCGGGCTTTTGAGACCGGTACAGGTTATCGCAAGAGCTGCAATACACCCTGTGGTCGGACGCCGGCATGGGCCAGCATGGCAGTCGAGCTTTCGGTGAGGATCTGTTTCGTCGTCAGCCTCACCACCTCTTCGGCCATGTCTGCGTCCCGAATCCGCGACTCCGAGGCCTGAACGTTTTCATAGGCGTTCATCAGCCCCTTTGCCGTGTGCTCGAGGCGGTTATAATACGCTCCGAGATCGGCACGCTGCCTCAGAATCACATCCAGAGCTTTATCGGCCGCTCCGATCGTCGCATTCGCGGCTCCCGGAGTCGATACGCTCACCGTTCTGCGATCCGCACCGCGGAGCCCCAGAGACGTCGAGGTCATCGTACCGATGAAGGCACGCTCCCTCTGATTCTGATTCGGTCCCATATGGAACCACATCGAGCCGTTTCGCGAGGTCTTCGAGAAACGACCCAGAAGCAGGTCGAACCGGTTAAACTCCGCCTGGCTGGCGATACGGTCCACCTCGTCAACAAGCTGAGATACCTCCACCTGAATCAGCTGACGATCCTGAGCACTGTAAATGCCGTTCGCCGCCTGCACGCCTAACGTGCGGATTCGATGAATGATATCTGCAGTCTGCTGCAGATAGCCCTCCGCGGTCTGGATGAAGCTCATCCCGTCCTCGGCGTTTCGCTCAGCCTGACGCAGTCCCTGTATCTGCGCCCGCATTTTCTCTGAGACGGCTAACCCGGAAGCGTCGTCTCCAGCCCGGTTGATCCGGAGCCCGGAGGCGAGTTTTTCCATGGAGCGGTCCACGTCCCAGACGTTGAACTTGAGAACGCGATTAGCGTTAATCGCGCTCATGTTGTGATTGATAATCATCCTGCACTCCTTTGCACTGCTCTTGCAAGCAAGAGCCGGAGGATGCATCCTGCGTCCTCCCCCCGGCCGACACCGGCCGCCCGGGCGGTGGAAAGACGCTTATTCAGAATGCCTCTTAAGAGGCAGGAGTATCAATCCCTGTTCAGCGGAGCAGCTGCAGAACCGTCTGAGGCCTGATGTTCGCCTGAGCGAGCATCGCCGTCCCTGACTGCACGAGAATCTGATTCTTCGTGAAGCTTACGGACGTCTCAGCCATATCAGCGTCTCTGATCCGCGACTCCGACGCCTGAACGTTTTCGTAGGCGTTCATGAGTCCTTTAGCAGTGTGTTCGAGGCGGTTATAATAAGCGCCAAGATCCGCACGCTGCTTGTTGATCTGGTTCAGAGCGGCATCCAGGTCTCCGATGGCGCTGTTGGAAAGCTCAGCTGTAGAAAGAGAAACGGTGTTCCCGTCCATACGCTTGAGCCCGAGTGACATTGCCGTCATCGTCTGGATATAAACCCGCTCGCGCTGATGCTGGTTAGGCCCCATGTGGAACCACATGGAACTTACGCGAGAGCCGCGCGCGAATTCGCCTTTCAGGATGCTCATTTTATTGAACTCAGCCTGACTGGCAATGCGATCGATCTCGTCGACAAGCTGCGAAACCTCCACCTGTATCATCTGGCGATCCGAGGCGCTGTAGATGCCGTTCGAAGACTGTACGGCGAGCACACGAATACGCTGGATGATGTCGGCGAGACTTGAAAGATAACCCTCTGCGGTCTGGATCATCGACATGCCGTCTTCAGAGTTACGCTCTGCCTGACGGAGGCCGTTGATCTGGGCACGCATCTTCTCGGAAACGGCCAGACCGGAGGCGTCGTCGCCTGCGCGGTTGATCCGCATGCCCGAGGAGAGTTTCTCCATGTCTTTGGAGACTTCCCAGTGCTGGAATTTGAGAACGCGATTCGAATTGATCGCGCTCATATTGTGGTTGATGATCATTCGTTTCCTCCTTGAAACGAAGCGCTCAGGGATTTCTCCCGACGTCCGGCCGAATCTCTTCGCCCGTGCGTCATCCGTCCTCATGACGGCCGGCTTTCACCGGTGAACGCCCGAACCCTGCCTGTCCTTTTCCTTCGTCGTGTAATCGAAGGCGGTGACGTTCTTCTTTCTTCTATGTGAACGCACCACGGACCTCTGAGGTTCGTGTATCTATCCTTTTTCTCTGATTCGTTTATCGTAGGGTGGGCACCGCGCCTTTAGCCCGGAAGAGAAAAAAATTCCCCCGGGCGGATTTTTCCGCGGTTCTGATTGAGGGCCTTGAGAGGCTGCTGTCAGATGGAATGGGTCTTCCGACTCACACTCATTCTTCGGCAGCCGAGCAAAATGCTTTAGCGAAAAAAGCAGGAGCACCATGAATCGCTTTTATTAGAGAGCAGCTCATCGCTACAGGAGACGGAGTGATTGACTCTGGAATTAACGAGCAGAAAAAGATCTATGAAGTATCTTTCGGTTCTCGTGATGATGATCACGCCGTTCAGCCTGATGGCCGAGTCATTCTTTGAACACGGGCGCGCCCATCTATTATTCGGTTATGGCGCCGGATCCTATCGCTATGTCAACCAGCTGACCATCTTCGAATCCTACATGGTGCGGTCGGTACAGCACTACCAGGATCCGATATCTCCGGAGTTAGCCGAATTGCGTGATCTTGCCGATGTTGAGGCTGCAATGGCCCAGGAATGGACGGGGCGTAGCCGCCATTCCTTCTTGAAAATTGAATTTGCACCTCAGAGTGTTCCCACTCTCGCAATTTCGGCCGGAATACGGTTCGCGTCAAATCGTCAGAGCTGCCAGTTCCCTTGCGGTCAGATCGGCAATATATACAGGGCGAGTATTCCGGGAGAAGGTCCCTTTCCGCTCATACTGCTCTCTTCGCTTGAGCGACCGCTTGTGCAGAAGACCGAGGTTACGATTCGTTATACGATGCTTGAAACTGCCGTCGCCTATCATCCATTGTATGATAGCCGTCTGGATCCTTACTTCGGCGGCAGTCTGGGAGTCGGCTTCTGTTCTTATCCCGGGTTTGATAGCTCCGACTCCAGCTGCAACATAGGTCGTCTGGCCCTACAGATCGGGCTTCGTTTTCATCTGGTGGATTCCTACTTTGTGCAAGCTGAGATGGAATGGGGCCGACAGGAAATGAAGCGACACGAGGTTGTTGTAGGATCGATGAAGCTCGCTACGGAGGATCATACTTTTTTCCATAAGAAGGATTATGGTGATGCCGTCGCCTCTCTGGCATTTGGAGTTCGGCTGAAGTGATTTGATGACGCTACGATGAACGGGCAGTGCCTGGATTTCTCCTGCATCTACCCGGTCACCGGCGTTCTCCTGTGATTAAAGCGTGGCGGACAGATCGTTAGCCATTTGACCTTTTATGGCCTCAGATTGCTCGCCGTACAATTCGGTTAACAGTGGCAGAAAATCCGGACGGCCTGTTTTTTCCGCGGCGATCGCATGCATCGCGATTGCGTGCGCATAGTCCGATTCTGCGAGCGGACTGAAATACTCAGACGACCAGTTGAACGGACAGAGGCGCATATGCTCGAACAGTTCTATGACGCGATCATAACGCCCCAGTCGGATGCATGATTCCATTGCCATGCCATAGTACTTCGCCTCTCGGAATTCGATCGCCCGTTCGGCGTATACGAGAGCCTTCTCGTAATCGGCCGATCGGAAAAGTATCTCGGCCTGCAGACCGAGCAGATCTGATATTCGACCGGTTTCGGCGCTGGAAAGGGCGCGATCGGCATACCGCAGATCCCGATACGGAGCGAGGACGCCCGAGAGAAAGGCGCCGGCATCTTGCCATCTCTCGTTTTTTATGAGAAACTGTGCTCGACTCAGGGCATTTTTCAATCGCGTGAAATTTTCTTCGTCGCGTTCGGGAGATTTCGGCTTGGAGGCTTCTTTAACCGACGTAAGCAGTTCAGATGCAAAAGGGATCTTTGCTTTCTTCAGCGTATCCATCACCCTTTGCAGAGGATGTTTGTCGTCTTTTTCTTCGAGATACGGAAGTAAGTCGTCGACGATAAAGCGAACCGTACGGCGCGCGCCTGCTTCGTCGTTCTGAAGCAGATATGCCTGCAGAATCGAGCAGTAGACGCCCGTTGATTTTCGGATGCCGATTCCTTTTTTTGCCTCAAAATCGAGCGAGAGTCGATCGGCTAACGCAAGTGTCTTCTGTGCGTTCTTCTCGTGAAAGGCGTAGGTTTCGAGGACCTCGTCCACTGCGAGTGGGTAGCGGAATCTTCGCCCCTGTTCGAAATCTGCAAGGGCGCCGGAAATGTCGGCCAGGTCGCGCCGTTCGCATCCGCGGATGGTAAAGCAGCGGCCGATATCGACCTTCGTCGAATCATTAAAGGATACGGACTCGTAGCTCAGGTCGGCAAAAGGTGCCAGTAGTTCATCGAAGAGAGCGGCCCGATTTGCATGGTCGCTCTTTTTCATCTTTTTGATTTTCTCGATGGCCTTTTCGATCTGTTTGCGAACGGGCTTCTCGTCGGCATTGAGAGTCACCGTATGGCCGAACATCTCTCTTCGCCGGGCCGCCTCTTCATCTTTTTTCGCCTGCGCCTCTTCGGCCGCGAAGCTACGGGTAACGCTCTCGTTGATGGTCTGTAGGGAACCAAGAGATTGAGATGCTTTGCGTAAAGACCAATCCTCATCGATCTTCTCCAACCGCAGGCTTTCGATCAGACTGCCGACGAGAGGGTCAACGATAAGCATCGTTCCGTCAGATTCCACAAGGAGCAGCCTGCCCGATTTTCTATGATAGTTCCCGCTATGTATGGCAGGACCGTTATAGCGCAATGTCGCTTGCTCTTTCCCGGTCGCGATATCGAGAACCGAGACGACACCCGTAAGTTCGTTGAAGAGAATAAGAGCGCTGCCGTCGTCTTTCAGCTCTGCGATGCGAAGCCCGTTTTCCTGAAAGGAGAGCAGCCGTTGTGCCCCGGAGCGTTCGAGCCTGAAGACCTCGACGGAACCGCCTTCAGAGTTGAAGACCGCAATGTGTGCTCCGCTGCCCGACATGCGCTTCGGCCATCCGGCGACTCTATGCATATAAAGCGGGGCGATGGTTTCGCGATTAAATCGATATATGTCAAGGCGACCATCCTCAGAGAGCGTACTGATGATGTGATCGTTCTCGATGCTGCCGACTGCGGCTGCGTAAAGATCGTACCGTTGCTCGAAATGTTCGCTGTAGATGAAATCTCCCTCGTAATTCCCTTCTATGCTGAGTGGCGCAAAGCCTTCGATCTGCCGCACCTTCCATTCCGTGCGTGACTCGTCCCCTTCTTCGCTATCTTCCTCCTCATCAGGCTCATCTTCGTCATCATCGTATTCATCTTCGTCGCTTTCGTCATCGTAGTCACTTTCGTCTTCGTTATCCTCGTATTCCTCATCGTCCTCATCATCGTCGTCTTCATCCGTACCTTCGTCTTCGTTTCGGATGGCGGCAAAGGTGTCATCATGCAGGGTAACGACAGTCCCATGGGAATTCACAAAGACAACAAGGTCATCGTCGATATGCTGGCCGAACATGGTGTGAGGCGGCAGCGGCAGCTCTTCGATTGCAAAACCGACTTCGGAATCCTCGCCGCCTTGCGTCTCGCGTATGCGCAGCGAATTCCTGCCCCCGTAAGATAAGATGATTTCCTTCCCTGAAGGAGAGATGCTTGCATCGAGCAGCTCATCGCCGTAGGGCACGTCGAGAGAAAGCAGCGGTTCTTGTTCATCGAGTGGAAAGATCAACGCCGTCTCGCCGCGCACGTTCATCGCTATATGGTTCCCGTCGGACTGCAGAGCTACGAAATTCGGTCGTACTCCTGACTGGCTGTCGGCGATCCTGGGCTGGAGTTCAATCGGTGTCTCTGAAAAAAGATCCACACTGCCGGGCGCAAAGAAATCATTTGGAACGCCAAAGGCTACAAAGCGACCGGTTGCGCTGACGGCAAGGGTCTGATTGTTATGCACATTGGTATCGAAGACGTCGTTCAGCGTAAAGCCCTGACGCTCTCCTGCAAGTCCGTGGCGGATCAATGTTGTGCGTCGGTCGTCGTCGAGCATGACCGCGCGTACCACGCCGCCACGACCGCCAACCCAGACCTGCTTGCCGTCATCGGAAATCTGCAGTGAGCTTATATTTTTCAGAAGAGAATCCATCTTCTCCCGGAACTCCGCCGGTCGAAACGAAGGGTTGGACAGGATTTTTTTATCGGCTTTGCTCTCGAGCCCCGTTCCAAATACGGAGATGCGCCGTATAACCTTTCCGCTTTGAGGATCAAAGAGCTCGACCTGCAATGCTACGGATTCAGCGCCGTCAGGACCGGCGACAATGGGAGGCGGGCTGCCAATCGCCGGTCGAACGCCAACGCTGAAATCGGGCGCAATGGACATCGGAGCAAGATCTCCAAATGTAGACTCGGGCCCGTCTTCGAAAAGGATCGTTTCAATTTCGCCTGTTTGAAAATTTACGACAGCAAGGGCGTCGCGAATGCGCTCATCATCGCCCGAGGCCTTTTCTGCCTCGCCGGTGAGCTTCTCTTCATGCAAAAAACGATAGGCGGCGCGATGCGAATCGACGGCGAAGACCTGCGAGCGGACGGAAAGATCATCGACGTCGGGCCCGAAAGTCAATCGTCCGCTCTCGATATCCAGGGCGAAGGTATTCGTATCTTCGATGCCCCTGTAGCTGAAAAGAAAGAGCGTCTTCTGATCGGCAGAAAGGGCGGCCTCGACGTATTCTCCGCCGACCTTTGCCCTGTGGATGGGCTGTCCGTCCTGTATGCCACAGATGCCGATATGGCCGTCTTCATCGACGGAAACAAAGCGATCGTCTTTAATGAAAGAAAGGAACTTAACAGGCTTCTTATGTAAGAAGGACGAGGTGAGTCGCTCTGCCACAGATCCGTCCCGTTCGTCTACGCGGCGGATTTCGACCAGGCCGGTCGACCATCCGATGGCGATGAGTTTCTCTGATTTGTGATATGATAGGCAATGCATAGTTTCGTTAACAGAGAGTCGTCGGGAAATTTCCATTATTGTTTTCAAACCACATCGCTCGCGACAGAAGACACCCGAAAATCCATCTTCTCAGCGAACTCTTATCTGGATTTCACGTCAGATGAGCATGCCTTATAAAAAACTTCTCTGCATCGCCTTCGCGGCGGTTTTCCTCAGCTCACCCCTTCTGGCTCAAAACGTGGAGCCTTCCCGGCTGCTTCATGTTACGGGTCGGGGAGAGATCAGCCTGCCTACCGTTTATACAGAGATACGTCTCGGCGTCGACAGGCACGCGAAGACCGCCGGCGAGGCTCATCGAGAGGCGGCAAAAGAGAGCGATCGACTTGTTCGGTTTCTGAAGTCGAAGAAGGTCATGGATCTTCAGACGACGGGAATCTCGCTTCAGCCGATTTATGACTCGTCGAAACTATCTTCTGCTTCAGAGGTCGGTATTCGCGAATACAGGGCGGTGAACACGGTCGTCTTTCGCGTGAAGACCGAGGACGCCGGTACCGTAATCGACGGAGCCGTAAAAGAAGGGGCCAGTCGCATAGATCGACTGACTTTCCTTCCCGAACTGGCTGAACTCGAAAAAGCTCGCAAAGAGGCCTTGCGTCGGGCCGTCAGCGATGCGAAGACTCAGGCCGAAACCGTGCTTTCCGTATTGAATCTTAGCATAAAGGAAATCGTGCAGATCCATGTGGATGAAAGCGGCTCGGGCCCGATTCTGCAGACAGAGATGCGCATGGTTCAAACGCCGGTCGTCGGTGGGAATGCTACGGTGACGGCGAGAGTGACGCTTCAGGTTAAATACTGATTGACTATTTGTCGAATTATCGATAGCTAGATTGAAACCGGTTATTGTCTCGATAAGTATTGTCGCAGGTGGTTGTATATGAATATTTGTAAAAAATTTTCTCATGCTACATTGATTTTTGTCGCCGTGTTTGTATCCTTTGAGGGACTGATAGCAGAAGACGTTCGAAATTCTATTACGCTTCTCGGTGGCGGGGCAAAGTATCGTGTTACAGAGCATCGTGATCCTGAATATTATGCTTCATATAAATACCTGGCGGATCAATGGACGGACCCAGCCGATCCTGTGAGGATGATGTCTGACGTCTCCCTGGCGCAACCTCCCGTGTGGGAAGGGAGCGGTAGTGTCGGCAGGCTGCAGTATGAACGCCTTTTCTTCGACTCAAAGAGCCTCGGTCTGACCGTCGGCGCCGGCTTTGGAAAGATAAAGGAGAAGTGTATCAAGAATTGCGGTGATTGGACTGATCTTCTTATATACAAGACTTTCAATGAACTGATACTCACGCCGGCGAATTTGAGTTCCTCATCCAGCGGATTTTATATGTTGTTCTTGCTGCCCTCTCTTCTCTCCGTTCGAGAGTCCGGCTACTCTTATACGACGCTTGATGTCGGATTAAACTACCATGCGTCGGCTGATTCTTTTCTTGATCCTTATGCCGGCCTTTTCGGCGGCTATGGAACGTGTTCACTGGAAAACGTCACCGGGATGACCTGCAATATCGGAAGGTACGGGGCGCGACTGGGAATGGCGATAAACCTGACGAACAGGTTCTTTCTCCTCGCCCAGGCGGAGATTGAAAGAGTCGAGATGAACGTAACCGGCGAGGACGGTGGAGGAAAACTCGTATTACCCGTCCCCGACAAGCATCTGATGGCCGGCCTCGGGTTTCGTTTTTGAGATATGGACCGGTTTCCTGATAGCGCTATGAATGCCATGTCCGTCAACTCGCGAAGGGGCGACTAACGTTTCCATAGAGCTGCCAGAGACGTCCACTGCTCCCAAATAGAATGCTTTTCAATGGGGCTTTTTGCAAAGGTCTCGATCAGTTCAATGGCCAGCGAGATGTCGTGTTTCTGCAACCTCCTGTTTTCCCGGGCAGCGAAAATCTGAGTCTCGCCTTCGCGAAACCAATGTCGGCGATCTTCGATTCCGCTATACGAATGATGGTCGGCAAGCGCTACGGCAAGCAGAGCAAGGCCTGTGATTTCGCGAGCGGGGATCTGAACGCCATAGAGCGAATAGGCTCGTTCTTTTATCGAATGAACTCTGCCGGAGTCGACCGTTGCCGTTCCAGAAAGCCTGTAATGCAGAACGGCGTTTCCATTCGACGCGTTAAAGACTGTGTGCGGCTCGTCGCGTTCCATCAGTGTGAACCTTTTCTGTGCATCTGAAAAGGGAATCATGGCCAGACAGAAGTCGTCTGCAAGACGAAGCAATAGCAGAATCGTCTCGGCCTGCATCACATAGGCCTTGTTCAGGTGAAGAGTAAAAGATCCGTCGCCGTTCTTTTCGGCCCGGCTTTTAATATTCTGAATCCGCTGATTCCACCCCGTTTCGCTTGCAGCATAGCAGAAAAGAGGCAGGCCGGTGATCTTTTGAGTCGGGGACTGTGAAAGAGCGTCGGGCCAGAGATGGCTCAATAAGAATCGCGGCACATTCCACTCAACCATGCAGGGAAAGACGTCGCCGATCTCGCCTGTTTCGCGGACCGTCTGCTGCAATGCCGTAAAAAACTCGCGTTCCGTCATCTTTCCTTCCATAGTCAGGGCCTGAACGATTACCTCTGGTTTTCAAGCCTCCTGTTACTATTCAACCGAAAAAAATTGACAGAATCGCTCGCAGCACGTCTAAACGAATGCTATGAGAAAGAATATCAGCAGGTTTGCAGGAATACTCGTTCTTGCATTTCTGGGCACTCCTCTTTTTGCGGCGGGCCCTTCTTCGATCGTCCTTGGTGGCGGTGTAGGATTGTACCAGTTCACGGAGCATCCGACTGCCTTTAACGTTTACAACAGGTTGTATCAGGGCGGAGTCCAGGTATTCCCATCGAACGACCCCATCCGGAATCTTGCCACTGTCGAAAGCATTTCGCCAAAAAAATATGAAGGTCGCGAGAAAAAGGTCTTCGGAGAATACGAGCATCGTCTCGGCAGCAGTCAGGTTCTGGGCTTTACCGTCGGACTCTCGCACACGGAAAATCGACAGCTCTGCCAGAAGAATTGCGGCGATATCGAGCGCACCTATTACGTAGCAAACATCGTTCAGGATGTTGCCGCTCTTCCTGCCGATCAACAGCTTCTCGCGAGCCTCATCTATATGTCGCGCCCCGACATATTCGACAGCAAAGGAATGCAATCAAAGCATACGTTGCTTGATGTCGGGTTCAATCTTCACATGAATCCGGATGGGGACGTCGATCCTTATATCGGCGCCGTCGCCGGTGCGGGTATCTGTTCTGTGGATAACGCCAATGTCAGCGCCTGTACCGCTTTCAAGTATGGCGGCCGTATCGGAGCGCGTCTCAATCTGAATAAGACTCGCTTTCTTGTCGTGCAGGGCGGCCTGAATCGAATCGAATACAATCTGGCGAAGAAGTCGGGTCTGGGTCTCGAAACGAGCCTGAGCTCGGTTAAACTCAAGATTCCGACGCCCGAACAGGAAGCGCTTTTCGCTCTTGGCGTGAACTTCTGATATGAGTCTTTTTAAGAATCGGTCCAGAGATTCCTCCGGAGTTTCAGAACCGGGGGCCCGGGACGGGTTCTAAGGCCAGGCGCTTGATTCCATTAGCAGGCTGCTTTTTCAGCAGCCTGTTAGCGCCTGGCCGCTTTGCGATGCTTGATGCTGCGTTCGTTACGACGCAGCTGGCCTTCGCTCCAGCCTTCTTCCCGAATCAGGGAGCGGCCCGTTTCGGGATGTGCAAGTGCAGATGTATAACGGTCAAGCAGATGGCGCAGCGCTTCTTTTGACTCATCAAGTAGATCGATGCGAAAATCTTGAACTCCTTTTTTTATCAGAGTTTGCAGATGACCTGCCATACTCTGCGGCTTTGAGCGATACATCGTATTGCGGCAGGCAAAATCCGTATAAACCGGATGAAGCTCTCCTTCCGGATCACGGAGCGATAGTCGGTGAGAATGACAGGGAATGCCGCAGCTGCGATAGTCCGAGCCGTTGCTCAGATACTTCGCATAAAGACAGTACTCCATGTGAAAAGATGCGATGCGTTGATGCAGTATGATCTCGATGCGACTGTAGTCGACATTCTCGATCATCTGAAGAAGCTCTTCGGCGTTCAGATCCAGAGAAGGAACGATGCGTTGCAGACCGGCCTGATCCAGAAAGAAATCAGCCGAGATCGAATTTGCGACGTTCAGACCGAAGTCTCCGATAAGCTCTGCTGGATAACCTTTCAGGCGGTGCAGGGCGCCGGCGTTACGGACGAGAACGACGTCGGGGCGGTGCTTTTCGATCAACTTCAGATCCTCGCCGTCGGCCATCACACGATAGGTGGCGATGCCTGTGCGAATGCCTTTCTCTTTCAGAATGTCGAGGCTCTTCTGTAAATGGCGTCCGTACTCGAAATCGAGCGTAACCGATGCCACCTCGCTTGCATTCAGTAGAATTACGTGATCGGGATCGCGAACAAGCAGATGAAGCCTGCCAGCGGTGGCGCCTTTCGCGGAGGGTGCCGCCGAGATTACCTGTCCCTGTTGATCTATTGCATGTGCGGCATACGGGCCGGTATGCGCTGTCGCAGAGCGTTCTCGAATGCGACTCAGGGCATTCGCTACGTCGACTTCGGTTATCGGCGCGTGAGCTGATCGAATAAGGTCTAATCTCTCGACGGCCTCCCGCCGGCATTTCTTCCACTCCCGCTGATGCAGGAATACGGGCGCATCTGCGTGCAGGCGGAACGTTCGCAGGGTGTAGGCGGTTCCCGAAAGAGCGCCTAACTCTGCTTTGAGTCGTTCCTCTGAAAGAGGCGATTTCTCGGCCCTTACGCAGGGTGCGTCGCTTTGAACGGTAACGCTGCATCCGTCACCGGTGGTGAAGGTGACGCTCAGGGGCTGGCCGATCTGTGCGACGGCTGAGACGTCGACGGGAACGGCAGGAAGATCTCGGCTGAGAAGAGAGCGGGCATGCCTTTCGAACTGCACGGAATGATTTCGAAAGACGCGACTGCCTTCGGTGATTGATTGCAGAGAAGCGCCTCTTCGAAATTTCAATGTCATCAGATCGCCGTCCCGGTCTCTCTGCATCACCGATGCTCCGGTACGTGAACCGTCGGCGTTTACGATGGCGATGCCGTCGCCGGGAATGATATCGTTCTGAGAATTGCTTGCCGATGAGTTGTCGCTTCCTGTTTGCACGACGATAGCGTCACGACCGATCTGCACGACCGGACCGATGAATTCGCCCACATGCGATTGAATCTGCGCATCGACAAGCTCTTGATGGTTAACGCCGCTGATCCATCCGGGAAAAGAGCGTCGCGAAAAGGCAAGATCGGGAGTCAGTACAGTCGAAGTATCGTCGCGTCGCTGGCCTTGCATTCGGTTCCGATGATAGAGAAGGGAGGCCGTAACATACTGCGGCTCTTTCAGGCGTCCTTCGATCTTAAAACAGTCGACGCCGGCGTCGATCAGAGCGTCGAGAACAGGAGCGGCGTTCAGGTCGCGGGCCGAGACGGCATATTGATTGCGGGCGACGGTCTTTCCGTCGACAACGACGTCGTAAAGAAAGCGACAGCTCTGCGCGCAGCGTCCGCGGTTTGCCGATCCTCCGCCGAACGATTCTGACGTGAGACATTGCCCCGAATAGGAAACGCAGAGCGCTCCCTGAACAAAGCATTCGATCTCCCGCCGCAGCTCTTTCGCTTTTTCTGATGCCTGTTTGATGCGATCGAGCGACATTTCGCGAGCAAGCACGAACCGGGCGAAGGGGAGCTGCGAATAAAAGGCAAGCGAATCGGCGTCGGCGATCGTCATCTGCGTTGAGGCATGAATACGCACGCCGAGTTCGGCAAGCCAGCGCGCAATCGCAACATCCTGCAGGATGAAGGCATCAGGACGCAGTTGAAGAACCTCGGTCAGCGGACCGACCAGCGTATCGAACTCGTGCTCGAAGATAAGAACGTTCAGCGCAATATATACATGCAGGCCGTGACGGTGGCAGAGCGTGATGATCTCGTCCAGCTCTGTCGCAGTCAGCAGCGCGGATCGCCCCCGGGCGTTGAATTCCGGGAAGCCTACGTAGATGGCATCGGCATGGCCGGCAATGGCAGCCCTGGCCATGGCGAGGTCTGCGACGGGAGCGAGAAGTTCAGGAAGGCGACCGGACACTGATTCAAAGAAAGGCCGGGGCGCCACGGCGTCAAGATGGCTCCGTTTTCAGGCGTCCTTCTTTACGTCGCTCCGCATGCTGGCTCAGGGCGAAGACCTGTTTCTCGAGATCTTCGGTGATCATGCGCGCGGCCCGTTTCGGGTCTTCTTGAGGATACTGCTCGGGGTGGATGGCTGATCCGACGTTGAAAAAGATCTCACGGCGAAAGAGCTCTCCGGAAAGAAGGGCGCCCGGTGTGGAGAGACGAAAGGCGCCGTTGATGCCGCAGGGGATGATCGGAACGCCGGCCTTAACGGCAAGACCCGCCGTCATAGGCTTGAACGGACCCATGATGCCGGTGCGGCTACGCGTGCCTTCGGGGAAAATAGAAAGGACCTCGCCCTGCTTGAGAAGGCCGATGAGAAACTCTTCGAGCTCTTGAAAGTACTTCAGGGTCTCTCGTGCCGTCGGCCCGCGATGATCTCGATCGACGGGAATGCCGCCGAGCTGTTTCAGAGCCTCGCGATGCACGATGCCATACAGACTGGCGATGCCTTCGATTAGAGGCCTGAAGATCGCCGAAAGCGGGCCTTCGGCAAAAGGAAGGCTGTCAAGAAATTCTTTCAATTCTTTCTCGGGTTCAAAGAGTTCGGCCTTCCCGAGAAAATGGAGCTTGCGAGGAGATGAAACGGCCTGGATGGGCACATCAAGATAATCCGTATGATTGCAGACGATGATCGCTCCGCCGGTTTCGGGAATATTCTCTTCGCCGGTGATGCGCAGGCGCATCGTCTGCTCCATGACGAGCTTCAATCCCTCACGGATCGTATCATAGGGCAGGGCAAAGAGTCGTTCGGGATTCTCTTCTTCGAGGTATTCCACGCCGAGACCGGATTCTTGATTCATATTCTCCTCCGCACGGACACGAGGTATTTTTCTTTACGGGATGAGGAAGCAGAATTTAACGAGGACGTGCTTCGATCTTCCATTACGTTCCGCATCCTGATCGGATTGACACTATTCACTCAGGCTGTTTCTTGCAACCTCTTTCATCCGAACAGGATTGCTGAGGGGCCTTTTTTCGTCGTCGAGCGAGAGCTGGTCGGCGACTTTCAGGGCCGCCGTCTTATTTTTAACGCCTTTGATTCGCTTGTGGCAACGGCGGAAGTGCGGCGGCGATGCACGGCCGATTTCGAGAAGGAGCGCGTGCAGTGCACCGATACGGTGACCTTTCTATCGGCAGAGTCCCCCGCTTCTCGGAACCATTCGCAGAACGAATCCACCGGCGATCCCGTGAGTGAATCCGTCGATTTTGCCATCGACTATCGGTACGATAGCGAACTTGACGTTCATCTTGATTACGCCCAGTCCGGCGTTCCGGCAAATCCGTTTCGCATCTTTCGCGGCGGAGAGAGCCGGGGCGCGGCCATTCAACTTTACGGCGATACGATGATTCCTCGCTCAGATGTGAGAGCGACGTTTGATATGACTCTGATTCGTGAGTCTGATGATAGAGGGAACGCTGGTCTGCCTCTTCGTTATTTCGAGCGTCGTCAGTATTCCTATCTCGGGCTGCCCACCGGCTACGAGCTGACCTACTGGCTGCGTGAGCAGGGAGATCGCTGATGAATTCGTCGTCAAATTCGCTATCAAGGTCGTCTTCTATGAAAGGCATGCATGAAATCGCCCACCGCTTTCTGGGCGTTACCGATCTCGTCGCTCGCGAGGTTATACAGTATTCGGGGAAGAACGACCGCCATCTTGCCGACTACCATGCCGTCGAGGTTATGCGCGACGCTCTGAATAATCTACCCTACCGAACGGAGATCCTGATCGGCGAGGGTGAGAAGGACGAAGCTCCGATGCTCTATGCCGGCGAGAAGCTCGGCATGCCCGTTGAAACGACCGAACCCTTCTGTGCCGTCGTCGATCCTCTGGAATGCACGACGAATTTCGCCCGCGGGCTTCCCGATTCGATGAGCGTTCTTATGGTGGCGCGCAAAGGGACGATTGTTCCCGTTCCGGGCACTTATATGGAGCAGATCCTTCTTCCTAAAGAAGTGGAAGACATATCGGGCATCTCGCTTGATATGAAGCCGTCTGAACTGCTGCCGATCGTCGCCGATGCCCTTGAATCGCACGTATCTGAGATCACCGTCGTCGTTCAGGATCGTCCGCGTCATCAGGAGCTGATCGAACAGATTCGCGAAATGGGAGCAGGAGTGGCCCTGATCGAATCGGGCAGCATCTCTGCCGCCGCCGAGATCATCCGTCGCAAAGAAGGGCGTTATACGATGATGTGGGGAACGTTCGGCGCTCCCGAAGGTCTTATCATTTCGTTTATGGCGAAGGCGTCGGGCTTCCAGTTCCTCGGCAGAGTGCAGCCGCATAACGAAAAGACCGAGCTGGAGGCCGAGAAATACGGCATCCTCGGCCGCACACTCTCTCGGGATGAATGGGTGGAGCAGGATGCCATACTCCTGATTTCGGGCATCCATTCATCGGTCTGGCTGGACGGCGTTCGCCGCATCAAGATACGGAATCCGAAGAATCGTATGCTGGATATGGACGTGCAGCGCTGGAGACATCTCGTATCGACGGTCGTCTGGACGATGAACTCCGTCGAAATCGTCGAGCAGGAGAACGGAGATCTGCGCAGCAGCCGTCCGTTCTTTGCATGATTGCGGCGATTGAAAGGCTTGTTCCGCGCAAGGTGCTCCGCGCCGGAGGACTGTTCTTCTCGCGTTCCTATCATTCTCTTTCTTCGCTGATCTTCTCCTTCCTTGTCGGCCGGATGTTAACCGTCGAGGAGCATGGGCTTTACGGTCAGTATTTCGCTCGCATCATCGTCTTTCAGGCGATTCTGGAAGCAGGGTTGCAGTATTCCATTATAAGATATCTGGCGCCGGCGGCCGCTGCAAACGACAGGCAGGAGGCGGCTGAGATCATCAGGGCCTCGCTCAAGTTGAAGCTATATGCCTGGCTTATCGTCTGCGTCGCACTCTTATACTGGCTGATCGAAGGCTTTCTACCGTTTCGCAGCGGGCTTTTTCCCGACGTCAGAGCGCCCGACCACATCGTGCAGGGTTCGTATGTCGTGCTTTCGGCGCTTGGCCTTTCTTTCTTTTCGTATTTCGATTCGCTTCTCGTCTCGTTTCGCCGTTACCGATCGTTAACCTTCTGGATTCCGACGACGGGCACGCTTCGCATCGTTCTTCTGTTCGCCCTGTATTTTCTGAACGACGGAACGCTTCGTATCGACGACGTCCTCTATGCCTTCATGGCCGGAGCGTTTCTTGCCTGGCCGTTTTATTTTCGCAGCTTTGACGCCTCGCTCTTATTCGCTCCCGTACGCAAGGAGCGTGTGCGGGCGTGGATCGATCGATTGATGCACTTCAATCGCTGGATTGTGCTCGCCTCGTTCTTCTCGATTCTCTCGGACTGGATGGAGGTGCTGCTCTTACAGGAGCAGACCGATGCCGCTCTGTATAACGCCGCCCGCATGCCGATGCAGGGATTCCTGATCCTTCTGGCGACGATGCAGTCCATTCTTCTTCCGAAGTTCACCACGTTTACGACGAAGGACGAATACTTCTCGTTTTTCAAGAAGATGTACGCCTTCATTGCTCCGGCGCTCGTCCTTCTTCTTCCTGGATTCTGGCTCTTTGCATGGTTCATTCCCGTCTGGTTCGGCGACGAATACACGGGCTCCGTTGCGCTATTTTTTATTATTTATCCTGGCTTTATGCTGCGTCTGTTATTCGCTCCGCTCGGCACCGCCCTCTTCGCCCTCGATCAGCCGCGTATCATCGGCATCGAAGCGGGCCTTCGTATGCTGGGCGGCATCGTCATCAATTCGATTCTGATTCCGCTGTACGGAGCGAAGGGAGCGGCCATTTCATCGGTGCTCTCGCAGTTTCCGGGATGGATCTTTCTTGTTTACTGCTATCTGCACTATTACAGACGTGGTAGTTTCCCGTCGGCCCTGACCGGAAGAGACAGCGCATGAAGGCCTATCGCGAAAGTGTTTTCAATCCGCCAGAAGGCGTGGGATTGCTTTCCCGCCTTTTCTTTCCCGTTCTCTATCGTCGCATCGAGCGCCTGCTCGGAACGGGCGATCGATCATCGGGCAACGAGATGTTTCGCGCTCTTGGCTTTGTCGGCGCCTTGATCGCCCTGATGATCGTGCTCATCACCTTCACGCTTGCCGATCCCGTTCTGGTCTGGCTCGACGAAGGATACGAAGAGCCGACGATCGTCTATGGCGTCGATGCGCAGGGGAATCCGGTTCAATTTGCAGAGTTTTATAACTTCAATCGTCGTCTCGTCAATCTTGAAAAAGACGATCTTGAAAAGCTGCCCGTGGCAGCGGCCTTTATCGCCTCAGAGGATACGCGCTTCTTCTCTCATTTCGGCGTCGATTTTGTAGGCATCATTCGAGCCGTATTCGTTAACCTCGCAGCCGGGCGCATCAAAGAAGGCGCCTCCACCATCACACAGCAGGCTGCCCGTCTGCGTTTCCTCGATCGGGAGCGCTCGTTTGCGCGAAAGGCTCGCGAGGCTTCTCTGGCCACGTTGATGGAACTCAAGTATCCGAAGCATAAACTGCTCGAGATCTACTTTAACGAGGTTCCGCTCGGGCATGGAACGCTCGGCGTCGAGGCCGCCGCTCAGTTTTTTTTCGATAAATCCGTGCGCGATCTGAGCTGGGGCGAGGCGACGGTGCTTTCGTCGCTGACGACGCGTCCGCGCGATTTCAGTCCGCTGAAATATCCGCGCAGGTCGATGGAGAAGATCCGCGTGACATTCCGGCGTCTTGTAGAGACGGGCGTGCTCACGCCCGAGCAGGCAGAGAAAGAATACAACGACATCATCCAGAACTATTTCCTCGTTCTCAATCGTTATCCAGACGAAGGCTCCTTTTCAAGAAGGCGTAACGATTTTCCCTACGCCACCGAATATCTACGTGTGCATGCGCTTCCCGAGCGATTCAAGCGGGACCTGAACCGCGCCGGATACCGCATCTATACGACGCTGCGCGTCGACAAGCAGGCCGTAGCCGAGAAGACGATGTATGACTGGCTGAAGCAGGTGAATCGCTCGCGTGTCGCTCCGAGATCGCCTTTCACGAAGTTCGAGGTCTTCGACGATCGACTGGGCGAGGCGATGCCTCTTCTCTCACAGTTCTTTGGAATCGCTCCGTTCAAAGTGAAGATGACAAGGGCGCAGCGCGACTTGCAGATGAAGTATCTGAAAGAGGCAAGCGAAGACCTTGTGTTGCTCGGCTATCTGGCCGGCGAATCAAACGTCGTCGGCGCCTTTGAGCGTGCGCTTACGCGACAGACGAATAACCCCGAGGAGAAGATCGACTATATCGAAGGCTCGCTAATAAGCCTTCATCCGCAAACGGGCGCCATCGAAGCGCTTGTCGGCGGCTCGGGCTTCACGCCCGGCAACCAGCTTTTGCGATTCCTGTCGGCCCGTCAGCCGGGCAGCTCCTTCAAACCCATCCTCTATGCCGCCGGCCTTGAGTACACGCGAGAGCATCCCGATGCAGCAAAGACGCTGACGGCGGCCACCGTTCTCGAAGATGCCCCTGTCGAATTCCTGACCGAAGATCTATCGGAGTATGAACCGGAGAACTACGGAAGCGGCTATCTCGGTCCAATCCGTCTGCGTAAGGCGCTTACGCTTTCGCGCAACATCTGGGCCATCAACGCCTACGTGCATCTCGGTCCTTCGGCCATCAATCCGTATATGGAAAAGCTGCTCGGCGCTCCCGAGGGATCGCTTCCGCGTGAGGCGTCGATCGCTCTTGGTTCACAGGATATCTCGCCGATACAGATGGCCTCTCTTTATACGATGTTCCCGACGGGAGGCTACAAGGCCGAGCCTTATTTTATCGAGCGCATCGAATCGAAGACCGGCGAGGTGCTCTATCAGAGTGAGGGCCCGAAACGCCAGAAGCTCATGTCAGCCGAGACGGCCTTTATCATGACGTCGATTCTGCAAGATGCGGTTAACGAAGGGACGGGAACGGGAGCGCGCATCCCCGGTCTGCCCGTCGCCGGGAAAACAGGCACGACGAACCGTTATTCGGGCGCCTGGTTCGCCGGGTTTATTCCCGACAACGTCACCGTCGTGCAGTTCGCCTACGACTTCAATAAAAGCATGGGATCGGGCGCAAGCGGCGGATCTATGTCCGCTCCGCCCTGGCGTCAGTATATGGAGCGTACGTATAACCGCAAGGTCGCTCGCTCATATGAATTACCCGCAGGCATCGTTCGTGCTAAGGTATGCGAGGCCTCGGGACAGAAGCCGGCCTCAAGCTGCTCTGACACGATCGAAGAGTATTTCATCTCGGGCACGGAGCCACGTGAGATCTGTGAGATCCATTCAGGCGGCGGCTCGGACCATGATCATCAGGAACGTCCGCGTCCGCCCGAGCTCATTCCGTCCATCGACGATTCAGGATTCTGATCGAGCAGGACCCGGGCATCGCCTATCAGAGAGTGCGTTTTTGCGAGAGCGCATCAGCGAGCCCGTATCTGTAAGCATCCATCGGCGACGTTCACGCCTGGTCGGAGCGATGCGGCTCGGCCGGGCCTTTGCGCAGTCCGTGGGGCGTGTAGATGAGCGGTTCTTTTTCGTCTCCCTGCAAATCGACGATGGCGCCAAGCAGCTCTTTCAGCGCCGCCTCGCTTAAAAAGGCGCCTTTACACTCCGGACATAGATAGGCCTCGGCGTTATGCCAGCGTTCGTGGCGCATACGCACATGACAGAGCGGGCAATAGGCCGCCTCAACCGTCGCATGCGGCAGGGCCTCGAACTCCGCGGCGGCCTGCGGCTCGCCCTCCGTGCTGCTGCGCACGCCATGCGGCGCATCGGCAGCGTGCGGAACGTCGGGCGTCGACGGTCTTCGCGGCACATCCTCGGCCTTCAGAATTCTAACAAGATAATCCCACACATCAATACCTGATCACAGCTTTCCGTAAGGCCGATGCCGGACCGGCGAGCTCCTATAGAAAGGAGGCGTCGCTTCGGTGAAGTAAAGCCTTTTTCTACTTGCACGAAGCTCGGGCACTGCCCGATATAGAGATACGCATGAAATACTGTAGCATCTGTGGAGGACCGCTTGAAGTCCGGGTGCCCGACGGCGACACCATGGAGCGGTATGTCTGCCCCTCTTGCGGAGAGATCCACTACCAGAATCCGCGCATGATCGTCGGTTGTCTGCCCGTCTGGAACGAAAAGATCCTTTTATGCAAGAGGGCCATCGAGCCGCGCTACGGCAAGTGGACCATCCCCGCCGGCTTCATGGAGCTGGGCGAGCGCGTCGAAGAAGGCGCCATGCGCGAAACGCACGAAGAGGCCAATGCGCGCGTCGAGATTTTGCGACTGCAGACCGTCTACAGCATTCCGCATATCAATCAGGTCTATCTGCTCTTTCTCGCCCGTTTGCTCGATCTGGATTTTCATCCGGGTACCGAAACGCTTGAGACGCGGCTCTTTCTGCATGACGAAATTCCGTGGGATGAGATCGCCTTCTCGGCCGTGCAGTTCTCGCTGCACAGCTATCTCGAAGACGTCGCCCGCCCCGACCAGGCGACGACGCATGTGGGCTTCTTTGACTCGTGTCCGCCCGGCGTCAGTGATCCGACGCGGTCCGATGCGCGAAGATGAGAGATGTAGCCAGGCTTCTTTTTTCAGCGATGCTGCTCGGGCTGGCCGGTGTGGGTATCTACTATTTTCTGATTCTTCTGTTGTACTTCTGGTTTTACTTCTCAAGTTGATCGTAAACCACTATTGCCTGTTCTTGTTCCGTAAGGGGGCGAATATGAAATCTTTAGGGATCGGCCTGCTGATCATGAGTTCTTCTGTTATGGCCTGTAGCAGTCCCATGCGACGTATATATGAATTACCAGAGCTGGGTTTTTCTTGCCCCGGAAGTGAGGCGCGTATTGAGTCCGTAGCAACTCCATATATACCGGCAGGTGCCGATCCACAAGAGGACACTTTTCCTCCAACATACGATGTGCACTACAGATACCTCTGCCGCTCAAGATTGATGGCTGAGGTCAGGGCAAGAGTCAACGGGCAGGGTGAAGCGGATGATTTCGTCACGATCAGAGTCGCCGGCCGGGAAGAAGAGCTTGTACGAACCCGCCGTGATAAATCAGGTGATGGAGGGATTGAAGGACTTATGGTAGACGGATCTTCGGCGAGGTGGTTGATACCGAAAGGTGGATTGTTCACACATGATCGGTATGAGTATTTCGTTTATGAATGGAACAGCGGCCAGCTCTATTGCTATGGTTGTGATTGATTGGAGAGCGAATACATGCTTGTTTGATCTGTTACGAGCAAGAGAATGATCGTTCCTCTGGAAAAATGGAGCCCGATTCGTTAGCCGGCGGGAGTGCCTCATTACCGGGACCGGCTTTAACGGGGGGCTGATGTGCGAGCATCGGGCTGAGTGGGAAAATTGAAGTGCCAGTTTCGGAAGATAATCGATCAATGTTTGACGCCGACAGCGATAGTAGGCTGTCATGGAGTGAATGGTGACGATAGTGAATGAGGGGGTCTATACTCGATCAAGAGTTTATGTCTTCGTTTTTCTCGCATATATCTTGTTCTCTGGTGTGTGTACTTATTTCGGGTTGAAATTTTCCTGTCATGTGGTGGATTATTATGTCTTCGCCGGCAGCATCTTTATCAACATATTTTTGTTCGGGAAGATGCTTTTCTCGCCCGGGCTTGTGAAAAAGCTGCAGGCAGTTTTTCTTGTTGGGATTTCATACACTATCTGGATTTTTGCCATCGTCGCCGTTATGATGTCGGTGTCTTATTCCTTGGGCCGGTTGATCGGTTGATATGTGAGGCAAAGGATTTGAAGGGGAGTATTGACCCGTTGGAATCCTCGCTCATAGATGTTCTGCGAGCATCGGGCTGAGTGGGAAAATTAATGTGTCAGGGGCGGGCGCAATGTGACATAACGTGCGCCGCCGGGGCCCGGCTTTGTTGTATTGAAACGGTCAGTAGAGTGCGAACTTCCATGCTCAGTCGTTTTAACATTGAGTCTTCAGGTTTTTATCGGAACAGAAACGGGCTTGCCGAGCTGATTGAGCTTGTTCAACAACCGGCTTCTCAAGAGAACTTCGGCTTGCTGGTTTGGGAAATTACGAGCGGCCATCCTTTCTCCGAATACTGTTTTGTAACGAAAGAAAGTCATTTCTACGAGTGATCGCTTATGATAGTCGCTTTCCTTCTTCCATGCTGCTCGGGTCTTCTCTCTCACAGCCCTGATAGTATCATCCCTCTGCCAGGATATCTTGAACCTTTCCGCATTTGAATACTTTTCATCGAGCGTCACTGCATGTTCGCGGGGTGGAACGATCACATTGATTCCGTTGATGCGGGCGGTATTGTAAACAGCATGAGTATCATAGGCTCCGTCGCCCCTGAACGACTTTATTTTCACGCCTGACGAAATCAAATCTCGCATCGCCTTTACCGCTTCTTTGCTGTCGCCGCTATCCTCATTATTGCTTGTTAACTCGGCATAAACTATCTCGCCGGAATTAACGTCGATTCCGATATGCAGTTTTCGCCACGTACGACGTTTTGAGGGACCATGCTTTCTGGTCATCCATTCACCGTCGCCATAGACTTTCAGCCCCGTCGAATCCATAACCAGATCCACGCCTTTTTTCATAGCCTTTGAGGCATTGATCGGCTTCATCTTGATCCCCGCCTGTCTTCTGCAAACCTGTGAATAATCGGGCACTTGCAGATCCAGCTTTAGCATCGTGAATAGCGACCTTACAAAACCGGTGGTCTGGCGAAGAGGGAATTTGAACAGGCCCCGGAGAGTCAGCATGAACTCAATTGCCTGGTCCGAATAAACAGGCTGATGGCCGCGTCCTCTATGACGGTATTCCGCTGCCCAGGTCGTGCTGATATCATCTGAGATCCATACGGTCAGGCTTCCCCGGTTCACGAGGGCCTGGTTATATTCCCGCCAGTTCTTTACACGATAACGTGTTTTCTCTTTTGCTTCGGTCTGTGTTTCAGCTTTTTTCCGGGCCATGCGTTCAGTTTATACGACTCATTGCAGGGTACAAGCATTTTCAGTACAACAAAGCCCTGAGCCCGATCTCGTTAGTCGAAGGCCTCATGCTCCAGTGCCTCTGGCAGATTACTGAAACTCACGGCTCTCTCAAATGCCTCTACGGGGTGCCGCAACCTTTTGACTTGACCGTGCGGCGAACGGAGCCCGCATACGCATCGAGGCGGAGCATGAGCCCTATGAACCGCTTGTGTATCGTCTTGCAGATGGGCAGCGACTCGCCCGCCTTCCGTAGCTTTCAGTCCATAGCCTGTTTCCGCTCAACCCCCGATTTTTCCTCTCCTTCGCCGCTCCTTCCACTCATCCAGAACCGTCCAATCTTAATAAAAAAGATTCGACATTTTTCTGGCCGACCCGTATATTCAGTATATGCTCGATACCTCTGTGCTTGTCCATCTGATCCTCGTCGCCGGATTGCTTGTTTTTCTGCTCATGTCTGCTCTCTGGCTTCTGCATTTTCCGCTGAAGAATGCGGCCATCGTCGACGTGGGCTGGACGGCCGGCTTTCCTCTTGTCGCCCTCTCGACCTATTATCTGGGCAATACCGATCTGCGTTCGGCGCTGATCACGTTGATGTCGCTTCTCTGGGCCGGGCGTCTTGGCAGCTATCTTTTCTTCACGCGCATCTTTCGCGCTCCGGAGGAGGGGCGTTATACGGCCCTTCGCGAGAAGTGGAGGACGAATATCGGAGCGAAGTTCTTCGCCTTCTATCAGTTTCAGGCGCTTACCGTCGTCCTGCTTTCCATCCCGTATTTCCTCGTAGGTGTGCATCCGCAGCCTGTAGAGTGGTGGGATGAGATTCACATCGTAGAATGGATGGGCATTGTCCTCTTCCTGGTCGGATGGGTGGGCGAGACGACGGCCGATTTGCAGTTGCATCTCTTCAAGAAAGATCCGGCCAATCACGGAAAGGTATGCGATAAAGGCCTCTGGTATTATTCAAGGCATCCGAACTATTTCTTTGAGATCGTCGTCTGGCTTGGCGTCGGCCTTTTTGCGGCGACGGCTCCGTTCGGATGGCTTGCCTTCGCGCCGGCCCTGATCCTGTCGTATTTTATCTTTCGGGTAACGGGCATTCCGGCCACCGAAGAACAGGCGCTGCGTTCAAAGGGCGAGGCATACGCAGAGTACCAGCGCACGACGTCGGTCTTTGTTCCATGGTTTAAGAAGAAACCGTTAAATGCATAAGTCGCTTAACGATTTCAGAAGGCGTTGGATTAAAGTGATATGATTTTTAGTGAGTTTAATCTTCGTGAAGTAATTCTTAATGAGGTCCTCTCTGTATGAACTTTGAAGGCATACTGAATAAAGATATGATTCCGGATTGGATGCTTCGCCGGGGCGTGCATCTTTTGAACAAACAGCGGATTCGCGAAGAACGCGAACCGAATCCGCAGCGCCAGCGGGCCCGGCTGATGAAGATGGTAGAAGAGCTGCGAGTCAGCCCGATCGCCATCAAAACAGGCGAGGCAAACGAACAGCACTATGAGGTGCCGACGGAGTTCTTCGAGCTTGTGCTCGGTCCGCATCGCAAGTACAGCTGCTGCTATTACGAAAAAGGCGATTCTCTTGAACAGGCCGAGCGGCGTATGCTTGATCTGACAATCGAGCGGGCCCGTATCGGCGAAAAGATGAAGGTGCTGGATCTCGGCTGCGGATGGGGATCGTTTACGCTCTATCTGGCGCAGAAGATGCCCTCCGTTCAGATTACGGCCGTGTCTAACTCCCGTACTCAGCGACGTTATATCGAGGGGCGCTGCAGGCAGCTGAAACTGAAGAACGTGAAGGTGATCACCGCCGACATGAACGACTTCACGATTCGCGAGAAGTTCGATCGCGTCGTCTCTGTCGAGATGTTCGAGCACATGCGCAACTACGATCTTCTCTTGAAAAAGGTGGCCGGATTCCTGAAGCCGGGCGGCCTTCTCTTCGTGCATATCTTCGTCCATCGTGAGTTCTGTTATCCGTTCGAGGTGCGCGACGAAACGGACTGGATGTCGAAGTATTTCTTCGCCGGCGGAATCATGCCTTCGCAGGATCTGCTTCTTTTCTTTCAGAAAGATCTGCGTATCGAGAGCCAGTGGCATGTGGACGGCACGCACTATCAGCAAACATCGGAACACTGGCTCGAAAACATGGATCGTCATCGAGAGCGCATCACCGAGCTTTTTGCCGAAACCTACGGCGCCGATCAGGCCCTGACGTGGATCGTGCGCTGGCGTCTGTTCTTTATCGCCGTCGCCGAGTTCTTCGGAACCGACCGCGGTCGCGAATGGTTCGTCAGCCATTATCTTTTTCGTAAGCCGTGAAAGGATTGGCAGGGCGCATTCTGCCGGCAGAACGGCAGAATGGCCCATACCGTCGTCTACAGGTCGGAGTCCGGCGTCGTCTTTGACGACAGGCTTTCTATTCTGCAGTTTGTCGAGCCCGAGAAGGTGCTCTGGGTCGATATCATTCATCCGGACGAAGGCGACCGTTCGCTTCTTACGTCGTATTGCGGTGCGGTTTTTCAGCCGCAGAGCCAGACCGAAGAGATCGAGTCGAGCTCGCGCTTCGTCGACATGGAAGAGCAGGTCATTATGAACTCGCACTTCCTCTATCAGTCCGACGAAGAGTACCACGCCTTCGGCGTGAACTTCATCATACGAAACAACATCCTGATCACGACTCGCTTCACCGAGCTGCGGTCCTTTTCAGAGGTGCAGCATCGCATCCGGTTGAATCCGCGTCCGTATCATACGGGATTCCATATCGCGGTGGCCCTGTTCGAGCTTCGCGTGGATTTCGACGCCGACCTGCTCGAAAGCATCGTGAAGCGAACGTCGAAGGCGGCGCGAACGATAACGGCCGATCGCAATCTGCAAGATGAGTCGCTGCTCAATATCGTCCGCCTTCAGGAGATGACGATGCGCATCACCGAAAGCGTGATCGATAAAGAGCGCGTCGTGCTCTCCATGCTGCGCTCGGAGTGGTTCCCGCCCGATTGTAATGCCCGTCTGCAGATTCTTCTAAAAGATATCGAATCGCTGCGGCAGCATGCGGAGTTTAACTTCAATCGCCTGGAGTATCTACAGGATTCGCTGCTCGGTCTGATCAATCTCGATCAGAACCGCATCATCAAGATCTTCTCGGTTCTTGCCATCATCTTTATGCCTCCGACGTTGATCGCAAGCGCCTATGGCATGAACTTTCGTTTTATGCCCGAGCTGGAGTGGATCTTTGGTTATCCGTTTGCTCTGTTTCTGATGATCGGCTCTTCGGTGTTGACCTATCTGGTCTTCCGGCTTCGCCGCTGGCTTTGAGCGAATCCTGCGACGCAGAGGTTTCTCCGGGCATCACTTTGTGCTTTCTTTTTTGAAAAGATGCGCCAGGCTGACATTGGAGTCAACCGTTCATGCGATCAAATGAACTTATGTCGATTTTTCATGTAATGTGCCATGTGAAGCAACGTCTTTCTCTGTTCTTTATGACGGCTTGCCTGCCCCTTTTTTTTCTGGCGGCATGTTTGCCATCATTGCCCTCCGCACCAGATGGCTCGATATTCGGACTTTTCTCTGAAGCTGGTCTTACGGAGGATGGAGAAACGACGGCTCCGCCAACAACGCCACCGACGGATCCGCCGACGGCTTTTCCTGCACCCGCTATCCTGTCGTTCACTCCTCCATCCGGAGCTCTTGCAACGACCGATGCCATCCGTATCAGATTCAATCGCACTATGGACACAGGCAGCTGTTCGACGACGGGATCGATCGGTACGGCAACGGCGACCTGGAGCACAACCGTGTATCCGAACGATACGGTGACGTTCACCGGCGCCTGGGTGACAGGCATGGAGCGCTACTTCGAAGTAAGCGGATGCGCAACTCCCGATGCACTTGCCGTTGGCTCACAGTATCGCATATGGAGCGTTTTTAATTCGGGGACGCTGCGCTACGTACGTCAGGGCGCCTCGGCGCTGAACGACGGCCTGACGGCCTCTACGCCGATCCCCGATCTGCAGACGGCTATCGACGCCCTAAGCGGATGTGCCGGCGCCTGTGCCATCCTGATTCATGAGGGTACCTACACGGCATCGTCGCCGATTCAGATGAAAGAAAAGGTTTCCCTGTTCGGTAGTTACGAATCGGGGTTTTCCGCACGCCGCACGAAGGACTACGACTCAATCATCGAGCGTTCGGGATGCGTCGATCCATGTATAACGCTTTTTGCCGATAATACGGTAAGCAGCGCTACGATCGTCGAGGGGCTTCGTGTTCAGGGCGGCGCCGGTTCGGCGACAAGCATCGCCTTTGACGTTAGCGGATGCCCGACGATTCAAATGAATCATATTAGAGGGGGCGGCGGTTTCACACAGAGCATCGGCCTGCGTTTGAACGGCACCTGTGCGACGTCCGTGGAACTGAATATCATCAGAGGCGGAGATTCACCGGATACGGCGACGGCTTTGCTCGCGGGCGATACTCCCATGACGGTGAACGGCAATTACATCTATGGCGGTACCGATCCGGCTGCAATCGGAACGGGCATCGCCCTTTCGGGGACGACGACGAATAAGCTCATCGTTAACAATATGGTGTACGGCGGCCCTGTTCTTAAGTCTGTTGGTATGAATCTTGTCGGCACAGGCACGCTGCTCAAGATCTATCACAATACGATCATCGCAGGCAATGCAAGCACGACGACTTCGATCGGAGTTCAGGTCGATTCGCAGCTGGAGGTTTTTTCGAACCATATTGAGGCCAGCGGCACGAACAGCTTCTGTGTTTATGAGGCGGACTATCTTCCCGCTTCCTCATTGAAACTTGAACGAAACAATCTCTGGAATTGCACGGTAGTGCTCTTTGATTATGATACGGCCTCTGATCTGACTTCTATCGCAGCGTTAACGGCGGCGGGCTATACGTTGAACTACCGACTTGCTCCGGCATTCTTGAATCCGGCTGGCAACGACTTTCGATTTACGGATTCTTCTCCCTGTTTGCTCACACAGGGCGGACACCCCGGTCCCCTTTATGCTGAGGATGGCTGGGGCTCGTCACGCCCCGGCGCCGATGGCTTTACAAGCGTAGGAGCGTACGAGCATGACGGAGCTTGCGTGCCTTAAAACCGAGCGTTTCTGCATCCGAAAAAAATTCTGATTGCCTCGCAAAAAAGAAATTGATCCGTCCCGCGTTCTGATGTAGAAACGGGAAAGCAATCCGTTAAGAACCATTTCTTGTATAGCTTGTAGGGAGGTATTTGTATGAAGGATTTGATTCCCGAATGGGCGAAGGACCGCTCTGAGTTGATGCGACGCGATATGGAGCAGTACTTTAACAACATGCAGCGTGAGATGGACCGACTCTTTTCTCCGCTGATGGGGCGCATGCAGAGCGGCCTTGGCGAGGCCGAGACCTTTATGCGTAAGTTCATGCCTGCCGTAAACGTCTCAGAGGATGAAAAACAGATTATCGTGAAGGCCGAGCTTCCGGGCCTTGAGGCAAAAGACGTGGAGGTTTCCGTTGCCGACGATCGCCTGACCATCGAGGGCGAGAAGAAGTTCGAGAAGAAGAGCGATAAAGAGGACGTCCATCTTATGGAAAGCGCCTATGGCGCCTTCAAGCGTGTGATTGCTCTGCCCGACTCCGTGGATTTTTCGAAGGTCGAGGCGACGTTCAAAAACGGTATACTCACCGTTCAGCTTCCGAAGAAGGCCGACGCTACGAAGCCTTCGAAGAAGGTCGATGTGAAGCAGGCCTGAAATCCTGTGCCGTCTTCTGATACTCTACATGGCCTGATCGCAGCGGAACAGAATGCGATCAGGCTGTTCGATTTGATAGAGCAAAGGCAGATTCTTAAACCGGGCCAGACCGAAGAGCAGGCGACGCAGGCCATCTTTGATCTGGCCCGAACAGAGATGGGCGTGCAGCGCTACTGGCATAAGCGCATCGTTCGCAGCGGGCCGAACTCCGTCCTGCCCTACGATCATAACCCTCCCGATCGAGTTATCCAGGAGGATGACATCGCATGGATAGATCTGGGCCCCGTTTTTGCCGAGCGCACCGCTGAGGGCGAAATCGAATTCGAGGCCGATGTGGGTCGCACCTACGTCTTCGGCGGCGATGAGCGAAAGCACCGGCTAAAGAGCGACACCGAGCAGGCCTGGCATCGCTGCGCCGAGGCCTTTCGAGCAAATCCGCTGATAACCGGAGCAGAGCTTTTTGCCTTAGCCTGCGAACTCGCCCGACAGTCGGGCTGGCAGTTCGGGAATCGCATCGCCGGGCATCTCGTTGACGCCTTTCCGCATGTGAAGTGGCACGGGTCGGACGATGTGCAGTACATCTGTGCTGAGAACCCGCATCCGCTTCGATCGATGCGTAACGGTAAACATCGGTTCTGGATTCTCGAGATGCACTTTGTGGACGAAGAGCGCCAGATGGGGTCCTTTTTCGAGCAGCTCTTCGTCGATGGGCCGGCATCTGCCTGAAAAAAGGGCAAGGTGCTTCGCCTGCGTGTCCGGTTTCGGCGGATAACTGCCTTCTGCTGACAGATTGTGCAGATTTGCCTGGCACCACTTTTGCTCTGTATTCGAGGCAGAGGTGCGCCATGCTAACCGAATACAAAACCGAATCCTTCTATGACGAGATGTTTCTGGAGTCGGGCCAGATACGGCCCTCCTACCGTCTTTTTAAAGAAAAGATGGATTTCTTGAGCACCGAGGAGCTGCGTCGCCGCAAGAGCACGGCCGAGCGAAGCTACTTTAACCGCGGCATTACCTTTCAGGTGTATGGCGACCCGGCCGATCAGGAGCGCATCATCCCCTTCGACATCATTCCGCGAATCATTCGTTCCGACGAATGGAGCAGTATCGAGCGGGGATTGAAGCAGCGTATTATGGCGCTCAACCTTTTCATTACCGACATCTATAATGAGAAAAAGATTCTGAAAGACGGAGTCGTCCCCGAAGAGGCCGTCTATTCGAGCAGCGGTTATCTGCCGCAGTGCGAGGGCGTTGTGCCGCCCAGAGGCGTCTGGGTACATATCACCGGCGTCGACCTCGTGCGAGACGGCGAGGGCGTCTTTCGAGTGCTTGAGGATAACCTGCGCTGTCCGTCGGGCGTCTCTTATGTGCTTGAGAACCGCGAGATATTGCAGCGGACGTTACCCGAACTGAGTGATCGACTGAGCATCCGCCCGATTCTCGATTATCCGCAGCGACTGCGGAACATGCTGGCCTCGTTTTCGACGATGTCTGATGCCGGCATGGCCGTCATGACGCCCGGGCCTTTTAACTCCGCCTACTACGAGCATTCGTTTCTGGCCCGTAAGATGGGCATTTCGCTCGTCGAAGGCCCCGATTTAGTTGTGCGCGATGATCGTCTTTTCATGAAGACGACGAAGGGACTCAAGCCCATTGACGTGATCTACCGTCGTATCGATGACCGCTTCCTTGATCCCGAAGCGTTCCGTCCCGATTCCATACTTGGCGTAAAAGGCATCTTTGAGCTCTGGAAAAAGGGACGCATAACCCTGGCGAACGCACCTGGCGCCGGTGTGGCCGACGATAAGGCTATCTACGCCTTTGTGCCCGACATCATTCGCTACTATCTTAACGAAGAGCCGATACTGGCGAACGTTCCGACTTATCTGTGCTACAGGAATAAGGACCTTGCTTACGTACTCGACCATATCTCTGAGCTTGTCGTGAAGACGACGGACGGAGCGGGCGGATACGGCATGCTCATCGGACCGCAGGCCGGCGCTGATGAAATCGCAGATTTTAAAGAGAAAGTGAAAAACGATCCGAAGCATTATATCGCTCAGCCGGTACTCGCGCTTTCGCGCATTCCGACGCTTGTCGATGGCGGGCTTGAGGGAAGGCATGTGGACTTCCGTCCCTATATTCTCTATGGCGACGATATCTATGTGATGCCGGGCGGACTGACCCGGGTCGCGTTACGCCGGGGATCGCTTGTCGTGAATTCGTCGCAGGGCGGCGGAACGAAGGACACATGGGTGATTTCCGGAGACGTGGCATGCTGAGTCGCGTAGCCGAGAACGTTTACTGGATGAGTCGCTATATAGAGCGGGCTGAGAACTATGCCCGCTTTATCGACGTGAATTTTCAGGAAGGGTTAGATGTCGAAGATCCGCTTCTGCGGCAGTGGTTTCCGCTCGTCGAGACGACGGGTGACGCCGCCGCCTTCGCCTCTCGTTATCCGTCTAAAGAGCGTGCGGACGTTCTTCGCTTTCTCGTCTTCGATCGTGAGAACCCGAATTCCGTCGTGTCTTGCGTCGCCCGGGCACGCGAGAACGCCCGCACGATTCGCGAAGATATTTCCACCGATATGTGGGAGGTGTTGAACGAATTCTATCTTTCTCTGCGAGAAATTGAGTTGCCTTCGGAGCATGCGATGGATGCCTTCGTCGAAATTCTTCGAGAGGTGCGGAAATCCTGCCTGCTTTTTTACGGAACGGCCGATGCGACGCTTTCTCACGACGAGGTATGGCATTTTACCATGCTCGGTCGCTATATTGAGCGAGCCGACAAGACGACGCGTATCCTTGATATGAAATACTTCATTCTTTTGCCGGGCCCGGCCGATGTGGGGAGCTCGCTCGATCTTGTGCAATGGATGTGGGTGCTCCGATCTGCCAGCGCGCATGAGATGTTTAACCGTTCTTTCTCTAAAGTATCTCCCGGCTTCGTCGTACAATTCTTGCTCTTCGACCGCAACTTTCCGCGTTCCGTGCGACATTGCGTTCAGGAGATACGCGACACTCTGCCGTGGGTTGGTGAAGATGCATCGACGCCGACGGCGATGGTCAGGCAGTTTCTTTCTGATCTCGATCATGCTCGAATGGAGGAGATACTGCAGACGGGAATGCATGAGTACCTTGATGAAATCCAGATTCGCCTGAATCGACTGGGTCTGTCGATCGAAGAGCGTTTTTTTCGGAATCAGTGACATGGGAATTCGCTACGCCTTCACGCACCGTGTCTTTTTTCGTTTCGATCGGATTCACGATGTTCCGGGAGCCACATTCAGGCTCCTGCCGCTTGCTACAAGTCGTAACATCCTTTCGCAGGCCATCGATATAAAGCCGGCCCCGTCCAGACTGCACAGACATACGGATGCCGAGGGGAATCCGATTCTTCGTGTCGATTTTGCACAGGAGATGCCCGAACTTCAGTTAACCGTAGACCTGCTTCTTGATGTGGCAGGGGTGGAGGACGTCGATCCATTTAAGGACTTTGATGCGAGCAGGCGGGCGTTCCGGACGATAAAAAAGACCGATCCATTACTCGGATCTGCCGTCATAGGAGAGGCGTTACCCGATCTGATCGCCGAATGGATGGACGATATCTCGCTTCCGTGCGTTGACCCTGAATTCCCGCGTGAATGTGCGCAACTTTTGCGCGAGCGCATGCGGTTATTTTTGCCGTTGCGGCCCGGCATACGAAATCTTGCAGAGATCGCCGCTGATGGAAAGGCATCGGCTTCAGAGATTGCTCAGCTTGTACTGGCCATGCTGCGTAAGTGCGGTCTTCCGTGTCGCTTCGTTTCCGGTTATTGTTTCGATACCGATAATTCGAAGGCTGAGCTTCGGGCCTGGATTGATATCTTTCATCCCGAGGCGGGTTGGTTAGGCCTTGATCCTGCCCTCAATCGCTGGACGGGCGATTCTTACGTTGCTCTGTCCAGCTGCCTGCATCCAGAAGAGGCGTTGCCGTTTGAGAAGGAACTTCTGGATAGCGCAGACTTCAGCGAATATTATGAGCTGAAACGTTTGCAAGGAAGCGCCGCAGAAGGCGGGCGTGAGATCGATCGAACTCTTGACCAGGTGACCGAGGACCTTGAACGCCGCCTTCGTCGATCCGGCTTTCGTATCCAGACGGCATCGACTTTTTCTTTTGCTGCTGGAGACGTGAATCGAATAGCGACGATGATCCGGGATTTCTTCTTGCCTGAAGGAGAAGTCCGACAGGAGGAGCGGCGTATGTTTGTGCACTCTTCCGGTTCCACTTCCGATTCAATTGAAGAGAAAGGGTTCGGCATTATCGAGAGCGAGGGTCGGCTTGAAATAGCTACGCCATTTTTCCTCGGGCTTTCCGATGCGGCGAAAAAAACCGCCGCTCTCTTTTCGCTCTTAGAGCGGGAAGGACTGGCTCCGATGCCCGGGCCGCATCGTCTGCGTATCGGTTCTGCGACTCGCGAAGAAAGTCCGTTTCTACAGAAGAGGGATCTGCTCGCCTTATGGATCGGGTTCTGGCAGAGTCGTCCTGCGCTGTCTTATCTTTTGAGAGCGGATCGTCCAGGCCCGACATCGGCCTCGTTTCTTCCTGGAGAGCTGCATCCTCTGTGGATTCAGGAGTTAGTCATTCTGACGGCGAGGGCGAAGAGAGCGGAGGCCGCCTCGCTTGAAGCTCTTTACGGTGAATTTTTACCGGCTTTGAACGCCGGCTGGGTCCGTCTTGATCGGCTTTTCGGGGCAGGCGATGCGGGGTATATCGAGCAGGATCTCTGTGCGGCCCTTACGCCTGTTGAGGCACAACTACAGCGATTGTTGATGCTCGCCGTATTGATTCTTCTTCTGAATGAAGAATCGGATGGGTTTCAATCCTCTGATGATCTCTATGATCGATCGCTTTTACCTTTTTTTGCATCTCAGGACCTGAAAGATATTCTGGAAACGCTAAGTCGACTCGGAATCAGCCTGAATGCCGGAATGTTCTCGTCACTTATTGATCGAAGGTATCCGATGTTAGGCGAGATGGTGTTCGAAGAAATGACTCTATCTTTTCGCGAAGCGTTGGAGCCGTGCCTGCATTCGGCGAATTCGGGACGCCTTGAGGTCAGAGTGCAGGCCTTAAGGGAGAATCGGTACGTTCTTCTCTGTAACTCCCTTCGCGTTCCGTTGATTTCGGTAGAGGAGCGCGGTCATGCCGTTGCGGGCGTTCGCTACGACCGTGCCTCTGCGCTGCACTTCGATATCTACGACCTGTGGAACCGCAGAGTCGTTTCGGGTTGTCGTCTGGATTCCGGCCGCTTCAGCGCCGGCGTGCATTCCGTCCAGCTGCACGGATATAGCGAGCGTATCGACTTGCGTTATCCGACGACGCTTGATCTGCGGCGGGATGTATGATCGTGGATCGCCTTCAGTATCGCCCGGTGAGCGGTATGTATGATGAGGTCGTCTTACCGGACGGCCATGTTCGAGAGGCCAGCGTGCCGATCGTCGAAGCGTTTTCGAGTATGGGCATGCCTGAGCTGCAACATAGAAAAGAGCAGGCGGAGCAGCTGCTTCGCGAGAACGACGTAACCTATACTATTTACGATCGCGGCGGTGAGCGTCCCTGGCAGCTTGATCTGTTTCCCGTCGTTATGCGCAACGATGAATGGATGAAGCTTGAGCGCGGACTCTTACAGAGGGCCGAGCTTTTCGAGCGCATCGTGCGCGATCTTTACGGCCAGAGAAGGCTGCTGAAAGAAGGAGTGATTCCTCCCGCCGCGGTCCTCTCGGCTCCCGGGTTTCTGCGTCCTGCCGACGGAATGCTTTTTCCTGATGAACCGGCGCTTTTCTTTTTTGCAAGCGATCTTGCGCGCAACAGGGCGGGAGATTTCGAGGTACTGGCTGACCGCATTCAGGCTCCGTCAGGTTCGGGATATGCGCTTGAAAACCGCATCGTTCTCAGTCGGGTACTCGCCGGCCTCTATCGTGAAAGCAACGTCCATCGGTTGGCGGGCTACTTTCGATCGTTGAAGGCGAGTTTACAGAATCCCGGTCGGCGCAGTGATTCGCTCGATACTCCATCTGTTGCGCTGCTTACGCCCGGTCCGCAGAACGAGACTTATTTCGAGCATGCCTATCTTTCAGGGTATCTGAATTTTCCGCTTGTCCAGGGAGAGGATTTAATCGTTAGAGACCAGCATCTTTTCATGAGGACGGTTAACGGTCTCGAACGAGTCGACGTTCTGTTGCGTCGCGTTGAAGATCAATATCTGGACGCTACGGAATTGCGCGGAGATTCGCTGCTGGGCGTACCGGGGCTTCTTGAGGCGATCCGGGCGGGGCATGTACGCTGTGCGAATCCGGTTGGTTCAGCCGTTCTTGAAGACCGATATATTTTTCCTTATCTCAATCGCATGTGCCGGTTCTTCTTCAAGGAGGATTTAATTCTGCCGAATGCCGAGACGCTATGGCTGGGCAATGCCGCACATAGATCTCGCTTTTTCGACAATCCCGGTGAGTACGTCGTGAAGTCTTCTGACCGAACGATCCCTCCCGTATTCCCGGAGGATATAGAATTCTCTCTGCAAGAGATCCGTACCTGCCCGCAGCGATATGTGGCGCAGCGGATTCTTCCAGGCTCTACTTCGCCGGTTTTTCATGATTCACGGATCATGCCCGCTCGATCGCTGTTTCGTCTTTTCACGACGGCAGGGGAATCGGGATTTCGCGTGATGCCCGGAGGACTTGTAAGGGTTTCGAGCGATCTGAGTTCGCGAGCCGTCACCAATCAGAGCGGAGCTGCAAGCAAGGATCTGTGGATTCTTTCGGACGAGCCGGTTCGGGCCATCACTCTTCTCGGGGAGAGCGTGCCCGAGGCTCGAATCAGGCGCGAGAATCGTATTCCCAACCGAATCGCCGATGACTTCTTCTGGATGGGACGTTATGCAGAGCGATCAGAGAATGCCAGCCGGCTGTTTCGCGAAGTCGGGCGCACCGTTCTCAAGTATGAGAATGGAGATCTCGGCTCAGACGAGGCCGTCTCGGTATTCGCTCTGCTGTTGCGTTATACGGAAGCGCCGGCGCATCCGCCCTCATCTGAGTATCTGCAGAGGATTTATACGGGCGACGGACAGTGGAAGCAGGGGCCGGCCTGGATACACCGGGCCTTCCTGAATACCTGTAGGTCGTTGCGATCCTATCTTTCGGATGACGCTCGTACCGTCATTGCCCGTCTTCGCGTTAACCCCGAGCAGCGCGGCAGCGAGGCGCTTTTCTCGCTCGTGCAGGATCGCATTATCCTTCTGGGCTCTCTGTCGGGGCTTCTGCGAGAGGGAATGACGCGAGAGGACGGCTGGACCTTTATCGACGTCGGTTCGAGGATTGAGCGAGCGCTGCACATCCTCTCGATGTGTGCACAGCTTCTTTCCTATGAAAAGGAGGAGGCTCTACCTTCGGTCGTTTTGAATGCCGGCGACCTGCGTATAACCTATCGCCGAAGGTTCGGTAATGTCATCGATCTGGATTCCGTGTTGAGGCTTCTTCTTTTTGAGGAGAGGAGCCCGCGATCGCTGATCTGGCAGTTGCAGCGGATTCATGAATGCGTCCTGCGCCTTCCGGCCGCCGGGCTTGCCCGTTCTGCTCTTGATCAGATGGCTGAACGTCTTAGTTTGCCGATGACATCGACGGAGGATCGGGCGACCATGCTTGCCGCATTGCAGACGCTACAGCTTCAGATCGAACAACTTGCCGACCGTATTGCGACGATTTACTTTCCTGCCGGCGAACGTCCCATGTCAGTGGAGTTTCGCGATGGCTGAATTTCGTATCGATCACAGAACGCGTTATGAGTATTCCGAAACCGTCGCTCGATGTTACAATGTGGCCGTTATCCGCCCTGCGCACCGGAACGGCCAGCTCTGCCTTTCATCCGAGCTGGAAATCCTTCCTCGCCCGTCTGACATTGCGATGAGGCGCGATTTCCACGGCAACGAACGATATCATTTCTCCGTCATGGAAGAGCACAGATCGTTGACGATACATTCGCGCAGTCTTGTTCGTACGGCGCCGGTTTCGCCGGCTGGGCGCGAGAGTTACCCCGGCGAATATGAAGGGCTTTATGATGACGCGGAGTTGTGCGAGTTCCTGCTTCCGTCGCCGCTTGTTCCCGTCCGTCGTGCACTGGCGCGATTTGCCCGTCCGTTCTTTCGCGAAGGCGTGCTTGCCGGTTGTCTTGAGATGAGCCGGTACATACGTCGGAATTTCCAGTATAAACCCGGCGTGACTTCCATTCACACATCGGTTCCCGAGACGCTGCGCCTTCGCGCCGGTGTCTGCCAGGATTTTGCCCATCTGATGATCGCCTGTTGCCGCTCGGCGGGAATTCCCGCTCGTTATGTAAGCGGTTATATCGAGACGCGTCCGGCACCGGGTCAGCAGCGTCTTCTTGGCGCCGATGCAACGCATGCCTGGTGCTCGATCTATGCGCCGGGGCAGGGATGGTTTGATTTTGATCCGACGAATGGAAAGGCACGGACTGATGAATATATCGAAACGGCTGTCGGGCGTGATTTTACCGACGTCTCACCGATGCGAGGAATCGTCTTCGGCGGAGGACGTCCTTCCCTGCATGTCGCTGTCGACGTGATTCGACTGTGATGATCCGAGTTTTTTTCCCGTCAGGAACAAGCAGAGGAGGTGTAGCGAAAGTAAACGAATAGAAAAGGGCTTTACAGCGCGATCTGGTCTGATGAAATAACAGGCTGTCTCATTCGTTATGCAGCAAGAAGAAGATCAGCTTTTTCGTCTCTTTCGGGTATTTGCCCCCGTAGTCGACCAATCGGGTATCAGCTACATGATCACCGATGCGGCCGGCGAACTTGTCTACGTCAATCAGGCCTTTGAAGAGATGACCGGTTATCGCGCCGAAGAGGTGATCGGTCGTTCGCCCTCTTTCTTGCAGTCAGGGGAGCATGACGCCGCCTTCTATCATGATCTATGGCAGACGATCCTTTCAGGTAAGGTGTACCGGGGTATACTGAAGAATCGTCACCGCGATGGATCTCTGCTTATCTGCGAGAAGATTATCGCGCCCATCACGAATGAAAGAGACGAGATCGAGTGGTTCATCTCAACGGATAGAGACTTAACCGAGAGCATACGCCTTGAAGAGGAGCTGCGTTCCAGTCGCGAGAGACTGGCCATGGTCATCGATCGCGCTCCTCTCGGTATCGCCGTCGCGTCTGAAGATGGCGTTATCCAGGAAGCGAACGCCGCTTTTTCGCGTCTGGTCGACCTTCCGCCAGATGAGCTGCCCGGAACGCATCTTTCGCGTTTCACGCATCCTGAAGATATCGAAGAAGAGATGGTGCTGGTCCGTGCCCTTTCGCGCGGCGAGATACCGTCCTACTCCCTTGAGAAGCGCTATATAAAGCAGGGCGACGAGCCCCTGTGGGTTCGCGTGCATGTGGCCCGGCTTCCCGATGTTCCGGGACAGAGGCCTCTTTTGATCGGCATGGCCGAAGATATATCGGTTCGAAAGAAGGCCGAAGAGGCCATCCTTCATCAGGCCTTTCACGATCCGCTGACGGGATTGCCGAACCGATCGCTTCTTCTCGATCGCCTGTATTCGGCGATCTCTCGCGCTCGCCGCACTCAGGAGCTGGTCGCCGTTCTTTTTCTCGACCTTGATCGATTCAAATCCATCAATGACACTCTTGGCCATACGATCGGCGATCGTCTCTTGAAACACACCGCCGATCGACTGTTAACCTCTCTGCGCGAGTACGATACGGTTTCTCGCACGGGAGGTGATGAATTCGTTTTACTTCTGCCTGGCCTTTCAGACGGTGAACAGATCATGCATACGGTGGAGCGTATCATCGAACTCATGGCCGAGCCCTTTGAGATCGAAGGACATGAACTCCATATTCCGACGTCGATCGGAGTCGCCGTCTTTCCGCAAGACGGAGCTGATGCCGAGACGTTGATCAAGAATGCCGACGTCGCCCTTTATAGAGCAAAGGAGATGGGGCGTAATTGCTTCGTCTTTTATAATCCGGATCAAAACGTCTACAGCCACGAGCGTTTGCTACTTGAAAATGAGATGCGTCGGGCTCTTCGCGAGAATCAATTTCAGCTCTTCTTTCAACCGCAGATCGATCTGGCGACAGGCTCGCTTGCCGGTTTTGAAAGTCTCGCACGCTGGAATCACCCTCAGAAGGGAATGATCTCTCCGGGACTTTTCATTCCCATCGCCGAAGAGACGGGAATGATCCTGCCGCTTGGCGCGACCGTTTTACGAGATGCGTTCGCTACCGTTGCGCGATGGCGGGAACAGGGCAAAGAGGCCTTTAAGCTCTCCGTGAATATATCGGGCCGTCAGTTTTATCAGAAGAACTTTCTGAGCGACGTCATGGATCTGCGTGATCGGTATCGAATTCCGCCGCATTCGATAGAGCTTGAGATTACGGAAAGTATCGCCATGCAAATGACTCCGTCGACGATGGACGTGCTTCTGCAACTGCGCAAAGAAGGATTCCTTATCTCTCTCGACGATTTTGGAACGGGCTATTCATCCCTGAAGTATCTACAAGAATTCCCCCTGGATTGCCTGAAGATCGACCGATCCTTTATCGAGCATATCGATACGGACCGGCGTCAGCGCGGGCTGCTTGCGTCGATCGTCGGCATGGCGAAATCGCTTGAGTTAACCGTCGTCGCCGAAGGCGTCGAAACCGAAGGACAGTTAAGCGTGCTGACCGATCTCGGATGCGACCGTATACAGGGGTATTATTACAGCCCGCCCGTTCCAGAGCATCAGGCCCTTGAATTCTTCTCGCGAACGACCTGACAGAGAATCGAAAGGCCCTCTTGAATCGTCGAAAGGTCCTGACTGTAGCTGATGCGAATCGAACGCTGGCCTTCCCACTCGGGCGATAGGCGATCGTCATCGGGCAGACCCGGATAGTAATAGCTTCCCGGGACGACGAGTACTCCGGCCTTCTTTAAGTCGAGATAGAGTTCTGAAGTGGAAATGGTTAACCTTGGGAATACCGCCCACAGGAAAAAGGCCCCATCGGGCCTGTGTATCTGAACATCCCTGTCGGGTTCCAGTTCATTGAATAGGGTGTCGATGGCGAGCCGCTGCCTTTCTCTGTAAAAAACGGGCAGATGCTCTTTACACAGCTTGAAAAACGAACCATCGGCAATGCCCTCCTGAACGAGGGCGGGGCCCAATCCGCCGGGAGCAAGATGCTGCACGGCCTGGATGCGTTCAAGGACGGAGCAGACATCGGCCGGTGCCAGTATGATGCCCGTGCGAATGCCCGGCAATCCCGTCTTCGAAAGACTCAAAACAAAGATCGTATTATCGTCGTAGTAGGGTCGACCATTGCCATAGACAACGCCGGGCATAGGGTCGCCATAGGCTCCGTCGACGATTAAAGGTACGTCGAACTGCCGGGCCAGAGACGAAAGATTCTTCATCTCGTCGTCTTCAAGCATACCGCCTGTGGGGTTCGACGGACGTGATATGCAGATGGCTCCGATATTGCCTGTCTGTAACGCCTGCGTTATTCGCTCGATATCGATTGTATAACGGAAGAAGCCGTCGCCAAGAGGTATTTTTTTCGAAGGGACGGCGAGAAGAGAGTTTTCATGCAGCCCGGAGTTCTCGTAGCCGATGTACTCGGGCGACAGGGCGAAGAGGATCTTACGGCCCCGGCCGTCGGGAAAAGGACCGCTGAAAAGATTGAGCAGAAGAAAAAAGGCGTTCTGACTGCCCTGTGTGAGCACTACGTTTGATTCGGTTAACGACCATCCGTACATGGCGCTCAGGCTTGCAGCAAACGCCTTGCGAAACTGCGTGTTGCCTGCCGGCCCGTCATAGCGGCCGGCGACGCGGGCAAAGTGGTCGGCGCTTTCACCGATACGAAGAAAGGCCCTTCTGAAATATTCGCTAACGGGCCCGACGTTACCCGGATTGCCGCCGCCGAGCATATGCAGTTTTTGCGATCCTGTTAGCGCCGCGTCGAGATCGTCCATGAGCCGGAAGATGCCCGGCTCACCGAGAACGGTATCGGCAAAGCGACTGAATCGCCGCTGCATTTACTTCTTCCTGTCGGCCTTCACCGGAGCGATATCGGGAATCGGATTGTTCTTTTTCATCCAGATGAAGATGGCTATCGCTGCGATCATCATGGCAATACAGAGCAGCTGCCCCATCGACAATGAAAAAAGGACGAAGCCCAGATGCTCGTCGGGCTCTCTGTAGAACTCGATGAAGAAGCGAAAGAAGCCGTAACCGAAGATATAGAACGGCATCATAGAACCTTCGGGGAAGGCCCGACGTCGAATCGACCAGAGAATCAAAAAGAGCACGATGCCTTCGAAGAATCCTTCGTAAAGCTGCGAGGCATGACGCAGATCAAGGCCCGGAGCGTCAGGAAAGATCATGCCGATCGCCGATTCCGTCGTGCGGCCCCAGAGTTCTCCGTTGATGAAGTTCCCCAGACGACCGAATGTATAACCGAGCGGTACGACCGGAGCGAAGAGGTCGGCAAGGTTTCCGAACGAGACCTTGTACTTTCTCGTAAAGAGATACCCGGCCACAATAACGCCCAGAAGGCCGCCGTGGTACGACATGCCGGCGAATCCGCGAAACTCGATACCGCCGGGGCCCATCGCGATCGGAAGAAAGGCCTCAAGAGGGTGCGAGAGGTAATACGGCAGATTGTAAAAAATTACATAGCCGACGCGACCGCCGATAATGACGCCGAGCACCTGATAGGTAAGGAAGGATTGCAGAAAATCCGAATTGTAGGGGAAGCGCGACTCCGTTCTCGTGCGATAGAGAGCGAGCACATAGGTCAGCACAAAGGCGACGAGATACATCAATCCGTAATACTTCAGTTCAAAGGAGCCGATCGAGAAAAGCACCGGATCCATATGCGTGGGCAGTTCCTGCCACCATCCAATGAATGCGTCCATAAAGTACAGAAGAAAAGTCGCTTATCAGGACGTCATTCCTTTTCACGACGTCGAATCTCGCAGCCGCAGACGTCGATGCCAGCGTTCGGCAAGCGGATGTCCGAGGCGACGGGCGACGCGCACGCCTACTCGCAACGATCGTTCATCCGATGGGTTCAGCTCGATATAGCTTTCGAGCGTCGGCAGCGATTCCTTCCAGCGTCTTTCACGCAGCAGCGTTGCCGCTTGCCGGCGCAGAACTCCCGGAAGGCTGCGCTGTTTGCCCGTGAAGGCAAAACGCAGAAGCGCAAGATCATCGCTGAGAGCGCCGAACGTTTCGAGGCGTTCGACCAGAGCCGAAAGCTCGGCCTTGCTGTTTTCGTGTTCGGTAACGATTTGAAGAAAGCGACCGCTATCAGATTCTATACGACCGTCTATAGAAAGATCGTCTCGCCCATCCGTACCTGCATACAGCACATCGCCCGGCCGAAGCGAACACACGTGCACGCGCAGCTCCTGTTCGGGCAGAGGGGCTCCAAGACGATAGAGCATCCCAGACGGATGAATATAGTCGGCGGTGCCGGCGCGAACAAGAACAAGAGGCGGATGCTCGGCGTTCCAGTGGTACAGGCATCCGGCCGTCGTATCGATGAGCCCCAGTACGGCCGATGCCATCATTGAGCCGTTAAACGAATAGAAGACGTTCTGCAGATCTTCGTAGCATCTGCGCAGCCACTCCTCGGGGTATAACGCAGAGAGCTCGGGCAGGCGTTTTGTGCGGCTCAGACTCGCTCCAAGAACGGTGCCGATGACGACGGCGCCGCCCGCTCCCTGAATGGACTTGCCCATCGCATCGGCATTCAAGAAGGCAACGTATTCGCGTCCGCGAAGGCGCACCGTTTCGACGATATTGATATCGCCGCCCAGCTCGGATCTGTTGTGTCGAAAGGCGAAGCTCTTTTTCTGTTTTGTGAACGAAGACCATGTCATACGGCTGTTCCCGCCCGTCATATTGCGACAGCTTAACGGTCGCAGCACAAGAGACGTGAGATAATAATCTCCGTCCTGCTGTTCTTTTAACGTACGGATCTCTGCAAGGCTTCTCTTATACTCTCGCGTACGATGATCGACGCGACGCTCCAGGTCGGCGTTGAGCTGCGAAAGCTCTCTGCGAGTCTGCACCGATTTTTCGACCTGCGAAAGAGCGAGCCCACCGACGAAGGCCAGCAGAGAAACGGGCGCCGCCGGTGGCGTGTTGATCCATTCCTGATGGTTCGCTATATCGAGCAGCGTTCCGGTAAGAGCGATGAGGATGCCGATGATAAGCGGACGTCCGATGCGCCAGTTCTCGATCAGCCGCACCGCCATCACAAGAAAAAGCAGCGGCCAGATCACAGGCTGCACGATCTGCGAATTGAAGCGATCCCACAGGCGGATGTCGTCTTCAAAAAGAATCCAGAAGGCCGCAGCGACGAGAGCGGCCGAGCATATGATGGCCATAAAAGAGGTTATACGGCGAATCGCCCTGCGAAACCGCAGACGCAGATCGCAGCGGCGCCTGAAAAGAAAATGAAAGAAGAGAAGAAGAGTCGGCAGGAGCAGCATCAGCGAAACATATTCAATGCGCTTCAGTTGTAGAAGATCGACGTGTAAAGAGTATTTGAGATCGCTGCGTTGCAGAAGGTAGATGGAAAGTATCATGAGAAAGAGAGCAAGCGGGATGGCGGATCGCTCGCTTCGAAAAAGCAGGAAGGCCGCTGCATAATAGAACGATAAGAGCATAAACACGAAAGGAAGCAGTAGAACAAGCAGCTGTTCGATGGTGTAACTGTCGCGCAACTCTTCGATGTTGCCGACGGCGGGATCTCCGCGCAGAAGGCCGTATTCGTGCGAGAAGTATGGTTGAAACTCGATCCGTAGCTCAAGCCTTCTGCCGTCGGGCTCGATGCGCAAGATATGATTGCGATCATACGACGTGGGCGGCGATGAGGGGTCGTTAAGCGCCACACCGTTTGCGAAAAAGCGAGCCGCATCAGAAACGATGCCCGTGCGCCATCCTGTTACGTCGGTATCGACGCTAAGCGTGCGTCGAAGGATCAGGCGTTCTTTCGGGGCGACGAGGCCATGCAGGTTCGACGGCACCCTGACCGACTGCCAGGCCCGACCATCCGAAGAAAATTGCCACAAGCCTTCAAGGCTCTGCGCTTGAAGAGGGGCCGTCAGGAGGAGCACAGGTATAAGCCATCGCATACCTGTGTAGGTAGCGTTTGAATCGATTGTACTCAAAAAAAATACCGGACGAAGAAAAAGCGTAAAAGCACAGTTCTCCCGGAGCACCGGCTGAATCGCGCATCGGTCTACAGCGCCCGCCCTGACTGTCGGATCGCTTCTGGCCGTATGCAGGCTGTATGTAGTCTGTATGAAAGATGCTACATGTATTTTTTCTGCAACAGATTGAAAAAATGGATTTACGCCGACGGGCAATCCTCAATTTTCTATACTATCTGTAAGAACCGGCCCGGAGACCGCTCGTGGGTTTTGGAACCGGTTCTATCGTCGGAGGAAAGCATGTCGAAATACGATCTTGTCGTTATCGGAGCAGGTCCGGGCGGTTATGTTGCCGCGATTCGCGGAGCAAGGCTTGGCCTGAAGACGGCCGTTGTGGAACGCGAGAACCTGGGCGGCGTCTGTCTGAACTGGGGATGTATTCCGACGAAGGCCCTTCTTGAAAGCGCCCATCTGTTCGAGAAGATCCGCTTTGCCGATCGGGCGGGCATTCGCGTGCAGGGAGCGGAGGCCGATTTCGGCGCCATTATACAGCGATCGAGAGGCGTCGCTGATCAGATGTCGAAGGGCGTCGACTATCTCATGCGCAAGAATAATATAGACGTTATCCGCGGACATGCGAACTTCATCGATTCGACTCATATTTCCGTTTCGCGCGAGGGGGAGGGCGATCAAACCGTCGAGGCCCGTCGCTTTATCATCGCCGTCGGCGCGCGAGCGCGAAGCCTTCCGGGCATCGAGATCGATGAGAATCGGATTCTTTCTTATAGAAAAGCCATGCTGCTTGAAGAGCGGCCGGCTCGCCTCTGCATCGTCGGCGCCGGAGCGATCGGCATCGAATACGCCGACTTCTATCGTTCGATGGGAAGTGAGGTGACCATCCTTGAAGCCCTGCCGACCATCCTGCCCATCGAAGACGAAGAGATCAGCGCCCTGCTGACAAAGACATTCCGGGACCGCGGCATCGTTATCCATACCGGGGCGCGCATCAGCCAGACATCGTCGCATGAAGGCGGCATCGACGTCGTCTTCACCGATCAGGCCGGCGAAGAGCGACGCGAAAGCTTTGATCGCCTTCTTCTTGCCGCCGGAGTCACGGCTAATACCGATCGGCTGAATCTTGAGGCCGTGCACGTCGATCTTGATCGCGATCGCATTCGTGTGAATCGGTCGTTTCAGTCGAGCAATCCGACGATCTATGCGATCGGTGACTGCATCCCGGGTCCGGCGCTCGCTCACGTCGCCTCACATGAGGCGATTCATGCCGCCGAGGCCGTATATCTTTCTCTGCGCGAAAGCGGCGTCATCAAAACGGGCCCCGAGATCGAGTACGAGCCCATGAAATACGATTGGATTCCGTCGTGTACCTACTGCCATCCCGAGGTCGCCTCGGCCGGGTTAACTGAGAAGAAAGCGAAGGAAAGAGGCTATGACGTGCTCGTCGGACGTTTTCCGTTCCGGGCGCTGGGTCGGGCACGGGCGTCGGGCGAAAGCGAAGGGTTCGTCAAGGTCGTCGTCGATAAGGCCTATCATCGCCTGCTCGGCATCCACATCATCGGATCGCATGCGACCGAGATGCTGAGCGAGGTCGTTGTAGCCGCCGAAGGCGAGCTGCTGGCCGATACGCTTGCTCGCACAATCCATGCTCATCCGACTTTATCTGAGGGCATCATGGAGGCAGCGGCTGAGGCGATCGGACAGGCTATACATATCTAACCGAACCGTCTTGGATACGGTCCACCCCGCCTTACCTGCCTGTATAACCGTCTCATTAACGACCAGGTGTTGAGATAGTTGTACGGACAAGCCTTCTTTGGGGATTGTTTACTCTTTCGTTTTCTGTTCAGTCTCTTGAATTTTCTGCAAGCTTTTTGAAAAAAAATGCGGCTACTCTTGTTTTTTGAGTTGGCTGGAGCCAGTGGCGCGATTTGTCAACCAATAATATCGGAAGTTGCACCTATGAGAAGTAAAAGGAGCATTCAGAATGCCGTTCTACAGAGCCTGCTGGCGCTGCCGCTTCTCTTCGCCGCCTCATGCAGCAAGAATCTGATCGACCAGCTTCCGGAATTCTTTCTTTTTGACGCGATCAATCCCCCGCTTTATTCGGTTTCGGGCGTTGTCAACGGGTTGACTCTAAATGGACTCGTACTTGCCAACAATAGTGATACTGTTACACTGAACGCGCCAGCCAGCGATTTCATGTTCCCTGTTCGTCTGCGCACAGATTCCAGCTACAACGTTGTCATTACGACCCACCCCCGGGATGGTAGCGGCTCGCAGCTCTGCGAAGTTGTTGGTGGAAGCGGGATGATTGGCAATGGCGACGTTTCGGGTATTAACGTCAATTGTGCCGATGCGGCAACGGTAAAAGTGACCGTGCCAGCCGCCGGTTTGCTGGGGACGGGGCTTGTTCTGTTGAACAATGGCGGTGACCCGCTGACCATTAACGGGCCGATATCCGGGAGTACGGACTTTGCCTTCCGCACTCCACTTGTGGCTACCTCTCCAGGATATTCGGTGACAGTGAGCAGCCACCCGATCAATCCGTACCAAACATGTAACGTTACAGGAGGAACGGGTACTTATGGCGGATCGTATCCTGGAGTCGTGCCCGGCATCTCGGCCTCTTGCGTTACCAATCGATACAACATACGGGCTAACGTAACGGGCCTTGCAAGCGGTACTCTCGTTCTTACAAGTGCTTACCCCACCTATCCGGCAGAGGCCGGCCCGCCTGCTTACCCGGCGACGATGGCGGGTACGGAAACCCTGAATATCACGACGACCGGAGTTTCTGCGCCCTTCGCCACAAAAATTCGCAGTGGCGATACCTTCACTGTTGGTATTCAAACACAGCCGACCGGACATAGCTGTACGATCGGCATGCCGACAGGCACCGTAACGTCGGCCGATATCAGCGTTCCTGTGAACTGCGCTCCGAATTCATATTTTATTAAGGGCAATGTGATAGGCCTGGCGGGTAGCAATCTGCGTATTGCTGTTACGGGTGGCGCCTCGCAAACGATCAATGTAAGCGGGGCGACCTTCTCTTCGACGGGCATTCCTTATGGAACGTCATATAACCTCCGTATCCTGAACCCTACGAATCCCTGGCAGACCTGCGCCTTTACCGACGCAGGAACAACGGGCGGTGCTATCGGCTCAAGCGGTGCGACAGATGCAATGGGGCTTGTGTGGAACAATCAGATCACCGGCGGATCCATGAACCTCGCCGGAGACATCACTGGCGTTGAGATTACCTGTACGACAAACAGCTTCACGGTTTCGGGCACGATTACTGGTTATACGGCCGGCAGCTATTCGCAGGATATGGTAGTTCAACTGAACGGCGATCCGGCAAGCAATCAGACGATCGCCGCTCCTTCCAGCGGATCGACGACGACATTCTCATTCCCGGCCCTGTATGCGGTAAACAGCGGATCGACGTATAACGTCGCCGTTGTGACCAATCCGATTCAGGCTGCGGGCAATACGCTTTTCTGCGCCGTCAGTGGAAACGGAACGATGCAGGGGGCGAACGTCACAGGCGTATCGATCAGTTGCTCCCCGGCGGCGGCCATCAACGTTACGGTGACGGGATTTGGTGTTTCACCTGCGAGCAACTTCACGCTTGATCCTGACGGAGCGGGAGCGTACCCGGCGACGACGGTGAACGGGAACGGTGTGTATTCGTTCTTTGTCGGTAACGGACAGAGCTATAACTTCAATACTCCGACGCCGCCGAATCAATCTTGCTCCTGGGTAACCGCTTCCAGTGGAACGATGGGCGCGACAAGCGTCGCTCTTGCCCTTGACTGTACGCCCATGATTACCTCGACCTCGGTGAACGCCGATGCAGGTACGCTCGAATTTGATAAAGGAACCGGTCCCTTTACGATTACTTTTAATAAGAACATCAACCTGCCCGTATCGAGCAACTCTTCGACGTCATGCGCTTCGCAGGCCATCCAGATCTCAATGGTCAACGCCGGCGGCGCATCGGTGATCCCCGTTAACAACAACTTTACGAGCTGTTTGCCCGTATCGTTAAGCGTAAGCAACAACGTGCTCACCGTGACGCCGAATGCGGCCTATATGTGGTACGAGGCGACGTATAAGATTCGCATTCGCAATAGCGCCGTCACCGATACGGGAGGCAAGGAAATGGCCTATACGGCGGCAAGCTCCTGCGATCCGGTGCAGTGCTATGAATCGGCGACGGGCTTTAATACGGGCGGACTGGTGCGCAAGTATGATGTGATCGGCGGCGCTTACAACGCAGATACGTCACGAAGCGGTATCAATCTGGTCGGCGGAACATCGACGACGACAGGCGTTGACGGCGACGGCAGCGGAGCGATGAGCTTTGGTGTAAACGGTACGTTGAATTCGCCATCGACCGGACTTCCACTCGGCGCATCTGAGCGGACGATGTGCGGCTGGATTCAGCCGTATACGCTTGCCGCGCCACAGATCGTTCTCAGCTATGGCAGCTTTGCGGACGGATTTGGGATCAACATCCTCGATACCGGTGTCAATGCAGGCGTGCCTTCAAATCCCTATGTAGCCAGCGGGCAACGTTTGCCGCTTTATACATGGAGCCATCTCTGTTTAAGGGCGAATTCAACGACCATTACTTTATTTCTGAATGGAAAATCAATCGGAACCGTTGCCGCAGGCGCATTGAATACGGCAAATGGTAATCTCTATGCAGGGACGAATACGTCCTGGGCGCTGGGGCCAGCACAAGGTGTAGCCATGGACGGCGTCCGCATCTATAACGCCTCTCTCCCGGATCGCCAGATCCGCTATCTGGCGACGCAGGTTCCGACAGGCCTGATTGCCCGGTATGCCCTCGATAGCGCAGACGGCACCGATGATGAATGGTGGGATAGCTCGGGCTGGGATCAGCCGCTCACCGCATCGGGAGGAGGGGCTGTACCTGCAACCGATCGCTTCGGTATTGCTGCCAGCGCGTACGGCTTTATGAGAGCAAGCAGCCAGTTCCTGTCTGCGCCGAACTCCGCGGTGCACAACCCCGGCGGCACAATGACGGTGATGGCCTGGGTTAAGCCCACGACGCTGCCGGGCTTTGGAGATTTTTTCACGATTGTTTCGACGCAAACCGCAGATGATAAAGGATTCTCTCTGGAACTGTACAATATCGCCGGCAATATGGTGCTGTATCTATGGGGCAATGGGAGCACTGACGCTATCAGTGTTCCTTTTTCAATGCCTGTGAATGTATACACCCATGTCGCCGCGACTATAAGTGGCGGAACGACGCGTTTTTACGTCGACGGAAATGAAATTTCGAGCACAGGTACGCTTACCACGATAACGCCGGGCACCGGACTGCTCTATATAGGTCGCCGAGTTGATGGCTATTATATGAACGGTGGGATCGACGAGGTGCGTCTGTACAACCGAGCGCTAAGCCTGGCTGAAATCCAGGCGATGGTGCAGCAGCCGAACAAGAAGATCTTTGTGACGGTAGATGCTTATACGGGAAATCTGGGCGGCATTGCCGGGGCGGATGCAATCTGTAATGCAGATACTACGCGGCCAGATTACTCGAAACTATATAAGGCACTGCTTGCGGATAATTCAAATCGCTTCCCATGTTTATTCGGCACTGTCTGCGCAAACCCGACACGACTTTCGAGTCGAGATTGGAGCTTGCAGCCCTTTGTGACTTACGTGAGGCCGGACAATCAACCGATCATGAAGACGAATGCCGCTGGCATTTATCCGTTTGGTGTGTTGAGCAACCCGATAGGAGCAGGCACCCAGACAACCTGGACTGGATTGTTTATTGGCAGCGGGTATTGGGAACAGCTGGACAGCTTGGATGAACGATGCCAGAACTGGACAGACGGGAGTGCTGTTCAATCAAGCGCATGGGGGGCTACGAATGCCACCGATGCGACCTCGATGAGCCAGAATTACTCGAACAATTCAAGCTGCGACCAACCCAAGCATCTCTATTGCGTCGAGCAATGATTTACGAGCTCGACGCAGGAGAGTCACAGCGATTACGGGCCTGTGGAAACGCAGCGGACGTTTTGATTTGCACTCGTTTTGGGAACGCCCTGGCTATCCGTCGTCGTCGTTCCATGGGCGAAACTTGTGAACCATACTGAAATGCCTGCGGTGGAGCTTGAGGCTGACCAGTACCCATAGCTATTGGGGGCCGTATGCGCGGTATTGGGGAATAAAGCCGCGTCGATTTGCGGAACGAGGTATTGAAGGTTACAAAATTCACCGTCAGGCAGTGGAGTTGATTTTGCGTTCGAGCATTTTACAATGCTCTTTAGCTCATCTTTCCAGGGAACTCTCCAAGTTGTGCGTCCATAAAGACCGCCGTTGAGATTCAAACTATTGCAGGCATTGTAAAGCGAACTGGAACCATTACCATTCAGATGGCCGTTTACACCTATCTCACCAGCGGCGTCGGCATCATTGCAGGCGTTATCGTTCGTTGAACAGTACTGAACTTTCAAGATTCCGTAACCATTCCCGCTATTTCCCGTGCCCGTACAGTCTCCAGCTTCGGCATTCCATTGCTGGCCGTGCGAGCATCGATTCCAGACGAGATTGTTCTTATAGGCCATCGGGCATGTAACCACGACGTTGTTTACACTTACAGCGCCAACCGTACCCGTCCCGTTTGTGACGATGCAGCGTAGCGTTGTCGGCTGCGTCTGAACCGTAATCGTATAGTTGTCACCCGTTTGTGCGTTCAGGCCGAAACTGCCGTTTTCGGGCAATGTGTAGGTTTTTGCGCCATTTGCTATGACGAGACTGGCGCCCGAAATTAGGCCTGAGACATTGCCGTTCAGGCATAGGGCCGACGTACATTTCGGCAGAGAGGCGGCGTTCTCCCCGCTTCCCCCTCCGCCCAGAAGGCCAAGCAGAGCAGCCGACGAATCAGAGGAGTCTCCGCCCGGGCATCGGGCAAGGGTCAGGATCAGCGATAAGGCAAGGATCATTTTCAGTGGTCTTGTAGAAATCAGACTCATACAATAACTCCATTATTGCGGTCGAGTTTTGTCTACGGATGCCCGGGCGCCCCGGAAGGGAAGCATTTTTTTGAGTTTTCGGATGTACGGCTTCGGAGAACCCTTCCACACATCGCAGGGAAAGCCGTACTCCGCTGTGACAGCCTGCGAGCCGCTATACTTCTTGAATACCCTCTCCTTTTCTTTTTTCGCGGCTTTCGTTTTTTTCGTGGAAAAAATTCTTATTCGATCAATTACCGAACGGATCTATATCGTCATTCCCGGCTCGACGACCTACCACCCCCCTCCCGCTTTTCACTTGAGCCGCTGCCCCTGAGCCCGAAACCGGACCTGTGATTGAACTGAGCCTGATTCGCCACGGCGAGACCGAATACAACTCCATCATGAAGATCCAGGGCAGCCTTGACTCGGCGCTGACGGAGCAGGGCGAAGAACAGTGTCGGCGGCTCGGCCGTTATCTGGCCGGCCGGCCGAACTATGCAGGCGTCGACGAGTGGATCTGCTCCCCCCAGGGCCGGGCCGTGCAATCGAGCACGCTGATTCGCGAGTCCATGCCGGCTCTGCCCGAGGTGCGCTTCGATGATCGTATTCGAGAGATCCATTGCGGTGAGCTTGAGGGGCGGTTAATTCCCGAGGTCGATCCTGGCATCTTGAAACAGCTTCGGAACGATCCTGCGTACGCCTATCCGGGCGGCGAGAGCATCGACGACGTCGTGGCGCGGGCGGCGGGCTTCTGGTCTGATCTTGCGCCGCGGCTGGCCGATGCGGCGGCATCGCAGCGGGATTACAGAATCGTCGTCGTTTCACACGGCAACTTCCTGCGCTGCCTGACCTCGGTTATACTGGAGCTGCCGTCAGAGTATGCGGTGCGCGTCGTGCTTGAGAATACGGGGTTATGCTACTTTCGCTCGTTGCATGACGGAGCGAAGATGAAGATGCTGCGCTGGAACGACCGTACGCATCTGGAATGATCGGAACGCGTGCATAGCGGACTCAATTCGAAACCTTATTAACGCCCGGGCGCTCAGTCTGCGCCGATGCCGTTCAACGTCTGCACGATGGCGCGGACGACCTCTTTCTCTTCGGTGCGATGCTTCATCGAAAGCTTAACGCCTTCTTTCGTTTCATGGCCTTCGAAGTCGGCCATGCGTCGTTGAAAGCGCTCGCGAAGAGCCGAAAGGTTATTCTCGAAATGTCTGCGCGAGGCGTAGATGGCCTCGCGGTGCGGAACCTGGATTTCTATAATGTCGCGCGTCGAGGCCGCTCCGGCCTTGATGAAGCCGAACAGCCTCTCGGCGACGGCGCGATCCTCCTGCGACGGCAGCGAGGTCATGATCGCCTTGCGATCGGGGAACTGACCCTTCTCCCACAGCATGGCGGCGATATCGGCCATGCGCCCGAGTACGATCTGCATGCGCTCATCGAGCTTGTTCTGTCTGGGGCCGCCCTGCACGTCTTCGAGCGTCTTTCCGGCGGCTGCAATACCGGAGCGCTTCGATGTCAGACGGGTCGATTGGGCGACGTACTGCTCCCAGAGCCGCTTCTGTATGCGCGAATCGGGAAGGCGTCCTTTCAGGGTTAGCCACAGACGCTGAAAGAGCGGAAGCTGCGGCAGATACGTGGTGGCGACGAGGCGCCGCAGCTTTTCGATATAGGCCGGAGCGATGATCTCTTTCAACTCGGCCTCGCTCTTTTCATGGAATGCCGTCATCTGCTCGATGAGCCTGACCAGCACGACATCCTGCGTTTTCTCATGCAGCTCTTCGGCCTGATCGATGGCGCGGGCCGTCGCCTCTCTATCTTTCAAGAGCAGATAGACGGATTGAAAATCCTTCGACGAGAGGTTCTTTGCCCCGAAGGCATAAGGGGGCTCCGTTCCGATGAGGATGCCCGAGAAAAGCCCGCGTACAAGAAAATCAAGAAGGCGTTCGTTTACGGTGAGTCGATGTCCGCTTTTCGCGCGAAAGACGCCTTTCTGTTGCTTGAGAAGCTGAAGCAGCTTCTGCATCTCCTGTCGGTCGGTCTCGACCTGGTCCTGTTTTTCCAGGTCCTTCATGTAGGCGTCAAGGGCGATGCGTTCGGCGCAGATCTCTACAAGGGCATCGGGCAGATCAAGACGCGTCTTTGCCGCCTCAACGACCTTTTCGGCGACGAGCTGCGATATCTTTTCTCGGTCGTCCTTTTCGGCGAGCACCGAGAAGCCCTGCGGCATCACGGCCTCGACGGCTTTGAGCACGGGCTTCGTAACGAGCAGGTCGACGATCATCTTTGAACGAAAGCGGATGGAATTCAGGTTATTAAAAAGGATAACGTCGGGCAGAGGCCTTCCCGTACTCTTGCGAAGGGGGTCCAATCCGACCTTTACTGTAATCCTGCTTTTAGTGAGTTCGACAAGAACGGGTCGAAACACATGCTCGCGAATAAAGTGGTTCACCTTCTGCAGACGAATCACGTCCTTCTCTTCGGGGGCCTCGATGTCGGATTTGCGCAGATAGATGTCAGAGAGGATCTGATCCATTCGACCGAGACGGACGATACCCGGCAGATCTTCAAGCCGTGAAAAGACGGCGATCTTTTCCTGAAGCGGACGATTGAAGTCCATTCCGATCAGATGCGTCTTGATCGTGGCGATCGTATTATGGATCACGTGATGCAATCCGTCCGATACTCTGTTGCCCGATTCATGCTCGGTTGATGCGACGAACTTGGTTATGAAGCGCAGCCGGTTATCTATCACGGCATATTCGCGTAGAATATAGAAAGGAGGAGGATTCAGCTCGGCCATCATCAGGCATACCTTCATCATCTCGCCGTGAGGCGGCATGGGCGCCCGGTCGCTGATGGCGCGTTTGCGCAGCTGAATGTCTTCGTAAATCTCTTTATCGGTGGGGTAGTACGATTCGACGCGAGCGCGGTTCGCTTCGGTCAGGCGTTGAATGGAGTCATAAATAAGGCTGAGCAGGCGTCCGTGTTCGAATATGTCGCCTGATGCGCGAACATCCGACGCTTTCGGATTGGAAAGAAAGCGAATCGTCTGATCGAAGCTCAGCAGAGGATAACCCTGCGCCGTTATGCCGCCTTTATCTTCCATTGCTCGCGTATCTTATAGAGGATTCCGTTTTCGCGTCTTTTGAGAACTCCGCAGAGCGTCAGGTGCAGGGCGAGCGCGGCGGCATACGCAAAATAAAACACAGTCGGTTGCGGCTGTAGTTTGAAGTTGTAATGCAGGCCTTCGGGGAAGAAGAAGGCGACGACATACAGGAGCGCTATGAGGCCGCTGAGTACCGTCTGTATTTGAAAGGCCTTCTGGAAAGGATAAAAGATAAGCAGCAGAGACGAGGCTCCTGGAAGAAAGAAGAGATACCAGAGATTCGTCGTCACCTCGAAGGTTTCCGTTTCGCCGAGCGAAATCGAATAGCGGAACCATCCGAAGACGGGCAGGACTCCGACAGCGATCGAGGCGATGATGAAGCCGTGCACCAGAGGCGAAACGGACCTCACGACAAGCAGATGGAAACGCACCATGCGCAAAAAGATGCGAAACCATCCGACGATGCTGACCGTTATCCACCGCATCAGGAATCGCAGAGCCGTTTCGTACGGCTTTTCTTCGGCCGTATCTATCAGCGTGGCGGTGGTATTCATGGATTGTGCCGTGCTCGTTTTGCTCATAAAAGAAACTGCACCTCAAGCTCGACGGCGGCATCAAGAGGCAGACAGGGAACGCCGACGGCAGTGCGACAGTGGCGGCCTGCATCGCCGAAGATTTCAAGCGCAAGTTCTGAGGCGCCGTTGGCGACAAGATGTTGTGACGTGAACTCGGGCGCAGAGGCCACGAAGGCGGCCAGCCTCAGAACGCCTTTGATCTCTTCAAGAGAGACGACCGATGTGGCGGCGGCGAGAGCGTTCAAGAAGCATTGCTTCATCGCCGCCTGTGCCCCGGCGATCTGCGCCTCACCGCGAAGCGGTCCTTTCAACATGAGTTCGCCCGATTTCATGGGAAGCTGGCCGCTCAGGTAGACGATGTCGCCGCTGCGTTTCGCGGGAATATAGGCGGCGACGGGACGCGGAGCTTCGGGAAGGGTGAGGCCAAGGGCCTGCAGCCTGTTTGCAATCATGCATCCTGCATCGGTTCTGCGCCGTAGCTTTCAAGGGTTTTTCGGATTATTCCTGAAATACTGACCTTGCTCCGGCGTAGCGAGTTTTCCAGTAGGCGATGCGCATATCGGCGTATTCGACCGTTTTACCGCTGGAAGGAGCATGGATGAATTTCAGATCGCCGACATAGATGCCCACATGCGAGATCCGATCGCCCGAGATGCGAAAGAAGACGAGATCACCGATCTCGGGCTGCTTGATCGGTCGCAGCTCGGCGAACTGGCCGTCGGCGGTGCGGCTGAGCTTGTAGCCGGCCTTGCTGTAGACGAAGCTTGTAAAACCCGAGCAATCAAAACCGGCCGGCGTATTGCCTCCTAACTTATATGGCGTTCCGATATACTGATCGGCAAGCTCGACGATGCCGGTGCCGTCATAGACGGTGATGCGTCGATCTTTATGCTCGGCCGCGACGGCGACGACTCCGAGAGACAGAATCGCACATATAAGGATCAGGCGTTGTTTCGCAGTCATATTCGTCCTCTTTATCAGGCATCGACAGCAGAAGCCTCTGACTCAAGCAGAGACGGTCTTTAGAGGGAAGAAACAGGCGACGCGTTCTTTTTTTTCTACGTCTCCGGACGGCGGGCGTTCGCTGCGGCAACGATCCTGGACATAGGCGCAGCGGCTTTGAAAGACACATCCTGTATGCTGCACGGTTGCAGATGGAACCTCGCCCTCAAGCAGGCCGGGCTTTTTATTCCTGTCAAGAACGGGGATGGCATCGAGCAGCGCTCGAGTATACGGATGCGCCGGCGCCTGAAAGATCTTCTCTACCGGAGCCATTTCGACGATACGCCCCGCATACATGACGACGACGCGATCGGCTATGTGACGCACAAGCGAAAGGTCATGCGTTATAAAAAGGAGGGAAAGGGCGAACTGCTTCTTCAGATCAAGCAACAGCTCGACGATCTGCGCCTGTACCGAAACGTCGAGCGCCGAACTGACCTCGTCGCATACGATCAGCTTCGGACGCAGTCCGATGGCGCGGGCGATGCCGATGCGCTGACGCTGGCCGCCCGAAAAGGCATGCGGATAACGATCCATGCTGTCGACCGGCAATCTGACAAGTGAGAGCAGCTCGGCGACCTTTTCGCGCACGTTCTTTCGCGTCGCCTGCTTATGCAGAAGAAGCGGCTCGGCGAGAATCTGAAAAACCGTATGTCGCGGATTGAGCGACGAATAGGGGTCCTGAAAGATGATCTGAAGCTCGGTGCGGATGTCGTTCCAGGACGAAGGTTTGCCGATGTCGATGGCCTTGCCGTCGAATTCAATCGTGCCGGATGTAGGTGGAACAAGGCCGAGCAGGGAATTGCCGAGCGTACTTTTGCCGCAACCCGATTCGCCTACAAGGGCAAGCACCTCGCCCGGCTCGATGTTCAGATCGATATGGTTCAGCGCGTAGACCCAGCCTGTTCGTCTGCGAAAGACGCCGCTGCGCACGGGAAACCATGTATTCAGATTACGAATGCGAACAAGGGACACGTCAGAAGGCTTTCCGATCAAACAGAGCTGTCAAGAAGGAAAAGGCGTTCCTCTTTCGTCTATCCAGCATTCCGCGGATGTCCGTTCCGATCATAAAAAGCAGCGGTATAATAATCAGGATAATGATCGTGGCAAAGCCGAGCCCGTAGGCGAGCACCAGGGACATATGCGACAGGAAGGGATCGTATCCGCCGATTCCATAGCCGGTTGGCAACACGCCAAGCACCGTCGTCGCTGTAGTCAGCACAATGGGACGAAGACGCGAGACGGCTCCTTCGATCACGATCTGTTTGCCCGGAATCTCTCCCGGTGTGGCCGCTTGCGTATCGGTCAGGATCGTATCGACCATTACGATCGATGCGTTCACGACGACGCCCATCAGACCGACGACGGCTACTCCGACCATCATCGACCCGGGAACGTCATGGCTGATCAATACGAAGGCGATTCCGATGGCCATAAACGGAAGAGAAAGCAGGATGATAAAAGGCTTCGTATATGAATTGAAGATCAGCGCAATAATAAGATAGATGCCGATCAGAGCAACGACAGAGGCCGAGCTAAGACCGGCGAAGATTAATGATGTTTCGACCGGCTGACCCGAGAATTCAAGAAGCACCCCATCGGCACGAGAAAACTTCTGATTTACAATGTCCATGATGTCGGTCGGCGATATGATTCGGTTATCCACATTGCCGAGAACCGTCGTAGAACGCATAGCGTTGACGTGGGTGATACTGGCTGGCGATCGACCTTCGCCGGCGGTCACAAAACGCTCCAGAGGAACGACGATACCAAGCCTGTTAATCACGGGAATCTTTTTGATGAAATCGCCGCTTTCATTAATCCTGCGATTGAGTTTAAGGCGGATGTCCATATCGCTTTCTCTAATACGGGAAACGATCGTTCCATCGAGCGCTATGCGCAGCGAGGTCAGGATATCCTGATTGTGAAGCCCGGCTGCGCTGAGTAATCCCTGATTGAGGACGAGCTCGGTCTCGCGAAGTCCTTCACGTTCATCAAGCTCGACATGAGTAACGCCGGGAATGCTTTCGAGATAGGTCATGATCTCTCGGGCCTTTGTCGTTCGGCTAACGTCATCATCTGAAAGCAGTCGAATCTCAATGGCCCGGCCCATCGGAGGGCCGAGGCGTTTCAGATTGAGAGCATACTGCATCCCGTTTTTCCGTGCCAGGTCTTTAAGAGGATCGTGCAGATCGTTCATGATCGTCTCGGCAGTACGGTCCCGCTCTTCGTACGATATAAGATAGACGAGGGCGACGATGAGGTTGCTCTGTGCGCCGCGGTCGACGGTAGAGTCTTCTATCTGCGTTCCAATGCGGATGCTCGTTCCTTTGAGGTCTGGCCCGATTCTTTCTCGCAAAATTGCCTCAAGGCTTTCCATCTCTGCCTGTGCCTGCATGATCGTCGCTCCGGCCGGCAGAGTAATGGAAATCGAGAATGTATCGGCCGCGTCTTGCGGAAACGGATCTTTTCGCACCGAAAGCCTGAGCGTGACGAGAGATGTTACGAGCATCAGGAGAAAAACGCCCATGGCCCGATAACGATGCCGTATAAAGAATTCCAGAGACTGCCGATAAAGCCTTTCAAGCAGAGGCATGAGGCGATTCTGCCGCGGAGCCCTCTGCCTTGCATGAGCAAGGTGAACAGGTAAAAAGAAGAAGCTTTCGAGCAGAGATATGGTCAATCCTACGATGATCATGAGCGGAATCGTCCAGATAAAGGCTCCAGGGAATCCGCCTATCATAAAGAGAGGCGCAAAGGCGATCATCGTCGTCGCCGAGCTGGCAAGCACCGGCAGGAACATACGCGTGACGGATTGAGTGGCCGCCTCGCGCGGCTCCATACCGTTTTCGCGATTGGAGCGATATTGTTCTGCTATGACGACGGCATCGTCCACAAGCATTCCGATTAGAATAATAAATCCGGCAAGTGAGATCAGATTGATCGAGATATCGTTGAACTTCAGAAAAACGATCATGCCCAGAAGAGTGACGGGAATTCCGAAGGCCGTCCAGAGAGCAGTCGTACGATCGAGGAAATACATGAGAACAAGCAGCACAAGAACGAATCCCATCGCTGCGTTTCCGGCGAGAAGAGAGATACGATCTCTCGTCAACGTGGACTGGTCGACAAGAACGGATTGGCTTACACCGTCGGGTAACTCTTCGCTCTCAAGCAAGCGATGAACCCTTTCCACCGTATCAAGCAGATCGGCCTGACCCGACTTCCGGACCGACAGAATCGCGCCGTTTTGACCGTTATTTCTCACAATAAGCCTGACGTCTTCTCTGCCTCTTTCGACACGGGCGACATCGCGCAGTCTGACATCAAAGCCGTCCGTGTTGCCGAGAATCGGCGTGTTCAATATTTCTTCAAACGATGCTAACCCCTGCGAAATGGTGATCTTCTGCTCTTCGTCGGGATTGTAGAGGATGCCTCCCGATCCGGTAATGTTACGCTGAGCAAGCGCCTTCGATATCATGCGCAGATCGACATGGTGTTTTCGGGCAAGCGCTGCATCGATCAAGACATGGATCTCTTCATCGGGCAGGCCCGCGATATCAATGCCCGAAACGCCGGGAATGCGTCGCAGCCTGCGTTCCAGGCCTTCAAGATAAACGGTAAGAGCGTCGGGCGAACCAGAGTAGGCGATTTCAAGGATCGGAATATCGGCCGTCGTAACATCATCGATCGCCGGACGTCCGCGAATACCGTCCGGAAGATCATCAATACGACCGATGGCATTCTCCACGTCGGAGTAAAGCCGCCGGAATTGCTCGGGCTTCAGTTCTTCTTTCCCTCTAACCTCGATACGCGATATGTTCTCTTCTGAATAAGAAAGGATTTCTTTAATCCCTTCAACCTCCTGAAGCTCTTCTTCGATCAAATCCGTCACCTCGGATTCTACATCGCGGGCCGAGGCTCCAGGATACAGCGTGCGAACGACGATGCGATTGAGCGAGATCTCGGGAAAGCCCTCTTTACGTGATGTGACGAGCGATTGAAAACCGATGAGCAGTAGCGCCAGCATGCTGATCGTCACAACCATCGGACGTTGCAGGAAGAAGGTCAACAGCGAGCGCATATCAGTTATTCCCTGCAAGCTCGGTCGCCGCCGCTTCGAGCTGCAAAAAGACGGCCTGACAGCTTTCCCTGAATTCCGGAGTGGCAAGGCGTCCGAAGGCGGCCTGAATACGGCGAAAATGATCGGGCAGAATGCGCTTCAGCTTTTTTCTTCCCGTCGATGTGAGCACGATGCTGTTTTTTCGCCGATCGTGCTGCGAGGGCTGTCGCTCTATGAATCCCTGCTTCTGTAAAGTATCGAGGATGCCCGTCATCGTCGGCGCACGAACCCCGAGCGTGTCGGCGAGGCGTGCGGCCGTCCATGTTTCCTCGGATTGCGTATGTAAAAGCAACAGTAGCATGAAGCCCGGCTGCGAGAGACCGTAACGCTGAAAATGACGCTCCAGATATGCAGAGAAAAGTCCGGTGAACGACGCCGTTCGAAACATCAGTTCGATCGTGTCGGGCGATATCTCATGCCCCGCGATAAGAACGTTCCCGGTGATGCGGTTCATGAGCAGGTCGCCCGGCAGTAACAACGGCGCTTTCATCATATGGTTTTCCTGTTGACAGAAAAGATTAGGTACCTAAATATTAGGCCATAAACGATCTTTCGACAACATTTTAATGGCGGGCAAGAAAAAACGAAGAATAGAAGGTCGGCGAGAAAGGAGCAGGACGGTTCCCGGGAGCGCATGTCTGGCTTCTGATAAACCTCTTAATAAGGAAAAACATCATGAAATCATATACGTTGCAAAAGTGGAGCCGATGGGTGGTGGTCGCCGTGGCTCTTCTAATTTCCGTTGCCACAATCTTCGAGGGGACGGCCGTTCTGACAGGCGCCAGTCAGCCGGAGCAGATCGTACTACGCTGGTTGGTTACCTATAATGTGGTAGCCGCTTTCGCGGGTTTGACCTTCCTGCTCGCCGTACTGTTTCGTTTCTCATCCGTCTTTGCTCGGCTCTGGAAGCGATTCAAGATTTCGTGGCCCGCCGGCATTATTGCACTTGCCCACGCTGTTGTTTTGCTTGCTCTCGTATTCATCTACTTTACGGATGGAACTGTAGCCGTCAAAAGTATCGGAGCGATGTTGATGCGCACAGTCGTATGGGCGTTGGTAGCGTCTGTGCTTCGCGAGCAGGCGGAATAGGCTGGACCGGGCATGGAGATTGATTGAAATGTCAATATGCAGATTCCTGCCGATGCCATCACGTTACCGTTTGCGCCTTCGCGGCTGCTTCTCTCTCTTGATAGGAAGCTCGAACAATACTATGATGAAAAGCATGAGACCTTCTGGTTTCGCTTTCATCCCGGCAAGAAGGTCGAGGGGCCTCCGCACCATGTGCACGGTGGGTTTCTTGCAACTTTAATGGACGAGGCCATGGGCTCTGTCGCCTGGCTGAACGGATTCACCGTCGTTACCCATCGTCTGCATATGGAATATAGAAAGCCTGTTCCGCTGAAGAAGAGGCATACCGTTAGATCGACAGTCGCCGAAAAACAGAAAAGACGCATCATCACCGAATCGTCGCTTTTTGACGATGAAGGGAATGTATTAACCGGAGCCCGTGGCGAGTTCTTTATTATCGACTTTGCCCGTCTCGGCGACATCCCCGACGAATACAGGGTCTTTCATGATTTTCATGAGCTGCGACGTCAGGGCAAGGGCGTCGGCGCCGCCTTTGCCGCTCTTCAATCTGAAAAAGGTTAGCACACGGTGTGGCTTTCTGCGGCGGAGGGAGGCATTTGCTTTTAATGCGGCCTTATTTCCCGTAAAGCAGGGCCCGCACACGTTCTTCTTCGCGCCGGTTCGCTTCGTTTTCGGCCTCGCGGCCTTTCTCGGCTTCGCGGATTTCTGCTTCTTCAGCGGCCTCGGCCGAGATGGCCTTTAAGTCGTCGAGAAACATCTTCTCTCTGCTGGCGAGTTCTTCTTCAGAAGGGCCTTCGTCGATTTCAAGCAGCTCCGGCGGAATCTCTGACAGGAAGCGCGAGGGTTCAAGCACCTCTTCTTCGCCGAAGCGCCGCCGCACCTGCGAATGCGTCAGTATGAGTTCCTGCCGGGCCCGCGTGATGCCCACATAGCACAGACGTCGCTCCTCTTCAAGAGCTTCGTCCTGGTCGCCCGCCTCCGAAAGCGATCGTCCTGCCGGAAATATGCCCTCGTTCATGCCGCTCAGGAAAACGACGTTATACTCAAGGCCTTTCGACAGATGGAGCGTAAGCAGCTGAACGCGTCCGCGCGGATTATCGTCGTCCTGATCCGACGCCTGCAGGCTGATCCGTGCGAGAAAATCAAAGAGGCCGGGCGGCTTCGATTCATCCCACTGATCTTCGAAATAGGAAAGCATGTTCACGATCTCTGAAAGGTTAAGCATGCGCGCCTTCGCCGCCGCATCGTTATCGCCCTCTCGTAAAAACTCGGCCTCGAATTTAAGATCGCGAATCAGAGCGGCAAGAACGGGCGCCATCTTCCGGGCTCTTGAGAATTCGCGCCGGTAGTGCTCGATCAGCTCTTTAAATTCATGTAGCGTCGCCGCCTGTTTGGACGGAATTCCCTCGATCAGACCGGGACCGCCTTCCATACGCTGAAGAACCTCGTAGAAGGGAATGCGGTGGCCTTCTTTCGCCGACTGACTTTCGATATACTCGCCGATTTTCTTAATCGTTCCCTCGCCGATGCCGCGCTTCGGAGTATTGATGACGCGCAGAAGACTCACCTCGTCGGATGGGTTTGCAAGAACGCGCAGATAGCTGATGGTATCTTTCACTTCTTTGCGGTCAAAGAAGCGATAGCCGCCGACGACGTGCAGAGGAATATTTTGTTTGCGCAGCTCCTGCTCGAAGGCGCGCGACTGGAAGTTCGTTCTATAGAGAATGGCAAAGTCACCCGGCGTGCGGTTCTCACGCAGGATCTTGTCTTTGATAACCGAAGCGACTCGCTCCGCCTCCATCTCTTCGTTCTCGGCAAGCATCAGTCGCAACGGCACGCCGCCTGCAATCGTCGGTTTCAGCTCTTTGAGCACGCGCTTTGTGTTGTTTTTTACGACGGCGTTAGCCGCCATTAAAATCTGCTGCGTGGAACGATAGTTCAGCTCAAGCCGGATCGTCTTCGCCTCTGGGAAGTCTTTTTCGAAGTTACGGATGATGCCGACGTCGGCGCCTCGCCATCCGTAGATGGACTGATCGTCGTCGCCAACGACACAGAGGTTTCTCGTATGGCCGGCAAGCTGTAGCAGCAGCGAATACTGTGATGGGTTCGTATCCTGAAACTCGTCGATCAAAAAGTATCGAAAACGTCGATGATAGCGTTCGAGTACCTCCGGATGTTCGCGAAACAGTTTTTGCGGCAGAAGGATGAGGTCGTCGAAATCAACGGCGTTCAGCGATTTCAGCGTACGATGATAGCCGGTATACAGTTCAAGAAAAATCTGATCGTTAAACGGAAGCGCCCTTTGAAGCGCCCATTCCTCGGGCGACATGCCCGAGTTCTTGCAGAGAGAAACGAGGAAGGCCGCTCCCTCCTTCTTCGCATCGTCCGGATCCATCTTTAACGAGCGATAGAGATCTCTGAAAATACTCAACTGATCGTCGCCGTCGAGAATCGTAAACGGATCTCTGTATCCGAGCAGGCGAATATCACCTTGCAGGATGCGGTTGCCCAGTGCATGAAATGTAGAGACAACGATGCCGCGGCTTTCTTTGCGGCCCATCATGTGGATCAGACGTTCGCGCATCTCTTTAGCGCTTTTGGACGTGAAACTGACGGCCACAATCGAGGAGGGCGCGATCCCTTTGTAGATCATGTTGCGGATGCGGTGCGTGATGACGCGTGTCTTGCCGCTTCCGGCCCCGGCAAAGACGAGAAGCGGCCCGTGAATCTGCATCACGGCCTCGGCCTGCTGGGGATTAAGGGACATAATTCCACAGCGGACAGAAGGCGGGCAAGGTCAACTGAAAAGAGTATGTTCCTGATGATGTTCCTGATGGAAAGATTCGGGTAACGTGACAATAATATTATTATGTCGCCTTACAGGATCAGGTAGCCTTTTTGCGGGACTGGCGATAGCCCTCAATTGTGGCCTCAGGATGATAGAGGCCACAACTTTCTCGGGATCAGGGACTGTACTTCACGATCACCGCATTCACGCCCGTATGATCGCCTGTCGCCGTTACGCCGGGGCTATAGGTGTAGCCCGTAGCTCCTGTCTGTGCTCCCACAGCGTAGACGTGGTTCGTTCCGTCCGTCGTAACGGAATAAAACTGGCTGGAGTTCGCACCGACGATCGTCGACCGGGCCCAGAGAGGCGTTCCCGCGCTGTCATATTTAACGAGGTTCGGATTGTATCCGATATATGACCCCGTTGCGCTGGCTCCCGCTCCATAGCTGTATGATCCGGAGCCGTACTGATAGCCGGCCGTCAGTATATTGCCGGCAGAATCAATAGTAACGGATTTAAAGGGGCTGCTGCTTCCACCGGCCACTGTTGTGGTACGAGCCCACAGGGGCACGCCGGAGGAGTTATAGCATACAAGCGCAGAGTTAGCGCCTGTACCGGCACCTGTCGACGTGACGCCGCCAAAATCGTAGGTTACGGTGTTTGTCTGCTGACCGACGGCACAGGCGTTTCCGGAGGCGTCGACGGCGACACCGTAGAAGATAGTGTTTTGCAGTCCGGCAACGGTAGTGCGGCCCCATTGAATAGAGCCCGCTGCGTCATAACGTAACACAAAGAGATTGAATGTCGTAAAAAGGCCGGTTAACGTGACTCCGCCGCCATAATCATAGGTGCCCGTATCCATTTGCGAGCCGGCCACGTAGATATCTCCCGTCATGGGATCAACGGCGATGCCGCGCGATTGATTTGCAGTCATTCCACTGAGGGTGGTGCGTCCCCAGAGCGGCATACCGGTGTTATCATATTTTACGACGAGTGTGTTGCCGTTTGTCGTGCCTCCGCTTATGGTCACGCCCGCTCCGTAATCCACTGCGGATGTGGACTGTTGGTTGCCGGTTAACATGATGTTATCCGAAGCGTCTATCGTGATCGCATCGAATGACGTCGACTGCGTTCCACTGATGGGAGTTCTTGCCCAGAGAACCGTTCCCGAGGAATCGTACTTTACAAGGACGGCCGTGGTTCCTGCCACAATTCCCGTTGCTGAAACGCCTCCGAAATCCACCGGTGACGTCTGTTGTATCATTCCCGCCGCGAATACGTCGCCCGATGAGTTAACGGCGAGAGCCTGATATCGAGCCGATGTCATAGTAGGGCCCGACACTATGGTGCGCGCCCAGAGTGCCGAGCCGTCTAACGCATATTTCACGATTACCGGATGCGTTCCCGTTGCTGAAAAGCCGCTAATAGTGACTCCGTTACCGAAGTCGAAGACGCCGGATCCTTTGATGTATCCTGCGGCGTAAATGGCATTGCTTACAGGATCAAATACTACTGCAGTGAATTCGCTATCTCCGCCGCCTCCTGTAACGGTGCGCGCCCAGAGTCCTGTACCGGGGGGGATGTCGGGAGTTGCCGTGTCCTGCACGCCCGATGCAAAATTGCCCGCCGTGTCATAGGCGTAGGCGGCGTAGTAATACTGTGTGCCGTTGGTCAATCCCGAATCCGTTGCCGACGTACCGGGGCCGCTGTGAACGATCGTCGCCCCCGCATCGTTCGCATCGGTCGGATAACCTCCGGTCTTTCTGAGAATGCGAACGCCGGCAAGATCAGCATCGCCCGGATTCGTCCAGGAAAGATCGACATATCCGTTCCCGGGAGTGGCCACGAAAGAGGCGGCGTTACCGGGTGCGGTCACATCGATAGAAAAGGTCCCGTCTGATATACCTGAGTTAAAGTAGCCGACACGGCAGGCCAGCGCTCGCAGCGTCGTCGTCGCCGAAACGGCCACGGGACCGCCGTAGGCTGAGCCATTGGTGCACGTAGCCGTCGCATCGCAGGCCGGGGCCGATCCGTCGGTCGTGTAGCAGATGGTGACTGAGGCCGTCGTCGATGATATTGCGACGTTCTGTGCTGCATTAAAAAGCCCGGCAGCCGGAGTGTAAGAGGGAGCGTTAGCCGTTCCGGCCATCGGCGTCGCAGATGCCTGTGTTCCGGTCGAAAAATTCGCTGCCGTATCATAGGCGAAGGCGGTGTAGTAGTATGTCGTTCCGTTAACCAGTCCGGTATTGACGGCCGTCGTGGAAAGCCCGTTGTAAACGACCGTACCATCGTTCTCATCAACCGAGAATCCGCCTATCTTTCTTAGAAGACGGACACCTGCGAGGTCGGCGTCTGCGGGGTTCGTCCACGATAGATTAATCTGCGTGTCTCCGGCGACGGCGTTCAGTGGCGCAACCGCTCCCGGTGCGGTCGTGTCGATTGTATACAGTCCGGTGCGGATGGATGAGCTGGCCGTCTCGGCCTTACAGGCGATGGCCTTGAGCGTCGTCGTAGCCGACACAGGTATGGCAGCTGCATAGGCCGCTCCTGTTGTGCAGGTCGGAGTCGTATCACATGTCGGATCAGAGCCGTCCGTCGTATAGCAGAGAAGCACGCCTGAGCTGGCTGAGCTGATTGTCACGTTCTGAGATGAATTGTAGAGACCGGCAGCGGGTGTGAACGCGGGCGTGGACAGTCCGTTATGTGAGGCGCAATCCCCGGTGAGATTGCAGAGCAAAGAGGGATGAAAGAGAGCTTCGCCAGAATCGGGGCTCTGAAGAGTCGGAAGACAAGCCGACAGGGAAGCGAATGCAAGAATCGGGAACAGATGAAAAAGCGCAGCCACAGGATTGAATCTGTGGACCCTGCGAACGGATAGAACGACGGATTTATTTTTACTCCGCCAGAGCATCGTCATGATAGGACGAATTTTTTTCAACTCTGCCAGGCTTTTAAAATATTTTTGCATAGCATTTACTCCGTGTTTTTCAGTTCGTCACACAGCGAACGGCGTACGGGCTGTTCTTGTTCTGGGCATTCATGCGACCGCTGCCCATCGATATGTATACCATGCTAGTCGGTCCTGTCGTGCTTGATGTTGCCGTGTTGTAATAGCTTACGGCAGTTGATGGAAAGAAGACGGGATTTACGACAGGGTTGAAGCGGGTTTCATCGACAAGGCCGCGCAATTCAGTCGCCGAAGGAAGCCTCCAGTCCGATCGTCCGCCAAGCGTCAGATTCTCGCAATAAGACATTGCCGCCGCCCAGGCAGCCGTCGTTACGGCGCCGCTACAGGTGGCGTCGTTGGCCTGACCCATGCTGCACTTCTGCCAGATGAGCCCCGTCGCGCTATCTGTGATCGTTCCGTTGCCGTTATCGGTAAGGCTTCGCGTATTCGGTAGATTTCCCGAGACACAACGAACGGCCATGGCCGATGTTTTCGCCGTGGCATCGATGAAGCCGCCGGTGGAGAAGCTCACGAACCAGGCATTGGCAATGTTCGCGACGTTCGTTGTGGCCGTCCAGTGGTTCGCTGACTGGGTTGCCGGGAAGTACGCTGCCTCGATGGAAGGGGCTGCAACTCCGTAATGCGGCAGGCTTTTTAACTCTTGGATGGTCGGCAATCGCCAGTCGGTTCTTCCGGCATAGCCCGATCCTGCATTGGCTGCGTTTAAGCCGCTGCAGGCATTGATCGAATCGTACCATGTATACGTGGTGGCCACACCGGCGCATGCGGCGCCGGTTTTTCCCTCGTTACAGGTCTTCCATACGAGGCCCGTTACGTTATCCGTCGTCGTATAGTCCGTCGTGAAGACTGCGTGAGCGGTCGGTCCTGAATAGCTACGGGCCACAGGAACGTTCGTATAGTGAGAATCCTGGCCGAAAGGATAGTTTGCATCGCCGACTGTATACACCTGCGCACATGCGCCGTCGGCCACCCAGGCCGCTCCATCGAAATAAGAGCATGCCATCTGTCCGGCTTCCACGACAGGAGAGACGCGATTCGCCGCAGGCCCCGTAAAATTATCGATTGCATCGGCGACGGGGGTGCCCGACGAATCAAGAAGTCCAGACACGGTGAACCGCAGATCTGTCTGCTCGGGAAACCGACCCCAGCTAATCGTAATCAGGAGAGTTCTGTCGTCGCTCCAGCTGATTTGTGAACCCGCCGAAGGGATCGTATTATAGGTCGCCCCGTCATAGGCCTCGGCAAGTAGCGTGGGAGTGACAGACGTATCCATCGCCTGCGCGAACGAAAGGGAGCGCGTCGATGTAGTGTTAAAGGTAATCCCTGTCGATGAGTTACAGCTTCCCGTTATTGTACAGAGCAGTGAAGAGTTTACAAGCCATCTCAAAAATGCCTGAGGAGGATAACGATACAACCTAACCGGACAAACGAAAGGTAGTTCTCCCAGTACCTCTCGAATCGATTGAGTATTCTGCGAAAATTCTGGAGCCAGGCAAAGAGTCTTTCGACCTTCCATCTGCGTTTATATCGACGCAGCTCCCGCCCATCCTGTGTGCTCTCCTTTTTCCGGCCCCGTCTATGCGGGGCGATCATCTTGATTTTTCTCTTTCGAAGTTGTTTATCCAATTTATCGGAATCATAAGCTCGGTCACCGATAATCCTTCGAGGAGTTTTTCTTGTGAACTTATGATCAATAGTCTTCTCTACGAGAGTGACTTCATGTGGCGAAGCGCTTTCAATCCAGCAGGCGATAGGAAGACCGGAAGCGTCTGCCATTGCCATGATCTTGGTCCCTTTGCCACGCTTTGTTTTCCCGATTTTGAGCCCCCTTTTTTAGCCGAAACGAATGTTCCGTCTATGAAGCTCTCTTCAATGTCAATTCCACCACGTTCTTCAAGGTCTCTCGCCAGAGCCAGGAGAATCTTTTCAATTGTGCCGTTACGAGTCCACTCCTGAAAGCGACGATGACAACTCTGATAGGAAGGATACCTATCCGGTAGATCCTGCCAGCGGGCTCCAGTTTTCAAAATCCACAAGATTCCATTTAGAATACTTCGCGGATCAATTCTCTCCCGTCCCCTCCCGTCTTCTCGTGGCTTTGGTTCTTTGATAAGAGGCTTTATGATCTTCCATTGGGCATCTGTGATATCCATGATAGAGCTCCTATAGGAGCTATCCTTGTACGAACCCCTCGGCAGTACAAGCAAAAAGTACTTGTCAGTAGTTTATATTTGAGATGGCTTCTAGAAGCTGTGATTGTGAATCAGGCGCATCAAGCGCCGGCAGGCAGTGGCTGGCAAGCAGCATGGAGCCCGGAATGGCCAGGCGCATGGCCACAGACAGGATTATCTTGAATCTTCTCATGACAGATGCTCTCATAGAGTAGACGGATTCGATTGGCAACGGTCAATGCTTTTTGCCGTTCGTCTTAAACACGGAAAAAGAAAAGTCGAGCAAGAAGTATCTCGGTTCTGAATCAAGTTCGGATATTCGCTTGACATTCATGTCAGCCTTGCTTCTCTTCAGTCTCGCTCGGCAGGAGGGCAGATGATTCGCAAAATTGTCTTTGTTGGCCTGATACTGCTTTCTGTTCCCTTGTTCGCCCAGGCCGTCCCTTCTGTATATCAGCCCTTCCAGCCTTTGAAAGATGATGGATACGTTCAAATCTGGAATATCAATTTTTCGGGGAAGGGCTATCATATTGATCTGATCTATATGATCAGCAATGTAGGTCCCGGAACGCTGAACAACGGCATCTCAATGCTTGTTTACTCCGGGGGGCAGAGCCGTTCCTTTACAAGAGAACATACCGATGAATCGCTTCGAGTCGTTGTCGGCCAGTTTGGTATGAGCAATAGAAGCGGAGAGTTGAAAATGAACGCCGGCCGTGTTGAGGCGCGGGCGGAATTCGATCAGGCGAACGTACAGCTGGAGATTCAACCCGGCAGCAGCGGTATGCTCATGCCCGACTGGAAGCTGCGCGGAGTGGAGTTCTTTCGCATAGGCCTGCCCATTCTACGCAGTCCGGCGCGACTGACGTTGCAGATGGATGGCCAGACGGTGGAACTGACGGGCGTTGCAAGTATGGACTCCATCATCGCCAATACGCTTCCACATGAATATGCAAAGCGGCTGTATCTATTTCGCGGCCCTTCCGGCCAGTTTCAGATGACCGGCTATCTTGATAAAGAAAAGAGTTATAAGCTCAAGCTCTACTATGGAAATGGAGCGGATCGTCGCGAAGACCGTATCGTCAGTCTGACGTCAGAGGCAGAAGAGACGGAACCCTTTTCCGGATACGTGCTTGCCCGCGTGTGGAAGATTAAAGGCGAGTCGGGCTGTAGCTACGAAATCCGTCGCGGCGAGTTTCGAGGTGGGATGTACATACTACAGAGCGTTTCGCCTTTTCTGAGATGGATATTGCGCACTTTCTTCGCAAAGCCGTTCATTCTTAACTATGAAAGCACGCTTAACGTGCAGTGTGCGGGAAAGCCGGCTTTCAATGAGCGACTCTGGAGTTCTTATTTTCTGCTGAACGAATAGCCTGCGAATTCCGGGATCGCCACCCGGCTGTCATATTTCCGTAACCTTCGCTCGTAAATAATCATCCTGAAATCGCAAAAGGTTTTAACCTCACTGATTACAGGAGTAAGAGCGAATGTCTCTCAACAAATCGAAATCTTTCCGCACGACGGCGGCGATTGTTACGGCAGCTTCCATGCTGTTCGGCGTATCGTCACTGTCTGCCTATGAAGAAAAATGGAACGATAAGAAGGCCGGCGACCCGGTTGAAAAGGACGGCGAAAAGGTACCCAATAGCCTTTTTCGCGTTGATGGCGAGATCTGGGGAGCCTACGAGATGGCCGACAAAAAGCCCAGCGGCGAAATCGACACCGCCAACGGATTTCGTGTTGGTCGCTCGTATGTGAACATCCGCGGCGACGTAAAAGAAGGCGAGATGAAGGGCTGGGGCTATCGCATTACACTTGATTCCGAAACGGGAAGCCAGGCTTCCAATAACGCATCAGCGATCTTCCTCAAGTATGCCTACATCCAGGCTCCGATTGCAAAGGGCACTTTCCTGCGTATCGGCCAGCAGCACATCCCGACGGTCGACGGACAGGCCGGAACGTCTCTTCAGAGCATCTGGGGACACCGTTATCTGGATGACGACGGAAAGGCGATGTGGGAAGAGCTCGGCGTGAACAGCTCCACCGACCTTGGTGTCGCTCTGATTCATCAGAACAAGCTGTTTAACGTGCACCTGCTGCTCGGTAACGGCGAGAGCTACAAATCAACGGGTAACGGTAACGGCCTTTCTTCGAAAGGACAGACCAGCCTTTCAACGGTGGCCAATGGCGATTCAAAGTCCTACGGCCTTGACCTTTATGGCATGATCTCCCTTACTCCTCTTGCAAAAGACGAGAAAGACAAGGGCCTGCTGACGATCGCCTTCCCGTTTCGCTTTCAGAACGTTGTCGGCGTTCAGCGAAAAGAATACGACAACGTAACGGCCTTCGATCCAGTAGCCGGCACGTTCACGGCGATCTCGGGTCAGAAGAAGGCTCTCCAGGACTACGCCTATGGAACAGAGGTCGATCTGCACTTCAAAACCGATATCATGAAACTGACGGTCGGTGGTGGAACGGTGATCAAGGTCGATCGTCGTGCAGATGCCCTCTTGTTTAACGACACTGTCGGAAATCTTGATCCGAATAACAACGCCGACCTTGATACGTTCTTCACGACAAACTACGCTCGTGCCGCAGATTCTCGCGGTCAGGCGAACTACATGTTCGCTCATGCAGCGTTTGGAAAGTTCGGCCTGGTCGCTCGTTACTCGACGGGAACGGGAGCAAACACTTTGAACGAAAGGATCGGAGTGGCTAACGGTGTGGACACGGCTGAGCGCATGATCATTGAAGACATCAAGGCCGGTAACGGTATTGATGGGAACCTGAGCGCCACCGCTATACGCAACTTCGATCAGGGCAGATCTCGTTTCACGAAAACCCTGTTCGGCGTAACCTACAGCCCGAACGCTCGTTTCTCGGCTACGATGGGCGTCTCTCACATCACCGGCCAGGCCGGCAGCGGCGACTCTTATAAGGCGAACAAGCTGTCCGGTATCAATACCTATACGGCAGATTCCTTCGCCGGCGTCGTAGCTCCAGGTACGATCGTTACCGATAACGACCTGATCGGCGAAAAGAACTACGACCGTCAGACTTTCGTCCGTATGGTCTATAAATACTGAAATTGCGGCTCCACTCTGCCGCCCTCAAAAGGGCGGCTTTTTCTTTCCCTTTTCACCCTCGAATTGTTTTCTTCCTGTCGCGGAGCGGGCGTCAGCGCGTCTGCACCATCACACAGGCATCCATCAGGTATTCAAAACCATGCTCGTCAAGATAGGCGCGCACCGTCTCGTCGCCGGCGCCGGGCTGCACCCATACCTTCTTTAATCCGAGAGATTCGGCTATCTTCAGACCTTCAAGCGTGAGCTTCGGAGGAATGACGTAGACGACCAATCCGACCGATTTTTCGGCGATCAGGCTTTCGAGATTCTTATAGGCCGCTTCGCCTTCCACCGTCGTCGCCCGGGGGTTGACGGGATACACGGTATAGTTCTTCTTCCGCAGATCGCGAAAGATGATATTCCCGTATTTTGTCGAATCGTTCGTAGCGCCGACAAGGGCGATGCCGGGGTTGCTGCGAAGATGTGATACTAAATCGAGTTCCATAGAGTCAGCAAAGCGAGGAAAGCGGAGGGTAGCCAGCGCGAAATGAGTCCCGTCGCCGCCCGGCATGTCGCGTTTTTTCCAGAAAGACTGAAGAAAAGACTTTGCATTCGCGGACGCTCTGAAAGCGTCATGATCGCATGAATCCCTATCAACTGACGACATACTTTGCCCGGAAGAAATTCTGGAAGCTTTTTGGCGGCGAGATCCGCATTTTTGACGGTGAGCAGAAAGAGCTGCTCTTTTTCGTGAAGCAGAAGGCCTTCAAACTGAAAGAAGACATCCGCGTTTTTTCTGACGAATCGGCAAGCAAGGAGCTGCTTCATATTGGCGCTCGTAGCGTCATCGACTTCAGCGCTTCTTATGACGTAACTGACGCCACAACGAATCAGCGCGTGGGCACCATCCGACGCAAGGGCCTGAAGTCCCTGCTTCGCGATTCCTGGGAGCTGCTTGATGCTCAGGAGCAGGTTATCGGTTCCGTGACGGAAGACAGCATGGTCATGGCGCTCTTTCGCCGATTTGTAAGCGCTCTGGTGCCGCAGTCCTTCCATATTCAGGTGGGCGATGCGATCGTTGGAGCATTGAAGCAAACCTTCAACCCATTTGTGCCGACCTTCCGCATCGATTTCTCGATGGATCAGGCCGGTAAGCTGGATCGACGCCTTGGCATCGCCACCGTTGTACTGCTTCAGATCATCGAGGGCAAACAACAGTCCTGATAGATACTTCCCCGGAGGCCTGAGCGGTTTTCGGGGAAACCCAGCTTGCAGGCCTTCAATCGACCGGTCTGCTGAGGCATCTTGCTTATTTCGTACGCTGATTGCCTCCCTCAGGCCTCTTTCCAGGCCAATTTCTCCCCGTATTCCCTGGCATAGATATTGCTAAAAGAATAACAAATCGGATCTGCGCAGGGCGTAGATCGAAGGAGATTGGAATGGAAAAACTGCCTACATCGCCCGAAGCTCTGCTGAAGTATTGCAGAGACAACAAGATCGACTACGTCGACGTTCGTTTTACTGACATTCTGGGCATGATGCATCACGTAACCATGCACATCGATGCGATGGATGTGGATGCTTTCACCGATGGTATCGGTTTCGACGGTTCGTCAATTCGCGGATGGAAGGCCATCAACGAATCCGACATGCTTGCCAAGCTGGACCCGACCAGCGCCTATGTGGACCCCTTTTTCGAGCATAAGACGCTTGCTGTAATCGCCGACATCTACGAGCCTGCTCGCGCAAAAGGCGAGGTTCCGAAGACCTACAGCCGCGATCCGCGCCAGATCCTGCGCCGCGCTGTTGAGCATATGAAATCAACCGGCCTTACCGACACCTGTTATATGGGCCCCGAGGCGGAATTCTTCGTATTCAGCGACGTCCGCTACGATCAGGAGATGAACCAGGGCTTCTACTTCATCGACGCTGTGGACGCTCAGTGGCGTATGGGCGCTGAAGAAAGCCCGAACCTCGGCTTCAAGATGCGCAAGAAAGAAGGCTACTTTCCGCTTCCTCCGAACGATCAGTTCCAGGATCTTCGCGCCGAGATGACCGAGATGCTGAACAAGATGGGTATTCCGCCCGAGCGTCATCACCATGAGGTTTCGGCAGCCGGTCAGGCTGAGATCAACTTCAAGCTTGACGAGTCGCTGAAGCAGGCCGATAAGGTGCAGCTTTTTAAATACGTCGTTAAGAACGTCGCTCGCAAGAACGGCTACTCGGCCACGTTTATGCCGAAGCCTCTGTTCGGCGATAACGGTTCGGGTATGCATACGCATATCTCGCTGTGGAAGGACGGACGTAATCTGTTCGCCGGCGATTGGTATGCCGGTCTTTCAGAGATGGCGAAGTACTTTATCGGCGGTATTCTGCACCACGGACCGGCGCTGCTGGCCTTCACCAACCCGACGACGAACTCCTTCAAGCGTCTTGTTCCGGGATATGAAGCTCCTGTATCGCTTGTTTATTCGGCACGTAACCGCTCCGCTTCGATCCGTATCCCTGTAGCCGTTCACGGCGAGAAGGCCCGTCGTATCGAGTTCCGTACTCCGGACCCGGCAGCGAACCCCTACATGGCTTTTGCTGCGATGATCCTCGCCGGTCTTGACGGTATTCAGAATAAGATCGACCCGGGCGCTCCGGCCGACTTCAACCTGTATGAGGCGACGGAAGAACAGAAGAAGAAGATTCGTTCTGTTCCGGCTAACCTCACGAAGGTTCTGGACGCTCTCGAACAGGATAACGCCTGGCTGAAAGTGGGTGGCGTTTTCGACGACGATTTCATCGAAAACTACATCTCTTACAAACGAGCCGAAGTTGAGAATATCGTGAACATGAGACCGCACCCTTACGAGTTCGTTCTCTACTACGACTGCTGATCAAGAAAGCCGGCCGAAAGGCCGGTTTTTTTTCGCCCATAAGAACGGCTTCTTTTCAAGCTATCTTAAGAATCCACATCCGTGTCGGTTCTTGAGATAACTTATATACCGCAAATAGCTCCTGCATCGCGCAGAGGAGGTAGGATGGACCGATCCGCTGCAGATATACTCTGGATTCTCATCAGTGCCGGGCTTGTTCTTCTCATGCAGGCCGGATTTCTCGCCATTGAATCGGGTCTTACGCGAAGCAAGAACTCGATCAACGTCGCGATCAAGAACATCACCGACTTTGGCGTCGCCGCCATCTTCTTCTGGGTGGCAGGCTTCGCCCTGATGTTTGGAACATCCGTCGCAGGCCTTTTCGGCTCCGATCACTTTTTACTGTCCTGGTCGCCTTCTGATATGTGGACGCCGGCCTTCTTCGTCTTTCAACTTGCCTTTGCCGGCACGTCCGCAACGATCGTTTCGGGCGCCGTCGCCGAACGCTTTCGGTTTCAGGCTTATATCATTACGACCGCCCTTATATCGTGCGTTATCTATCCTCTTGCCGGTCACTGGGCCTGGGGCAGCGCCTACGGCCCTTCGACGCCGGGCTGGCTTGAATCGCTCGGATTCGTCGATTTCGCCGGCTCGACGATCGTGCACAGCGTCGGCGGATGGGTTTCGTTAGCCGCCCTGCTTGTAACAGGCCCTCGCTCGGGCCGCTTTGTCGAGGGACAACCGCCGCGCATCATCAACGGTAGCAACCTGCCGATGGCCATGCTTGGCGGGATCATCCTCTGGGTGGGCTGGGTCGGTTTTAACGGCGGCAGCACGCTCGCTCTCGATGTCCGCATCGCGGGTATCATCGCGAACACCGTGCTTGCCCTCGGCGCCGGCCTGGTTACGTCGTTGCTGCTCACCTGGCTGCGCCTTGGATTCGCAGAGGCCACGGCACCGCTGAACGGATCGCTGGCTGGTTTAGTCGCCGTCACCGCCGGAGCGCATGCTCTGTCGCCGGTCTCCGCTCTGTTTGTTGGGGCCGTCGCCGGCCTTCTCGTTATGCCGACGATCAGTCTGCTTGAACGGCTTCGCATCGATGATGCCGTAGGCGCCGTTCCCGTTCACCTGATATCGGGCATATGGGGAACGCTTGCCGTCGGTCTATTCGGCGACGCTGCGGCTCTGGGAACGGGACTCGGTCGTCTTGAACAGATCGCAGTGCAGCTCACCGGTATCGTCGCCATCGGAGTCTGGGCCTTCGGGTTTTCTTATCTGCTATTGAAGGGCATCGATCGTTTCTTTCCGCTTCGTGTAACGCTTGAAGATGAAAAAGCCGGCCTCAATATATCGGAGCATCGAGCCTCCACCGATCTTGTCGATCTTCTGGTCGTCATGGAGCAACAGAAGCATTCCGGAGATCTGAGCAGCGGCGTTCCGGTCGAGCCCTTTACTGAAGTGGGCCAGATCGCCGAGATGTATAACTCGGTTCTGCATCGCGTACGTTCGACGCTTCAGGAAAATGAAGAGGCTCGTCTCGAAATCGGGAAGGCGTATGAAAAGGCTCAGGAAGAGCATAAGCGGGCCGAAAGCCTGCTCTTGAATATCCTGCCTCCGACGATTGCAGAGCAGTTAAAGTCGAGAAGCGGTATTATCGCGAACAGCTTCAGCAGCGCTACGGTGCTATTTGCCGACATCGTCGGCTTCACACAGCTTGCATCGAAGTACAGCCCCGAGGTACTTGTGCGGATGTTGAACCGCATCTTCTCGGCCTTTGATGCCACTCTCGATCGACTCGGGCTTGAGAAGATCAAAACGATCGGCGATTCTTATATGGCGGTGGCCGGTCTACCCAACGAGAGACCCGATCATGCGGCTGTCGTCGTCGAGTTTGCTCTGCGTATACAGGAGATCATGAAGAAATTCCGCTTTCGCGACGACTCGATCATTGAGATGCGCGTCGGTATATCTTCGGGGCCTGTCGTGGCCGGTATCATCGGAACGAAGCGTTTCATCTATGATCTGTGGGGCGAGACGGTCAATCTTGCGAGCCGTATGGAATCGGCTGGTTTGCCCGGTGAGGTGCAGATCTCAGAAGAGACGGCCAGGTTGCTTGAGAATCGTTTCGCGATCGAAGAAAGAGGCCTGCTTGATTTGAAAGGCATCGGAGAACGCCGCGCCTTTCTTGTGCGCGGCCGGCGGGAGGGCTGATTCCTCAAGCCGAGAGGCTGTTTCAAGAGGGGTGAACTTCATCTGCCTGCCACTCTTTAAGCAGCTCAGCGGGCTTGAGTCCTCGCAACCGTTCAACGGCGCATTCCCAGGCCCCTTCGTGGCAGAGTCCCGAGAGCTTGGCGTCTTCATAGCCCTCAAGGACGGCCTCTTCGCAGGCCTTCTGCATGCGTTTCAATAGATGGATTTCGGAGTCTTGCATCATAGATAAAGAGCAGGAAACCTTCTTCAGCGTCCACACTTTCCCGCACGAAATCTTGCCAGCACTCTTATCCGCGTTCTCCCTTGAATATGAACATCGTATGCCCCATGCGAATCTCATCGCCGGAACGCAGCGGCATGGGCTTGAGCAGCTTCTTACCGTTGAGGAATGTGCCGGCTCGACCGCCCAGATCGAAGATGACGTATTTTTTGTCGAAACGCTTCACCTTGGCGTGTAGATTGGAAAGGGCGTGATCCTTCACGGGTAGCGTTGCCGAGGGGCTGTTTCCGATATAGGTTTCGTCAAGAAAGAGATCGTAACGATGATCGAGTCGGTTCAGATCGCGCTGCTTCTTGATCAACACACCGAGATCATAGGCGGGCGCTTCTTTCAAGGCCATCTGCAAGACGACATAGGCCTTCTCTTTCATGTTAAGAGTCATGGCCTCTTTTTCAAACCGGCGTCGTCCTTTAACAGATGAAGGATCATCGCTTTCATCAAGCGGAAGGTCTTCGCTTTCGATCATGCGCCCCGGTTCGGCAGGCGGGTTGTTACGCGGATCACGCATATCAATAAAGACGTCGCCATAGGCGTCGGGGATGTTCAGCCGCTCTTCCTGTCGCGGCTCTTCTGCGGACTCGGCCTGTTGTTTGCGCCTCACTGATAAAAAGAGCCAGACGAGAGAGGCGAGCACACCGGCCAGGACGACGAAGAAGAGCAAAAAGAGCACGGGATGGGCGGCAATAAACGCTTGCAGACCGGGCACCTCATAGCTGGCGCCGCCAAGCAGCTGATCGTCATAATAGGCCTGAACGTGAATCGTCGAGCCAGGCCATGCCTTCCAGAAGGGCATGAGTGAGGCGTAACGAATCTGTAGCTTATCGCTGGAGGGCTCGGGCGTAGCGGTTTCTTCAGTAGCCTCTTCGGACTGTGTCAGATCTTCGAAGCGCACCGTTTTTTGGAACAGCTCGCCTCCAGACCTGAGCGCCATGCGCTTAAATAATCTTTCATTCTTTGCCGCTCCGTTCAATACGACGAAGATAGGAATCTGTAGATCCTGTCCCTTTGCTGCGATTTCGATGCAGTCTTCTTCCGTAAGATAAGAACCTTCGTCGCGCCCGTCGGTGAACAGAACAAGTCCGCCGACGGGGAGGTCACGTTTCTTCGCATAGGCGGACGTTTCTTTCAGGGCAAAGAACAGCGAATCGTAGATACGCGTCACCTTGCCTGTGCGCTTAACCTTTTTTAATGTGGAGAGCAGGTCTTTTTCATTGGAGGTGAAATTGCGCAGCCGGGACGGTTTGCCGTTGATACGAAACACCGCCATGCTTGCATCATCGGGCATGGCTTCGACGAGCGAGCGAGCGGCCGCAATGCTTTCTTTGAACTGCTTCTCGGGGACGGATTTTGTGGCATCAATGACGACGGCATAGAGTCGTGTACTGTCGGGCTTCTTCAGCTGAATGGTGGGTACCTGCACGGATTTGATCCGCGCCGGATAAAACGTCTCGCCGCCGTCGCTTTCTCGAACTGTGAAGCGGATGCTGTCGGCTGCCGGCTGAAAGGTCAGCGCCGAGGCCGGCAGCTCAAATACGGGCTCGGGAAATCCGTCACCACGCACGAGAGCCGGCGAGCTCACCGGCTGTGGCCCGGCAGACTCCGCTGGCTGTGCTGCTACCGGTAAGGTAAACAGAGCCCATACAATAAGAAAAGAAACCGAAATGCGCGCCTTCATCCATTCCGACTATCGGCAGAGCACGCAGATTTTGAAGGCTTTTCCTGGCGCGCTATCTCTGATCCTGCATGTACTGGCGTCTCATACGCTCCTGCATCTCAATGATCTGCTTTCCTTCTTCGGTGGTAAGGAACCACGCCTGCCAGCCATAATAGAACGAGAGCACGATCAGACCGCCGGCGGCGATCTGCAGAGCCAGTATGCGCGGCCCATCCCATCCGGCCATATAGCGCCGATGCAGAATGCCGAAAGACATAAGCATTAGATAAAGGCCGGCAATACCGTAGAACAGTGCGTAGGTCATGGCAGGTTGAGGTTTTTCGACTCGGCCGGCCTGTCAAACCACACCGGATGCAGCCATCTGCCCGGCGGCATAATACGCCGCTCCTTTTGTTCCGGCATAGTCGCCCAGCGTGGCCAGGCGCAGCGTCGGCACCGAGGCAAGGCAGTGTTTTTCGAGGCGATCATAGACGGCCGGCAGCAGGGCGTCGCCAAGCGCCTCCATCACGCCGCCTCCGAGGATAACGACGTCGGGCGAGAGAAGGTTCACCGTCTGACTGATGCCGGCGGCGAGATAAGCGGCATAGTGGCGTTCGAGCAGTTTGCGTGTGAACGAGTCTCGTTTGGCGTAGGCCTTTTTCAAAGTGGCCGACTTGATCGGTATCTTTGTAAGATCGTAATCGATCATCTGTTTGAGCGACGTCGCTTTGTTCTTGATCAGGGCTCGCTGGATGCGAGCATTCAGAGCCCATTTGCCGATGTAGGCCTCAAGGCATCCCCGGCGCCCGCACTGACAGCGCTTGCCGCCTTTGCGAATCACCATGTGCCCGACCTCGCCCGCCGATCCGCCGACGCCGGTAAGCAGCTGCCCGTGAAAGGCGATGGCGCCGCCGATGCCGGTGCCGCAGAAATAGGCGACCGCACATGCCGGAACGGGGTTTATCTCGCGCAGCTCGCCGAATAACCCGGCGTTCACGTCGTTGATCAACCGTATCTTTTTGCGTATCTCGTCTGTGACGGGCAGGTCGGCGACAAGGTGAACGCCATGCCAGTCCAGGTTCGGTGCGATATGGATGAGTCCATGATCGGCATCAACGGCTCCAGGAACGCCGAGTCCGATGGCGGTGACTGTATAACCGGTGTCTTGCAGACGTCGTTCGATTTCAGTGATCTGCGATGCGATACGGGCGATGACATGAGCATACCCGCTTCGGGCCTCGGTGTCGATCTTCGATTCAAGGACGGGCTCGCCTGAAGTCGTGTCGTAGGCGACCGAGAAGAGATTCGAGCCGCCAAGATCCATTCCCAAACAGGCCTGTTTCATCGCCGTCCTCCGCGTTAACTGATTAACTGAAAGAGTTCTTTTTCGATGACGGCGCAGAGGATCTGGCCGATCATAATATGGCATTCCTGGATGCGCGCCGTATCTTCAGAGGGAATACAGATCGCTGCATCCACACGATCAGAGGCATGTTTCATGATACGCCCGCCTGTCGATCCCGTAAATAGAATCGTCTTCATCCCACGCTGCTTCGCTTCGATAAAGGCCTGTAAGATGTTCTCGGAGTTGCCCGACGTCGTGATGCCCCAGAGCACGTCGCCCGCGGCGCCATGTCCTTCTACCTGACGGGCAAAGACGCGATCAAAGCCGTAGTCGTTGGCACAGGCCGTCAGGGCGCTCGAATCGGCGGCCAGAGACATCGCCGGCAGAGAGCGGCGTTCGTGGCCGGATCGGTAGCGGATGACAAGCTCCGTCGCCAGATGCTGGGCGTCGGCGGCCGAGCCGCCGTTTCCACAGATCAGCACCTTGCCGCCCTGTTTCAGCGCCTCAGAGAGGATCTGACCGGCCTTTTCCGTAGCCGGCAGGCAGCTTTCGATCACTCGCTGTTTTACCGCAATGGAATCCTGGATGTGTCGGACGATCAGATCGTGGTTGTTCATAGCTGCGAATGCAGATTCGGCAGGCTGTCAGTCGAGGCAATCGAAAATCGGTGGTCAGAAAGAGGAAACAATCCGGGCGAATATGATTTGCCCGTCGGGCTGTCGGTCCGATATTGAAGCGTGGATCGACGATCGGAATACATGAAGGTGCTCGATTATATTCTCAATCGAGCGAACGTAGAAGAGATAAAAGGCATTGAGATGGCCCTGGACCGTCGCCGCTCCGAGCAGCCGGCCGGAGTCGCCGATCTCGATTTTCAGAAGATGGCCTCGCAGATGGCGGGCAAGCTCGGCCATAGCCTCGACTTCGACGTGAAAGGCATGTCAAAGCGGCTTGTCGTCGAGATGATTCTACAGCAGTATCCGAACATCAGCGACGAAGAGCTACAGGCCATGCTCGATCAGTTTGTGCCCGACGAAGCGCAGAGGCGCAACGAAGGCCTTGAGCTGCCGCGTGAGCTGCGCATCTCCATGCTCGATCAGTTTATACGCTATTCCGTCGGACGCATGCCCGCCGACGAACAGAGCGAGCTGAAGCGCGCCTCGCCGGACTGGGTGCAGCGCTACTGGAGCGCCTTCTCGCCGCGCCATCGAGCACTTCTCGGACAGCTCTTAAAAGGCGAGATAGACTCCGATGATTTCTGGCGAGAGGCAGAGGGGATTTGATCCGCCGCCTTATCTCTATCTGTTGTCTTGCCTGTTGTTTCGCTCTCGCCGCGACGATCAGCCTCGCATGCCTGCGCATCCCCTCCGGCGAGCCCGAGCTGCTTCTTCTGCGCTACGGTATAAGCGACTATCCCGAGAATCGCATTCGCGAAGGCGGCCGCGGCCAGATGATCCCGTTCGCCTGGGATTTCTATCTCATCAGGCAGGGGGATCAGGTCATCCTGATCGACACCGGCTTTTCGGAGCAGTATCTTCCCGGCTACAGGGAGATGTTCCGATTAACCGAATATGGCGAGCCCGTCGACCTGCTTGCCCGGGCCGGATTTGCGCCATCGGATATCACAGGCATCATACTCACACATTCGCATTTCGACCATGCCGGATCGCTTCCAGATTTTCTTCAGAGTGAGGCCATCGTCTATATAAGCGAGAAAGAATGGCGCGGGTTTCAGGCTGTGAAGCGCGACGCAGTTATACGCGAGACCATGACCGCGCTTTTCGCTCAGGGGCGTCTGCGTCTCATCGGCGCCGATCCGTTTTCTGTGCCCGACACATCCCTTTTACTGGAAGAATCAGGCGGGCACACCATCGGATCGCTAACGGCGCTCTATCGAGACACAGAACGCCTGTGGCGTTTCTCGGGAGACGAATGCTATACGACGGACCTCTGTCTGGCAGGAATCGGACTCCCGGAAGAAGCCTGTTATTCGAGAGAGAAGAATAGGGCGGCTATCGATCGCATGGGAAGAGAATATCAAAACCACGATGGCGCCCGGATCTTCACAATGCATGACCGTTCGGGTCCTGTCGGTGGTGTGGGCGTGTACCGTTTCGACGGGAATCAGTTCTTACGAACACAATAGATTAATCCGACGTTAACAGGACGGGTTTCGTTGGCGATGCGAGGTAATCCATAGAAAGCATCCAGAGGTGTACCTGTTTCGCCAAGTTGGCTCAGGCCGACACTGGCAAGAGCAGTAGGGGCGGCAAGACCGCTAAAGGGGTTTCCTCCGTTACCATCAACTGCACCGGCCGTCAGAAGCACATTATGCTTATGCCCCTGAAAGGCGTCCGTTTGCACGCTGCCTAACGCCCGTGTACCCTGTGGATCGACCGTGGCAGCGCCTGATCCGAAGTCGTTCAGTCCGCGAATAAAACGTCCTCTCAGGTCGGGAGTCCCCGGCGATCCATCGGCCGGCGTCCACCCATCGGGGCAAGAGCCCAGATAAAACGCCATCACGGCTCCTTCCGGCGCTGCCATCGTAAAATTGCGATTGAGGTCGGCGGCACTGATTACCTCGCCGGCTGAGAAGACCTTCATGGCAGCGGCGGCGGCAAAGAGTGTTGTTGTGACAAGGGCGATGCTGACACCGGCGCCAATACCGAGGCCTTTTACAAGTCCCTGTTTGAATGTTTTAAGAGTAGAACGGTCTGTCATGGCTTTCTCTTTGCCCTGCATCGAGCCAGTGGCTCCAAGAAGGCTACAGCGAAGGTGGGCGTCCGGTCGATCGCTTTTTATGCGTCGGTGGCCGCTTGATGAGAGGAGTCCGGCGAGCTCTCTATCGCTGGAATTTTGATCGTCGGCAATCAGCGACATATCAAAATCCGGGGAGCGTTAGTGATGTGAAGGCTTTGTTGCGCAAAAAAGGCTTGTACTTTGCGGCCCTAGCGACATAACGATATTATGAGCGCATTGCGGATAAAGGGAAAGCAAGATCCAAAGGTTCCCTATCGAGTTCTGAACTGGAGAGATTACAACAGAGGGCTCGTTAAGCGAGGGGATCTCTGTCTCTGGATAGAGGATGGAATTGAGGATCGCTGGTATTCCGTGGAAACACCGAATCGCCGGGGAAGAAGAGATAAATACTCTGATGCTGCTATTGAATGCGTTCTCGTTTTGAAGAGTCTCTTCGGGCTGCCTCTACGGCAAACAACGGGGCTGCTGGCATCGCTTTTCAAGCTCTCCGGATTGGATCTGGAAGTACCGGATTACAGTCGAATCTCACGCAGACAGGGTCGGCTCTCCCCTTCTATCAAATTGCCGAAGGGAATCCGATCAAAACCAATTCATCTTGTACTCGACGGAACGGGGCTCAAGGTTTTCGGCGAAGGCGAATGGAAAGTTCGCGAGCACGGTGCGGGGAAACGAAGGACATGGCGCAAGCTTCATCTTGCCATTGATGCAGGTAGCGGACAGATACTGACTGCGTTACTAACCCAGCGTGATACTCACGATGCGGAGCCCGCACCCGATATCATTCGATCACTCGTAAAGCAAGGCTATGACATAAAGGATTTTCGCGGGGATGGAGCGTACGATGCTCATAGAGTGTTTCTGACATGCTTGCAGCATGGAATCAAAGCCATTATTCCAAGCAGGGAAGGAGCCATTCTATCAAGCGAAAAATACGAGAATGCCATGGATAATACCTGGCCACGCGATGAAATCGTGAAAAGAATTCGGGAAATCGGAAAAGGAGGTTGGAAGACAGAGAGCGGATATTTCAAACGATCACTTGTAGAAATGGCAATCTATCGCTACAAGCGAACGTTCGGTGACCGCCTGAGCGCTCGTAACCTTGAGAACCAGCGGGTAGAGGTCGCTTTGCGGGCCTCTATGCTTAACAAAATGATCAAGACGGCTAAACCGAAAACAGAGAAGCGGATCAGGTAATAAACGTTCTGGAATTGAAATCCGGGAGGCTATTGGCTCGGATAATCTTTGCGCAACAAAGTCTGATGTGAAAATAATGAGATTATGTCGCGCCCGAACAGAGGGCATTGTAGTTTCGTTTCATTGATACCACGTAATGTTCGCCCCCCTATGTTCGCTCTCCGTGCAAAAAGAAGTTTTTTGACCGCGAAAAGCGCGAACTACGCGAAAGTTTCGATCCGAATTCAGGAGAGCAAAGTCAGGCGGCGATTGCGGCTATCCTGTGAACAGGAAAAGGCAAACACCTAAAAAGCTGCGTCGTCTCTCCCTGACTTCTCCGCGCCCTCGGTGCCCTCTGCGGTTCAATGCTTTCTGGCCCTTGGCCCACAAAGAAAAAGGGAGGCATGGCGCCTCCCCTAGAGTTCGACGATTTTCCGTCTCTCAGTTCTGGCGCATGCAGTAGATCAGCGCTACGTTACGCGGGCGGGTTTCTGTAGATGTGCGGGGTGCGATGCCTGAAGCATCAGCAGTTGGGTCACCTGTCTTGGAAGACGATCCCCAATAATAGGCACCACTGGCAGGTCCATAAGATCCAGGAGCAGTGTGCCCCCAAAAAGAACCTCCCAGGGGCGAATGACGGTGCCCCTGAAACGCATCCATCTGTTCGTGACCGAGTGTGCGTATCGCTGATTGCGGGTCAACGTTAGCCGCTCCAACGCCCATGTTATCCATACCGCGAATAAAGCGTCCTCGCAGATCGGGCGTGCCGTTTGTGCCGTCGGCGATGGTCCAGCCTTCGGGGCAATCAGAGAGATAGAAAGCCGAAACCTCACCCTCCGGTGCTGCCATCGTAAAATTGCGATTGAGTTCGGCGGCGCTGATCACCTCGCCGGCTGAGAAGACCTTCATGGCAGCGGCTGCGGCAAAGAGCGTCGTTGTGGCAAGGGCGATGCTGATACCGATGCCGATTCCAAGGCCTCTCGCCACGCCTTGCTTGAATGATTTAAGAGTAGAACGTTCTATCATGGCCTTCTCTTTGCCCCGCATCAGGCAGCGGCTACAAGAAGGCTACTGCGAAGGCGAGCGTCCAGTCGACCGCTTTTTATGCGGCATAGGCCGCTGGATGTGCGGAGTCCTGTAAGCCTCACTGTATCGGGGATCTTGATCGTCTGCGGTCAGTGACATAAGATAATTATGGGAGCGTTAGGCTTTGTTGTACTGAAAATGCTTGTACCCTGCAATGAGTCGTATAAACTGAACGCATGGCCCGGAAAAAAGCTGAAACACAGACCGAAGCAAAAGAGAAAACACGTTATCGTGTAAAGAACTGGCGGGAATATAACCAGGCCCTCGTGAACCGGGGAAGCCTGACCGTATGGATCTCAGATGATATCAGCACGACCTGGGCAGCGGAATACCGTCATAGAGGACGCGGCCATCAGCCTGTTTATTCGGACCAGGCAATTGAGTTCATGCTGACTCTCCGGGGCCTGTTCAAATTCCCTCTTCGCCAGACCACCGGTTTTGTAAGGTCGCTATTCACGATGCTAAAGCTGGATCTGCAAGTGCCCGATTATTCACAGGTTTGCAGAAGACAGGCGGGGATCAAGATGAAGCCGATCAATGCCTCAAAGGCTATGAAAAAAGGCGTGGATCTGGTTATGGATTCGACGGGGCTGAAAGTCTATGGCGACGGTGAATGGATGACCAGAAAGCATGGTCCCTCAAAACGTCGTACGTGGCGAAAACTGCATATCGGAATCGACGTTAATTCCGGCGAGATAGTTTATGCCGAGTTAACAAGCAATAATGAGGATAGCGGCGACAGCAAAGAAGCGGTAAAGGCGATGCGAGATTTGATTTCGTCAGGCGTGAAAATAAAGTCGTTCAGGGGCGACGGAGCCTATGATACTCATGCTGTTTACAATACCGCCCGCATCAACGGAATCAATGTGATCGTTCCACCCCGCGAACATGCAGTGACGCTCGATGAAAAGTATTCAAATGCGGAAAGGTTCAAGATATCCTGGCAGAGGGATGATACTATCAGGGCTGTGAGAGAGAAGACCCGAGCAGCATGGAAGAAGGAAAGCGACTATCATAAGCGATCACTCGTAGAAATGACTTTCTTTCGTTACAAAACAGTATTCGGAGAAAGGATGGCCGCTCGTAATTTCCCAAACCAGCAAGCCGAAGTTCTCTTGAGAAGCCGGTTGTTGAACAAGCTCAATCAGCTCGGCAAGCCCGTTTCTGTTCCGATAAAAACCTGAAGACTCAATGTTAAAACGACTGAGCATGGAAGTTCGCACTCTACTGACCGTTTCAATACAACAAAGCCAATGTGCAAATAATGAGATTATGTCGCGCCCGAGCAGAGGGCATTGTAGCTTCGCTGCATTGATAGCACCGTAGAGTCCCCTCTATGCTCGCTCATTGTGCAGTCAGAAGGTTCTTTACCGCGAAAAGCGCGAAATACGCGAAAATTCCGATCCGAATTCAATAAAGAATACTCACGCGGGCATTCCAACAGTCCACCGAACAGAAGAGGCGCCCCGGACGCAGCGTTTGCTCTCTGTGGTTTTCTCCGCGCCCCCGGTGCCCTCTGCGGTTCAATGGCCTCTGCCCTTTTCCACGAAAAGAAAAAGGGAGGCGTGGCACCTCCCTTAGAGTTCGACGATTTTTTCCGTCTCTCAGTTTTTACGCATGCAGTAAATCAGCGCTACGTTACGCGGGCGGGTTTCTGTGGATGTGCGGGGCGCGATGCCTGAAGCATCAGCAGTTGGGTCGCCTGTGGTGGAATAGGGTGCCCAGGCGATTGATCCGAGTGCCGGTCCGGCTGCACCTCCCCCGTTATGGCCCCAGAAAGACTGCCCCAGCGGGGAGTGCCGATGCCCCTGGAACGCATCCAGCTGTTCGTGGCCGAGAGTGCGTATCGCTGATTGCGGGTCAACGTTTGCCGCTCCGACACCCATGTTATCCATGCCGCGAATAAAACGTCCGCGCAGATCGGGCGTGCCATTGTCACCATCGGCCGCTGCCCATCCTTCAGGGCATTCTGCAAGATAGAAGGCCATGATGGCGCCTTCAGGGGCGGCGATGGCGAAGTTCTGGTTGATCTCGGCCGAGCTGATGACCTCGCCGGGTGAGAAGACGTTCATTGCCGCTGCGGCGGCAAAAAGTCCCGTAGTCATCATGCCGAGCGAGAAGCCGACTCCTTTAAAGAATCCGCTGCGTACCAGGGTGAGAATGGCCGGTTTTGGTTGCATAGATCTGGACACCCCTATTCAAAGAGGATTTCTTCGATCTCTTCGGGCGAGATGATGCGCACGCCTGAGGCCGTGTAGACAGTGTATTTGCCGTTTTCGCCGAAGATCGTGCCGAAGATGTACTCTCCGTTTACGAGGATGATTTCCTGTGGTGCCTTTCCAAGAAGCTCGGTCGCCTGTTTGCGGAACGTCTCTTTATCGAGGCCGCCCTTTGACATCATCTCTTTGAAGCGGCGGTTACGCTCTTCGACACTGAGCGCTTCCATTGTCTGGCGCCGACCGGCGAGGCTATCGCCATCGAGAGAAGTGACCTCGGGCGGCTGGCCGAACGCCTCCTGCACGCCTGCGACGATCGTATCGGTGCTTTCATTCTTCAAAGATTCCTCTATCGCTTTCAAAGCGGCATCCATCTGTTCTTTAGAAATGGATTCCTTGTTTCTCAAAGCGGATACTGCCGGCAGGTTCAGTGCCTGATTCAGTGCCGGAATAAGTGCAAGACGCGTCTGGAAGTCGCTGGCCGAGATAACGGATTCTTTACCTTTATCGACGCTGGCCTTTGCTTCGAGAAAAACCCTTCGAGCTCTCGTCAGCAGTTCGCTTTCGGTAATCAGCGATTCCGGAAGATCCTCGAGATCAGACCAGCGGCGACGATAGCTGACGGTACCTTCATAGGTGGTCAGTCTTGTCTGCTGCGTGTCTTTTTCTACGGAGAAGACGGTTCCGATGACCGATGCCTCGCCGGTTTCGGTGACGATGGCCAGGCCGGGTTTTGCCGTCTGGCTATCGTCGCGTTGCAGTCTTGCAAGAGCAGAGCCTTGATCGAGACGGAATTGCAGTCGTTCAGGTCGAAGTCGTGCCATCAGGAGAGATGTGTTGCCATGCAGACGCAGCGTTACGCCCACCGTCGGAGCTTCCACACTGGCAAGCGCCTCTGCGGGCACGGAAAGCACGTCGCCTTCAATGAGGTCCTGGCCCTTCTCTGTCGTCTGTGCATTGAGCTGTACGGGCCCGTCTGCATAACTCAGCGTGGTCGGAATCCTGTCGGGGCCGGAGTAGATAAAGCCGAAGTAGATCAGCACGGCCGCCGCAGCTGCAGCCGGTAAAGAGCTAAAGGCTGCTATACGACGGAATCGTTTCATCTGGAGAACGCGACCGTCTGCCGGTTTGCCGTCGGCCGATGATGTACCGTCCGATTCGAGGGCCGCTTCTTTTGCATCGTCCTGTCGTTTTTCTTGCAGGGCGGCTTCATTCATCGCCTGCAGGCGCAGACGCAGACCCTCGGGCATGGCTTTCTTCTGAGTACGCAGTCCCTTCAATTCTTCGGGCCAGCTTGAGGATGGCTCGTCGAGGATGCGGCGTGCAAGATCTTCGAAACGCTGTTCGCTCACAGTCCCACCTCCTCAAGATTCAGTCCTGCCTTGCGGCAGGCATCGGCCAGGATGCTCAGTGCCTTTTCCATTAAACGATACACTGTTGCCTGAGATCGGCCCGTCTCTTTGCAGATCACATCGACGCCGACCTCTTCTATAAAACGCAATCGAATCACAAGTCGTATGTCTTCGGGCAGAGACGGATCTTCGATCGTATCAAGCAGCACAAGCTGTAGCTCACGCGCCAGTTCTTCTCGCGAGGCTCGCTCCTGATAGGCCGTATCGATCGTATCGTCGGGCAGAACGACGGAGCGACCATCTCGCCGGCGCTGCGAAAAGTGGTCGTTGCGCGCAATCGTCATGAGATACTGGGCGGCGCTTTCGCGGCGCACCTTCTGACGGCGCACCTGTTCGATGAACTTCACGTAGGCGTTCTGTAACGCTTCAGAGGCGGCATCGTCATCCCGGCAGAGGATACAGAGATAGGTATAAATACGGTCTCCATGCTCGAAGAGGAACTGATGCAGATCCTCCTCGGTCATCATCTCGGTCGCCGTCATCCAGCCACCGCCCGGTATGTACATCGCGACGAGCACATATAGAATACGCACATGGAGAGGATTTCTCTCAAAAAAACATGGATCAAACAAGGAAAAATGAACTTTCCGTTTAATCTCATGCGTTACGGACCAAGTGTGCAAGAATCGAACTTTGATGTATCAAAGACGCAGGTTTTCGGGCCCGATGGTCCGGAATTAGTGCCAGATGAGGAGATTGAGCCGCCAGTTAGGTTGAGCAGCAATCCGGCCGGACTCTTCGGATCAAAGCTATTACTGAGGTCAGAAACGATACAGCCACTCAGTGAGAGCAGGATCAGGGCCAGAAGCGGTCGTATTTTCTTTGCGAGACCTCTCATGATGCTCCCTCACGCAGCTACAGAAAAAAAGTGACCGACGCCGAAACCGTGTCTCTGTACCAGTAAAAGCCCGGAACAAAGTCGGGAAGACGGCTCTGCTCGCCTGTTCGTGAGAATGGCCTGCGACACCGCTCCATCAGAGGTCCGCGACAGCTAATGTCAAGCATGTTCCAGCCCCATAAAAACGTGAAAAGCCCGAGCATGGTGTTCCCTTCGTTCTGTAGCCGGTACACCCGGCGCTCTTTTTCTGAAAGATAGAAGAGGTTCATGGCCGTAACATCGAGCACGGTGAAGGCTCCGGTCTGGCTTTGCGCGGCGATGGCGGCAACAGGCACGGGATCGTTATAGTCGGCCTCGGCGGCGGCATGTTGCTGACGCAGCGTCCAGTAGCGATAGAAGACAATAAGGCTGCTTGCAGCAAAGAGAGTACCGTTTCGCTTCTCACCGATCGAATACTGCCCCCACCCAGGCAGGATGGCCGACTTTAAAACGGGCCCCCAGCCTTTGCCGGGATGCCACGTTTCCTCCGGCGTCGCTTCGGGAGGCTTGCGCAACTCGTCGGGCCGCTTTCGGATTTGTGTTTCGGGAGTCTCCACCGGCGTATTCTCGGGCTTTTTTTCGGGTAAAAGATGCGGCTTTTGAACGGGCGGCCTGTAGGGGAATTGCCAGGTGAGCGGACCGGGGCGGACCGAACGAATCTGCGAGTTAGGAATGAATTTGATCATTCCATTCGAAAAGCTGATGCGATGAGCATTGCCCGTCGGCTCGGCCTTAACGTCGTGGTAGACCATGCCCGATTTCAAGGCGACCCGGTCTGCCAGTATGATATTTTGCGGTATGACTAACCATATCATTGATACGGTAAAGGCGACAGCCTGTGTTGATTTCAGATTTAAGCCATACATCGTCAGGGATCGATGAGCAGGAATGTCGCATCGTCCTCGGGTTCGCTCTGTGCGTAAAGGATAAAAGAAGTGAGCAAGCGGTCAGCGGCGCTCTGTAAATCCATAGATGCCGTTCTTGCCAGCTCTGCACGCAGACGATCCGTACCGAACTGCTCGTCGGAGTCGCGGGCCACCGTCTCGATCAGGCCGTCCGTAAAAAGCAAGATACGATCCATCGGCTTGAGATCGATGATCGTTTCTGACCAGCGTTCGCCGACGCCAAGAGGTCGTCCACGAACGGGCGGCCGTAACACCAGATTCTGATCACGGCTGAGGATCAGGCAATGCGGATGACCGGCGCTGGCACAAATCATCCGCTTTTCCTGTATCTCGACGATCAGAGCCGTGATAAATAGATCGGGAAGAACCGGAGAGAGGATCTCATGAATGCCGCGGAGAATCTGTGCCGGTGTTCCGCCTCGTGCCTCGCGAAAAGCGACGAAGAGCATCGACGCCTCAAGGGCGGCCGGCAGACCGTGACCGGCGACGTCGGCCAGGAGCAGGGTGAGATGGCCGCGTTCGTTGCGATGTCCGTGATAGAGATCGCCTCCGATGACGGCGGAGGGCAGGTGACGCACGGCGACGTTCTCGGGCAGCTTTGTCTGTAGCAGCCGACCCTGAATGCGGCCGGCAAGGCTGAGTTCCTGTCTGAGGGCGCGGATGCGCTCTTCCTGCACCCTGGCCCGACTCCAGGCGCGCTCCGATTCCGTTTTAAGAAGATTGTAGCGATCGGCGACGGCGAATCCGACCAGGATGACCTCGATCGATTGAGTGAACTGAAAGGCGTAGCGTGTGACGGCGTTTACGGGAAGATACCCCATCGCCTGCAGAAGCGAGAGCAGCGCTCCGACCATGACGGCGCCGAAGCCGACGAAGAAATAAACGGCCGGACGATAGCCGGCGCGGGCGCACATGAAGCCGCTTGAGAAGAAGAGCAGAAGCATCACGGCGGCAAGATGATCGAGGGCCTGGTTAATCATGCGGAACGGCAGAAAGAGCGAGAAGAGCAGGATAATACAGGCGAGGGCGATGCCTATCTGAAGAGAACGGTGCAGCCGCGGAGTATGCCGCTTTGTGGCAAGTAGATGGATGGCAAGGGCGCTCGACGATATCAGGCTGAAGATATAGATATAGTTATGCAGCTCGCGCGAAACCGCCGGCAGCGACGGAAAAAGATAAAGGGCCAGGAAGCCGTTTAGAGAAAGCTGAAAGAGCAGGTTCGAGAAAAAGAGCGTAACGGCGTAAAGCAGATGTCCTTTCTCGCCTGTCGTCGCAAAGAGAAAGAGATTATAGAGGATCATGACGGCGATCCATCCGAAATAAAAGCCCTGAACGATCGTATCGCGGCGCGCATTCCGGTAATACGCCTCTTCGTCACGAACGACGACGGGCAGGGCGATGCCGATCTCGCTTGCCACTTTCAGATAATAGACGTTTTCTCGATCGGTTGCATAGGGCAGGGAGAAGGTATGATGACGATCCTCCTGTTCGCGCAGCGTTGCCGGAACGGTGCGTCCGGTCTTTGTATGATGCAGGACGCCGTCTTTTTCGGTATACAGGTCGATCTGGTCGATTGAGGGCAATTCGACGCTCAGGAACAGTCGCGGGGGAAGTCCTTTTTCAAGAGTGAATCGTACCCAGACCGGGTGACGCAGAACTCCAAGATTGGGAGCGACTTCGTCAGAACGGTGAAAGCTACCGCTTCCTTTCAGAATCTCTTCGATCTGAAGCTCGGTCGGTTCGGTGTATAAGTCCAGCGCAGGGCGAATTTCAATCCCCGACTCGGCGAAGAGGTGTTGAATCGGACACAGCAGAACAAGAAAAAGCCACCGGCGCACAGCTGGCAGCTTATCTGAATCGAAGGGAAGAGCAAGGCAAAAAGCGCGAAAACTAAGAGGTAAATCGTCCGCGGATCGCTCCACGGACGGATCTTTCTCAGTAGCTAATCGCGCGCGGAAGCGATTTTGCCTGATCGATCCAGGCCTTTACCTGAGAAGCAGCCGGAACCTGACGCACGAGCTTCTTTTTATCGTTTGTCGTCTTGAGCGTTTCGGTCAGAGCATCGGCCTTGCGTTTGGAGAGTTCAACAACGGTATCGACACCCGCCTCTTCAAGCAGATCGGCATATTCTTCGCCGACGCCTTTGATGCGAAACAGATCGACATGATTGACCCATTCGAGAACGAGCTTCTCGCTGATGCCCGATTTCTTAGCGATCTCTTTGCGTCCTGCCGGCGTGCCGCCTTTTTTCAGAAGATCGCCCGTTGAGCGAACCCCTGCTTCGCGCAGTTTCGTCGCGTATTTATCACCGATACCTTCTACCATTTCAAGTCTGGCCATGCGTTTGTACTCCTTTAGAGGCAATTGTCGTATCAGACGCAAAACACCGACAGGATGTAAAACAATTTTTTCAAAGGTGAAGGATTGGTGGCTGTAAGTCCGACTCGGAAAAGCATAAGGTGTGAGAGAAACGGTAGCGTTGCTACCATTTCTCGACGTATTCTAACAGGCAGCTATTTCAGCAGCCTGCTAAGGCAGGCTTCTGAAATAGAAAAGGCGGGCCTTTCAGCCCGCCCGTCTCTCTTACGAGAGTTACAACTTCTCAGCTTGCACGGAACAGCTGACGGAAATCGAGTTTGCCTTTCAGCGAGTAGACCGACTTACCGGAAAGCGACTTCATGTGATCGGGAACGGCCAGACCGGTCTTTTCGATAAAGCGCTTCGTCTCGTCGACGCCGCCCAGCAGATCGATCCATGCCGATGCAGGAACCCAGTTAAATCCGAAGCCCATCGCTCCGTCGGCGCCGGCTACGTCGGTTACGTCGGGAACAAGCGACAGCGAATACGAGATATAGCGACCGATGAAGTAACGCACGAGATCGGCGTCGGCGCCGGGAGCGTTTTTCAGATGGTCGGCGTATCCGCGGTAGTTCGCCTCCTGAATGAAAGCGGCGGCCTGCTTCTTGAAGCTGAGATCCAGCTGCGGAGCGGCTTCGTACTCGTCTTTTGCGATGTTGTAGACCTTAACGACCGTGCGGCCTTCGGCGTTCTTCTCACGCATATACAGGCCCTTGCCTGACTTATTGCCGAGCTGGCCTTTGTCGATCAGCTTCTGCATGTAAGCCGGCAGCTTGAAGGTTTCATGGGCTGCGTCTTTCGTGAACTCATAGATGTTGTCAACGATGGCCTTGTGAACGTCGAGACCGACAAGGTCTGCCGTCGCAAGCGGGCTCATAGCGCGGCCGGTGTATCCCGATAGCATCTGATCGATCCAGTAGATGCCGCCGCGGTCCTGGTTCTTCTCGGCGAAGATGGCCGCTTCGTTCATGAACTGGAAGCCGATGCGGTTGCCTGCGAAGCCGGGGCGATCGTTACAGTAGATGACATGACGCACAAGCGTCTCTTCAAGGTAACGGCCGAGCTCTTTTGTATAGGCCGGGTCGTTTGCCGGATGCGTGATCAGTTCGCACAGTACCAGTTTGTAAGGAGGGTTAAAGAAGTGCGTTCCGTAGTAGTGTTTCTTTCCGTCTTCGTCGAACACTGAAGCCAGTTTTTCGATGGAAAGGCCCGAGCTAACCGTCGAAACAAGCGTGCCGGGACGGCGGGATTTAGCGATGCGTTCGTTGATCGGAAGCTTCGTCTCGTAGTTCTCGGCGACGAGCTCGAAAACCCAGTCGCTCTCGGCGACGCACTTTTCCAGATCGTCGTAGGTGCCGGGAATCATGCGGTCTTTGATGATACCTGAGCGAACAGAGGCGACGGCCTTGTCGATCCCTTCCTGTGCTTTTTCAACAGTGCGTGCAAGCATATGCACTTTCATTCCACCAAACGATGCCAGGATGGCGGCGCTGCCGGCTCCCATCGTTCCATTTGCCCCGAGAAGGGTAACCGTTTTCATTTCTCTCACGTCTCTACTCCTGCGTTTCCGTACATCAGTCCGGAAACCGTCTCTTCCTGATTCTTGCTGCGAACCCTCGATTTCAGCGTAGCATCGGCGGCTCGCGATCCATGCCTGAGGCAGTTTTTTCTCGAAAAGACCTTGATTTTTTCGTCAGGGTCCGTTCGAGAAAAATTTTGTGTCAGAGTTCTGGCAAAAATCACACCGTCAAATGGGAATCAAAAAAACACCAGGATGGTCGGAGCGGAGCGATCGGTCATGAATTTGACGATCGTTGAAGCGAGTGCATGGCTCATGCGATGAGGTGTGGCAAAAAGGCGACGCTTTTTAATCCACTTTTGACAGTCGTTCTACACGGCTGCGTTCTCGCCGGAGCGCCTCGATGCTGTGATCGAGGAAGAACGGTTCGGCGGTGCTTGTAAGCAGCTCATCATACGAGGCGGTGGCCCGTCTATAATCGCCGATGCGGTCGTAAAGCCGGGCCATGAGTAGCAGGCGGCGCAGGGCAAACGAGCTGCGCTCTGTTTTCGGAACGTCGATGGACTCGACAAGGATGCGCGCCTGGTTCAGGCGATATTGACGGTAGCGCAGCTCCGCAAGGCCGAGGCGAAGCTGGCGATCGGTTTCAAAGCGATCCATGCCGCGTCGCAGCAAATCTTCGGCCAGTGACTCGCGTTCGGTGCGGGCGTAATAACCGGCCAGGGCGACCAGTGCCGTCGCGCTGAACGGATTCTTTCGCACGGCTTCTTTGTAATGCAGATGCGCGGCCACATCGTGTTGCAGCCGTTCGTAGAGAGAGGCGAGTAATAGATCGAGGCGATAATCCTTCTTCATCATCGCAGCGGAGCGCTCGGCAAAGAAAAGAGCCTGCTTGAAATCTCGCCTCAGAACAGAGACCCTTGCAAGGTTATAGTTGAAGGCGAAGAAATGCGGATCATCGGCGTATCCGGCCTTCCACATGGCCTCGGCTTCGATCAGTGCCCCCGGATTCGTGGCGCCTTGCAGAGCAAGTTCGACGGCCTCGTTATTAAAGACGGCGATACTTGTGTAGGCGCGGCCTCTGTAGTCGAGGCGAAAGTTCGGGCCGGGCGGACCGTCTCCCTGACCGAGCTGGCCGCGGCAGAGAATCCAGTCGCCGTCAATGCGCACAAAGGTGCCTGCCGGTATCTTTTCGAAAAGCGGAGGCGGATCGTCTTCATCAAGAAGCAGCTCGGGAAATTCCTGCGCCATCATCGGAATCGGCAGTAACAGAAAAGCGATGGCGATCATCCTCACCCTCACAGTATCGCCCGAATCGCTTGCGCGGTTGACCCCCCTTCTTCAGATGGAGCGGTGAGTCCGGCCGCCTCTTTGCAGCTTTCGTTTGAGAACGCATTGCCGCTTTTCGCCTTCCTTCGGTGGTTGTTCTACGCCGGTGTCGTCTTCTATTACGCGAAACGAGGGAAGGTCTGGCCCGTCGTCGTTGCAAGCATGGCCTTCTACGCGCTACAGAACCTGCCCGCCCTTGGCGATGCCGCCTTCTTGCAGGGCATGTATGAGAAGGCGGAACGACGCATCTGGGCCTCCGAGCCGCTCACACATCTTCTGTTAACGCAGACGATCGCGCCGCAGACGCTGCGTCTCTTTCTGCCCCCGCTTATGGGAGGCCTTTCTGTCTGGCTGTGGTTGCAACTGCCCGACATAAAAACGCTTATGGCCCGCCCCGAAGCGCCTCTGAAACACGATGCCCGAGATCTATCGGTGAGGGGGATGCTTATCACGGCGATACCGTTACAGATGGTCTTTTATCGCGGCTATATCGAGACGATGATGATCACCGTCCCTGCCGGATTGCTCTTTCTGCACGCACTCTTTCGCGCAGCAGATCGTCCGACTCCACGCAACGTCATCATCGCATCAATGGCGCTCGGTCTGGCCGTTCTTGTGCATGGCGTGTATTTCTTCTGGCTTCCCGTGCTTCCTCTTCTACCCTGGCTCTGTCGTATTTTCAAGATTCGTTTACCCGATTCGCTGACGGTCGGGCGCATTTTATCGCTTTCGTTGATCTCTGTCGTTATCGTCGCTCTTATGTATGCCGTAGGTCTTGGTCTGATTCGACTGGCCGGCCTCGAACTCGACTGGATGAACGCCTCGGGTGGGGGGGATGGTAAAGCCTTTGTGTCTTTTACGGAAGATGCAGACAATCCGTTTATCGCCTATACGTTTGGATCATGGAATCATATCGTCGCCGTCTTTTCGATTCTCGTTTATGCAGCGCCGCTGCTTCTGCCGATGCTTGTGATGCGCACAGTTCGGATGCTGCGCATGCCACCGCCGTTACTGAGAGATGTTATGAGCCCCGCCGATGCGGCACTGCTTCTGTTAACGGGCGCCTTCATCGGCTTTATAACGCTCTGGAACTTCGATCTCGGATTCTTCTGGGACTTCGATCTGATCTTCTCTCTTTCGATACCGCTGGCGCTGTTAACCGAGAGATTGTGGAGTGCTCGAGCGGCCTGGGCCGCTCTTCTTGCCGTCATGCAGACACTGTTGTGGATGCTGGCCTTCTCGCGATTCTTCTGAGATGCCTAACGCATTTCTTTATCATAGAGAGGAATGAAGATCAGGGCCTTCGCATATCGCCGATTCCCTGCCGGATGCTCGACCGATCTGTAGATCAGTCCTTTAAGGATTGAGAACTTCTCGTAGCCCGTATCGTCTTCGGTCTCATATTCCCAGAGCCATCCCCAGAACGAGCCGCGGCTTTTATATCCCTGTTCGTCTTTTCGGTACTGGCGGTAGATCGTTCCGGCAAGTATGTAGTTGTCGTCGATACGACGCTGTTCGTCTTTTTCACGAAACCAGAGAAGATAGGCCAGATCAGAGTCAAAGGCGTAGCCTTTCTTTCGTTCATGGTAACTGAGCGTCGGCAGAAACCAGAACGACGTCTCGTTCTCGTCGCTGTAATAGCTGTAAACGGGCCAGAACGCCGTCTTGAACTCGCGACCGTGTTCGTGGCTGTTATTGCGCTGAAAGTAATTCAGGAATCTGAAATCATAGCCGCCTGGGCGGGCGTATTGTCCTGTCGTTGCGTTATACGTCTGCCAGTCGGCGGCCAGCCCCCAGAGCAACTCAAAGCTGTGACCTCTTTTGCTGCTTCGGTATTCTACGGCATGAAAAGCGAGCCCGAACTCCGCGGAATCGGCATCGTATTCAAAGTCTGCGAGGTAGAGCAGGTTATGGAATCCGTAGCCCTTGCCCGAATCGCGATAGTAGCCGAGCAGAAAATCCGTGCTCGTCGTTTCTGTGCGATTCATATAGATGGCGGGCAACATGAAGAAGGTATGTTCCGTTTCGGGCTTGCAGCTGCCGACCTTGCTTTCGTATGTATAATAAACGACGGGATAAAGGCGGTAATCGGTTTCTACATCGTCGCAACCCGCCGAATAGCGACCGACCTCTCTGTAGCGGCGGAAAAGCGGCCAGATCAGCCAGCGGTCGTCTTCCTTGCGAGTGCGACTATCGTAGGTTTCACTGTGATACAGGTTCAGCAGCCAGAACGATCTGGATTCGCTTGCATACTCTCCTGTCACCGAACGCTGTGTGGAGTAGTGCAAAGGCGAGTAGTGGGTCACGGTTTGTGTATCGGGCTGTGTCGTTCTGTGATGGGCAAAAAGAGGGAACACCCTCCAGCCTTCCCGGTCGGGTGCGCTATAAGAATGAAAGATCGGCCAGATCACATCCTGCTCTCTGTACTGCTCTTCCGGATCGTTATACGAATGAAACAGGTTGGCGATCCATGTGTTGGTGCGATCTCCTTTTTCTGTCGCCTCCCTTGAATTGTAGAACAGTGGAAGCGCGTAGAAGGAATTGTACGATCCGTCTTCGCTGTTGCCCAGACCGAAAAGCAGCAGCATGTTGTAATCGTCCCGTGCGTCATCTTCAAGATATGTGAATACTGGGACCGGAAAGAAATGAAAGGCGCTGCGGTGGGCCTCTTCACCTTTGCGCTGGTAGCGTGTTGCGCTGCTCAGATAGAGCGGACTGAAGAAAGAAGATGTCGTTCGGGTTTCGTCCGCTGTAGCCACAGTCTTGCCGCTTCCATAATGCAGCCAGGAAAAGGTTCTGAAACGCTCGCCATCCTCGGTCCTTTCAGTCCTTGCGCTGTAAACGGGAAAAAGACGATGCCCCGATTCTTCGGGCGACGAATAACGCTTGAAAAAAGGCCAGAGGATCGAGGTCTCGGATTCCTTTAATTCTTCATCGTAACTGGTGATATACAGAGGACCGCCGTAGACGCGAACAAAGCTTTCTCCTTTGTTGTAGGCGCCATAAACGGGCAGCAGAGCGGGAAAAAAGGCCATGTACTGCTCTTCTTCGCTTTTATAATTCAGATAGAGCGGAAAAAGAAAGGTCATCTTCTCGTTCTCGTCGGCCTCGTTCCATGACAGCCAGGCAAGCGGCAGAATGCGAAAATGCCGGCGGGAGTCTGCGCGCACGTAGCTCGTCCATCCGAACAGGGCGCGCCAGCCCATGTAGGCGCTTGTGTTCGTGCGATCAAACGGGTCGATATCCTTGCCTCTTGTGACGGTCGGTCCTTCGGCCGTTTCAACAGGCTCGGTCGTCTTTGACGTCGTGTCGTTAGCCACGTCCGGGTCGAAGAGTTCAGGGCTGTCCGTTCTTTTGAACTGATCGGGAATGCGACGATCGATGATCGGCAGTCGCGTCGATACCGAGAATACGTCGTAGCCGATCGAATAGTCGGAGTCAAGATACAGTCCGCCGTTCTCTATCTTCGCAAGGCTTTGATTGGTCGAAAAGGTAAGCGGAATGTACAGATCATATTCTTTCAGACGATCGCTCGCGCGATAGCGCAGAGGGAAAAAGAGATAACCCTCGCTTTTGCGATGATTCCAGGAGTAGTAGTTGAAAAGCCACGTGGTGCTGTATTCACGTCGCTCTTTGAGTCCTTTATGGGGCTCGTCAGTCAGAACGACATCCTCTTTCCAGCGTGATGTGTAGAATAAAGGGCCGGCCTGTTTATGCGTATCGCCGTTGCGCCAGTTCCAGTAGAGCGGCGTCAGCATCGTCAGGTCAGATTCGCCTCCACGTTCATACCAGTAAAGAGGCACGAAGTGCGATCCGTGGCTGACGCTATCCTTCCATTTGTAGAAGGGAATGGCCCACAGAGCCGTCTCTTCTTCGGAATCGGCAGTGGGCGGCGTATAGGACTTAAAGAAGAACGGAAAAAGCATGTATGACGTTGTGCTGCTTTCGCCTCCGTTTTTATAGAAGAAGACGGGAAAGACCCACAGCCTTGACCGGTCGTTGCGCGAGCTGTAAGAGTAGAGAGGAATGAAGGCATGGGCGCTTTCTTCTTCGAAAGATGCGCCATCCTTTCTCCAGTAGCTGGAACGATAGAACGGCAGAATGAATAACGTCGAAGAGGCCGTATCTTTCGATTCCATGCTCTTGCTATAAAAGAGAAAGGGAATACTCGGAAAGAGGATGGATCGAGAGTAATGATCGGCGTCCTCTTCGGAGTCGTAGTAGAAAAACGGAAAGAGATGTGTGAAAAACCCGCGATCCTCACGTCCGAACGAACGACCCGAGGAGTAGATAAACGGCAGGATATTGAAGCTCCACGACGATCCATCCTCCGTGGCGTAAGACGACGAATAGAAGGGGATCAAGAACGTCTTTCGGTTCGCGGTGAAGCGACCGTTTCCGTAGTGGCTGTCGTTGGATTTATGATAGTAGATGAATGGAATTGCCGGGAAGAGGTGAAGCGATCGGTTTTCGCTCCATTCGAAATAGCTGAAGAGCGGGAAGAGATAGAGCGATCGTTCTTCTACGGTCGTCTTTCCGTTCTGCCAGCCATAATCCGTACCAAGATGAAAGAGAGGGAAAAGACCGAATCCCCTGTAGCTCGGTCGATCCTGCGTCTCGTAGTTTTTCCACCAGGCGAGATAGGGACCGATGACGGTCGTCGTGTCGCCGTCCTCTTTATCGTAGTAGGTGAGTGGCGTTAACAGGAAGTCGTTTTCAGCGTTTTCATACTGCCGCCAGAAAAGCGGGAAAAAGATCGTTTCGCGGCGATCGTCGATCTTACTCGCCAGCCGATGATAGAGCGGGAAAAAAGTGACCGAATCGTATTTCGGATACCACGTCGCATTGAAGATGAAGAAGAGGCTGAGCGCCGTTCGCTTCTGGCGCTTTTCGTTTGTCCAGTTTTCGTATGACCCAAGAACGAAGCCCGTCATCCGGCCTTCTTTTGCGCTGCCGAGAAGCTCGGGCTCTTTAAGGTCGGCCCAGGTGCGAGCCGACAGATCAGAGAAGGCCGAAAGCGCAGTGACCAGAACAAGCAGGGCAAGCAGAACAGATAGTACTGGACGGAACGGGCTCATTTTAGTTAAGACGATCGAATAGCGGCACTGTTTCATTCTTTTAAATCGCGAAAGAAAAATCCTGTCGGCGAATCCGGCCCCGGGCTCCGATCCATGCGCTTTCTATCGCCCCGGTCCTTTCAGGATCTGAAGGCCGAGGATGCGCCGGTAGTTGATGTTCGTACGACCATTATCGACATTTGAATAGATGATCCCCTGAAGAATACTCCAGCTTTTATATGCTTTATCGGGGTCTTCGAGATCCTCGAAGAGCAGTCCCCAGAGCACACTCTGGCGTCGGTATCCGTTTGCCCGGCTTTCGCTGCCGTAGAGGGCGCCCCAGAGGAAGCTGTGTTTATCGAAGCCCTCCGTTCTGTCGGACTCCCGGCCATAAAGCACTCCCCATAGATAGAGGTCACGTTTGTAGCCCTCAGATTCTATCCTGGATCGTCCGTACAGGCCGCCAAGCAGACTGAAGCGGGAGTAGTCCGTTTCGCCCTCGCGCGGATACCTTCCGAGCAGATTCCAATCGCTCTCGTCGTTCAGCCAATCGCGCTCCGTTCGACCCTGTTTGAGATAGAGCAGCCCGCCAAGGAGCCAGAAGGTATGGGAATCTCGCTCTTTTATGCGTCCCCAGCTGAGGCAGACGATGTCGCAGTCGAAGGCACTGTCGCCTGTGCGCGTATGATAGCTGAGCGTCGGAACAAAGAGAAAGGACGATTCCTCTCGATTGCTGTGATAGCGCCAGAGCGGAAAGAGGGCGCTGGTAAAGGCATCTCTCTCGCCAGGAGCATTGTTCCTCTGATAATAGAGCAGCCAGCGCGTGTCGTATCCGCCCGCATAGCCCGACGTACTGCCGTACCAGTCGGCATCCGCAAGAAGGCCGTAGAGCATCTGTATGCGGAATATGTCCTGGTTTTTTCGCTGCGATGACTCCTGATGGTACATGCCAAGAAGCAGGTTCAGCTTTGAATACGCCGGTTCGCTTTCGTATTCATAAAGATAGAAGAAGTTATGATATGCCGTCTGCGCCGTACTGTGTCTGTAGAATCCGAGAACAAAATCCGTCGACTCTATGCCGTCTGCCTTCTTTTCACGTCCTCTGAAGTAGAGCGGGAACAGCGTCGTATAGCTGTTGTCGCAGTTTTCGCACGAACCCGCTTCTTTCGTATAATAGAATAGTGGATAAAAACGCAATCGGGTCGTGTTCAATCCTGAGGCCGACTCTTTGTTGTAGCGAAAGAAAGGCCAGAGCACGAAGCGGTCGGTCTCGCTTCTCTGCTTCGTTTCAGATGTATAACTTTTCCAGAGCGGGAAGAGGAAGTAGCTCGATGTCTCACTGTTCTCTGCTTTCTGTGTTCGCCTGTTTGAATAAAGCGGGAAGAAGGAAATGTCGGATTCCCGACCGTCTGCCGATGAATTTCCGCTGAATAGAAGGGCGAACCTCCAGGACGACGAACCGCTTTCGTCGCTTTCATAGGCATAGAGCGGACTGAGGAAATAGCTGGATCGCTTCCCTTCATCGTGCGAGCTGCGGCGCCAATAATGCAGCAGCGAGAAGGAGCGATTATGCCGGCCTTCTCGGTCCGAATACTCTCTCTGTGCGAAAACCGGAAAGAGATAGAAACCGCTGTCTTCTTTCTCAGCGGCTCCGTAGCTGTAGGCACGGCCGAAGAACCAGAGCATCGTGTGGTCGGTTTCTTTTTTTTTCTCATCTCTCGTATAACTGTACACAGGGAAGAGGAAGAGAGAAGAACTGCCGTCCCTGTCTGATGATCCTCCTGAAAACAGGGCGAAATTCCATACCGACGACGTCGCATTGGATTCCCTGTAATAAAGAAGCGGTAGCACGAAGGTACTGCTTTCGCGATCCGACACGTGATGGTAGTGCAAAAGCGAGAACGAGCGATTGTGCTGTCCGTCGTTTGCGTTCCAGCTTCTCTGTGCATAGAGAGGAAACAGGTACCACCCGCTATCGGAGGGTGATTCGTTTTCGCCTGTACCGGTGCTGTAGATGCGGCCGAGCGGCCAGAGGAAGCTATAGCTTGTTTCTTTTCTGTTAACGTCTCTTGAATAGGAGTAAAACGGGAACAGGTAGAATCCTCTGTCGCCGTTCGTTCTCTCGCTGCCTCCGGTCAGCAGAGCGATATTCCAGGATGAGCCCGATGTGTCTGCGTCGCTGTAGTAGAGCAGTGGAAGCAGGAATGTCGTCTTTTCTTTCTCAGAGGAGTGATGGTAGTGCAAAAGCGAGAACGAGCGATTGTGCTGTCCGTCGCTTTCTTTCCAGCTCCTCTGAGCATAGAGTGGAAACAGGTACCACCCGCTATCGGCCGGTGATTCGTTTTCGCCTGTACCGGCTCTGTAGATGCGACCGAGCGGCCAGAGGAAGCTATGGCTTGTTTCTTTTCTGTTAACGTCTCTGGAATAGGAGTAAAACGGGAACAGGTAGAATCCTCTGTCGCCGTTCGTTCTCTCGCTGCCTCCGGTCAGCAGAGCGATATTCCAGGATGAGCCCGATGTGTCTGCGTCGCTGTAGTAGAGCAGTGGAAGCAGGAATGTCGTCTTTTCTTTCTCAGAGGAGTGATGGTAGTGCAAAAGCGAGAACGAGCGATTGTGCTGTCCGTCGCTTTCTTTCCAGCTCCTCTGAGCATAGAGTGGAAAGAAGTAAGAGCCGTTATCCGCCGCCGATCCGTCTTCGCTCAGGCCTTCTGCGTAGATACGACCCAGCGGCCAGATGTAGCGAAAACTGCGTTCCTTTCTATCTCGAAAGTAAGAGTAGATAGGAAAGAAATAGTGAAAGGATTCGCTGTCGTCATACGTGCCGGAGCCTCCGGCAACAAAGAGCGCGTTCCAGGAAGATCCCTTTTGATCGAAGGTTTTTGTGATGGCCGGCAGAATGAACGTCCAGCCTTTGCCGCTTTTTCGCTGCGGATCATCTTCATGTTCGAATTGCGTGGAGCTCAAATATACCGGACTCATCGTCAGATAAGAGGTTGAATCTCCGTTTTCTGTCGTGCGGTGATAAGATAGCAGCGTGATCCATCGCGAATGCCGCCCCTCTTCATCCTTCCATTTACGATAGGCGAAAAGAGGGATCAGCCTTGTGCCGCTCTTCGTCGGATCGCTGTATCTATTAAAGAAGGGCCAGGGTGCGTACAGGTCGTGTTCATCTTTTTCTGCATCGTAGCTGCGAATATAGAATGGCCCACCGTAGGAGACCGTAAAGCTCTCGCCTTTCGTGTGGCGGCCGTAAACTGGTATAAAGAGCGGAAAAAGGGCGGTGTACTGTTCTTCCGGCGTGCTGTAATCCAGGCCAAGAAAAGGATAATACTTTAAATACTCGTTTTTGTTTGCGTCGTCCCAGGAGACCCATGCAAGCGGCAGAAAGCGAAAGTGGTGTCGCGTATCTGCCTGGATCTTTGTAACCCATCCGAAGAGCATCTGGAATTTAGAATAGCTCGATGTATTCTCGCGATCGAACGAGGCCAGGCGGTCGTTATGTATTTGAGGCGTGGTATCAGCGCTTTCACCCGTCTCGCTTCTTTCGCCGACCACGGTCGTCTCATTCGTTTCGGTCGTTTGTTCCGTCTTTCTCATCCAGCGTTGAAACGCCCCGCTATCGTACACGGGAAGACGAGAAGACCAGCCGACCAGTCCGTAACCCACATATGTATCGGTGTCGAGATAGATGGAGTCTCCTCTTATGCGGAGCATTGCGTCGGCCGTTGTGACGGCTCCCATGGCGTAAAGCTCCCACTCTTTTTCTTCGTCTTTGAAGCGATAATAAAATGGGAAAATGGTCGCGCCTTCGCTTTCTTCGTGGCTCCAGTTGAAAAACAGAAGCGTCCAGTTTGTATAACGCTCAGAGTCGCCCTCTCGCCATTGATGTCCGTAGTGGATCGGGCTGAGGCGATAGGCTTCAGATGTTTCGGGATTCGTCGAAGACCAGTAAAGAGGACTGAGCATCCAGAAAGAAGAATCCTTCTTCTCTGAATGATAGTAGAACGGCAGAAGGAATGATCCGGTCGACCTCTCTTCCGTTTGTGAATTCAGATCCCATTGATAGAAAGACAGCGCCCACAGCCTTTCTCTGGATCCGGTTATACCGTCCTGTTTACTGTAAAAGTACAGGGGAAGGAAGTGTTGCGTTTGAGTGAAATGACCGCTCTCGCGTTCCTGAGATGATGAGGAATTCCAGAGAAGCGCAATATTGCTGTAAGAGCTCTCTTTGCCGTTTTTATCTCGGTCGTTCGAACTGTAATAGAGCAGCGGGAAGAGCCAGCCGGATGATGCTGTGTCGTTAGCGGTGCTTTTGTTGTCCCAGGAGTAGTAGCCCGTAGCCCAGAGCGAGTCGTATGTGTTGCCCGCTCTGTCTTTTCCTTCTGTGGAATAAAAGAAGGGCAGAACAGAGTAGGATGAGGATGCGGCGCCTGATTCTGGATCTTTTGATGTGGAGCGGTTGTACAGGAGCGCGATATTTCTGTAAGAGCTCTCTCTGCCATGCTTGTCTGTTGAGCTTGAGTTGTAGAAGAGCAGTGGGAAGAGCCAGCCGGATGATGCTGTGTCGTTAGCGGCGCTTTTGTTGTCCCAGGAGTAGTAGCCCGTAGCCCAGAGCGAGTCGTATGTATTTCCCGCTCTGTCTTTTCCTTCTGTGGAATAAAAGAAGGGCAGGACGGAGTAGGATGAGGATGCGGCGCCGGACTCGGGGTCTTTTGATGTGGAGCGGTTGTACAGGAGCGCGATATTTCTGTAAGAGCTCTCTCTGCCATGCTTGTCTGTTGAGCTTGTGTTGTAGAAGAACAGCGGGATGAAATTTCCGGATGATGTCGTATTGTAGACGGCGTTTTTGTTGTCCCAGGAGTAGTAGCCCGTAGCCCAGAGCGAGTCGTATGTGTTACCCGCTCTGTCTTTTCCTTCTGTGGAATAAAAGAAAGGCAGAACGGAGTAGGATGACGATGCGGCGCCGGACTCGGGGTCTTTTGATGTGGAGCGGTTGTACAGGAGCGCGATATTTCTGTAAGAGCTCTCTCTGCCATGCTTGTCTGTTGAGCTTGAGTTGTAGAAGAGCAGTGGGAAGAGCCAGCCGGATGATGCTGTGTCGTTAGCGGCGCTTTTGTTGTCCCAGGAGTAGTAGCCCGTAGCCCAGAGCGAGTCGTATGTATTTCCCGCTCTGTCTTTTCCTTCTGTGGAATAAAAGAAAGGCAGAACGGAGTAGGATGACGATGCGGCGCCTGACTCTGGATCGCTTGATTTGGAGCGGTTATACAGGAGGGCGATATTGCTGTAAAAGCTCTCTCTGCCATGCTTGTCTGTTGAGCTTGAGTTGTAGAAGAGCAGTGGAATGAGCCAGCCGGATGATGTCGTATTGTAGACGGCGCTTTTGTTGTCCCAGGAGTAGTAGCCCGTAGCCCAGAGCGAGTCGTATGTGTTGCCCGCTCTGTCTTTTCCTTCTGCGGAATAAAAGAAGGGCAGGACGGAGTAGGATGAGGATGCGGCGCCGGACTCTGGATCTTTTGATGTGGAGCGGTTGTACAGGAGTGCGATATTGCGGTAAGAACTCTGTCTGCCCTGTTTGTCTGTTGAGCTTGAGTTGTAGAAGAGCAGTGGAATGAGCCAGCCGGATGATTCTGTGTCATTAACGGTACTTTTATTGTTCCAGGAGTAGTAACCCGTAACCCAGAGCGAGTCGTATGTGTTGCCCGCTCTGTCTTTTCCTTCTCCCGAGTAAAAGAATGGCAGAACAGAGTAGGATGACGATGCGGCACCGGACTCGGGGTCGGTTGATTTGGAGCGGTTATACAGGAGCGCCATATTAGTGTAAGAGCTCTGTCTGCCGGAGCGATCTTTCTCTTCGCTGGAATAGTAAATTCCGGGAATAAAGCGTCCTCGAGAGTAGGCGTCGGCATCGGCATATTGATCGTTATACGAGAAGTATCCGGGAACCCAGAGTGTATCATAGGATCGGTACTGGTTATGCCCTCTCGAATAGTAGAATAGCAGCGGGATAACCGGAGCGAGCGCTTTTTTATCCTTTGCAGATTTTGACTCCCGGGATGATAAATAAAAAAGCGGTAATAATAGTTGGAAGTCTGTCTGCATGTCAAGAGATCGGTCTGCTCCCGAAAAATAAACAGGAAGAATATGGAATCGGGAGCGTTCGTCAGACTTTTTACTTCGATAGAAAGGAATGAAGTAGAACGTAGTTTCATCCGCCTGTTGGTCCCGGGAGTAATAGTGTAAGAGCGGGAGGAGCGGGAACAGATGAACGGAACGTTCTGGACCCCATTCGAAGTGGCCGAGTAGCGGATGAAGCAAAAGCTCTTTCTGCCTTCCCTCTCGACGATACTGTATGATAGGAAAAAGCCCCCCTCTTGCCACATCTTTGCTCGAATCTTTGCCCCAGTAGACAGGACCGATCCAGCGCGTCACATCCCCATTCTGGTAGCGTGAGCCATACAGTAGAGATAGGAAAAGGGAATTCTGCTCATCCTTATACTCATTATAATAGACGGGAAGAAGGAAGGACATGGATCCCTTTCCGTCACGCGAAACCTGATCGTAGTACAGAGGGAAGATAAGCCGCCGCCTGCGGCTGTCTATCGTCGAATGCTGGCTGTAATAGAGCGGAAAGAAGCGCACCGACGTATATTTCGGATAGTACGTAAACTTCCATAGATGAAAGACGTTTATTGACTTCAGCGACTTGCCCTGTTCGTTCGTCCAGCTTTCGTAGTAGGCCAGGTAGCCGAGGTTAAACGGATAGTGCCCTTCGGCCTCGCTACCGGAGTATTCGGGCTCTTCAAGGTCTGACCATACCTCGCCGTGCAGCGGCAACGAAGGTCGCAATGCCAGAAGCAGCATGGCGAGCGCCGTAAGCAGCGGGCTCAGGGATCGAGGGAATTCTATTCGTCGGCGAGCAGACAAGGGAACCTACGGATTCGGTTGATTATCCTCGTTCTTCGGCCAGGCGCCTTTTAGAAGGTTGAAGCCGGATTCTACGATATCGACACCGCTGCGAGCGATGGAGCGGGCCGTCTGGTCGATGAGTTCTCCGCGCAGCACGTCGGCCATTCCTTCTTTAAAGCCCTTGCGTACCTCTTCTTTGAATTCGGGAAGAAGCTCTCGACCCGATTCTTCGAAGCCTTCTTTCAGCCGCTGCTTCACGATCTCGATGTACTCATCGAGTGCGGCGTTCAGTTTCGTGCGTTCGAGATATTTGAAATACAGGTAAAGGGCGACCGAGGTCATCACACCGCTGAGAATGCTCGAAAGGATGGCTGTCAGTATGATAGCGGAAAGTATGGACGGCGTTTCCATAGTTCATCGTGTGAGATGTCATCTGAATGACAATCTTTTCTTTAAAAATCGGTCCTGAGACCCATAGCTGCCTGTTAGGAGAGTCATGACCGGGTCTCGGGAAATGATGCGCTCTCGTTGCATGTGCCCGGAAGGTAGAGCGGAAAAGCGCCCCGGACGCATGTCCGGAGCTGAGGGGATCCGAGTGAGGTGCGGATTGGCGGGAAATCCCGCAATCGCAGAGTCCCCGAAATACTACCCGGAAAGGTCCGGTCGGTCTATATCCAATATGGTATAAAAAGTAAAAGTTCGGGCAACTATGGCTGTAAATGAGTCTCAATCGGCTTCAGAGGCGGCCCGTTTACAGGATTACAAATGGCTTTTTATAGAAAGCCGAGGTCCCGGGCTTTGCGCATCAGCTGTACCCGTGATCTCACCTGAAGTTTACTATAGATGCTTTTGATCTGCTGTCGGACCGTTCCCTCGGCCGTTCCAAGGGTGCGGGCGATCTCTGCCGCCGAATAGCCGCTGATGATCTCTTCAAGAACCTGTGTTTCGCGGGGAGTCAGAGAAACCGGCGTGCGGTCCGGGCCGCGAAAGAGGTGAAGCACCCGCGCGGCGATGGAGGGCGTCATGATGGCGCCTCCATCCATGACGCTGCGTACGGCTTCGGGCAGATCGATCGGCTCTCCTTTGAGCAAATATCCGATGGCGCCGCGTTTCAGGCAGCGCATGATCTCGTCGTCTGTGCGAATCGACGTAAGCATGAGGATGCGCATCTCAGTATTCTCATCGGCAAGCACCGATACCAGATCGCTTCCACTCATGCCGGGCAGGCCGATATCGATGAAGATCAGATCAAGGGTGATATTCTGCAGATCGTGGTAGGCCGCTTCTGCACTCTGCCAGGTATACACGTCAGAAACGCCCGGTAGCTGTTTCATCTGTTCGGCAAAGGACTGACAGAACAGGGCATCGTTCTCAACGATGCCGATGCGGATTCCCGATGCTGTCGCTTCTTCGTTCACAGAATTTCTGACGCCGGATCTATGGGATTGAATGGGCTCATTTGCCGGCAGAATTCAAATAAAAGCACTGAGCGTCGATCGTCAGCCCTTTTTCGATAGAATCTCAGGATCGCCCAGAGGGATTGATTCCATACAAATCTACCGGAGATACACGTGCAGGGCAACATTCGCATTGAGGGTGTATCAACCAGAATTCAAGGAAGCATCGATGGCCGACTTCGCTGACCGGTTAGCTTCATCTTGAGACGAAAGATATAGAATCCTCGTTCATTTTTTTCAGAACAGACTCCTCCTTCGTCTCGGAGCCTTTTAATAAAGGAAAGCCGACCGACGGTCTCCTGAGCGGATTGTGCCTGGAACGTAGCGCGAAAGGTGCCGCCCCGATAGGAGAGCTCCCATGTAGAGATGCCCTGTCCGTATTTGAGGTCGTTCGTGCTGATCTCAAGAAAGACTGCATAGAGAGCATGTCGTTGATGCAAATCGAGGTGATCAACGAAGCTTTCTTCTTCGTCGGTATCGAATCGAAAACGAATCCCTCTGCCGACGGCGGCGTAGCGTCGGTTCAGGATAACCTTCACGCCGTGCATGAAGTTATCCTGGATCAGCTGCATATCTTCTCTTTCATGGATGCGGTCGCGCAACGCTCCGAGGACGTTGCGCGCCAGGCGTCGGGCGCTTTCCACGCTGTCTCCTGGAGGTACGTCGGGTTGCATCGAGCCAAGCACGATCAAGAGATCGGTAAGATCTGATCCGACCATGTCGTGAAGATCGCCGACGAGAGACTGGCGTTCCGACCGCAGGCCCTCTTCTTCGCGCTGCTTTCTTCGAATGAGCACGGAGGCCTTTTCAAGCAGCTCGGGCGGATCAAACGGTTTCACAAGGTAATCGTCTCCTCCGAGGCGAAGGCCTTCGAGGCGATCTTCGAGGCCGGCCCGCGCCGTCAGGAATAAAAAGGGAATGCCGCGCAGTTCCCGGCTGGAGCGAAACCGCTGCAAAAGGTCGAACCCATCCATCGATGGCATCACGATATCTGTAATTACGGCATCGGGCGGATGATCGATAGCCAGATCAAAGGCCTCTGCGCCATCGGACGCCGTAATGACGCGGAACCGCATGCCGATGATTCTATGCAGATACTGACGCAGCTCGTCGTCGTCTTCTACGATGCAAACAAGAGGTCTGTCGGTTTCGCGTTCAAGGGCCGGTACAGGTAGAGCCGAAATCTCTTCGGGCATCGAGAAGCTTGATGTGATCCGCGCTGATTGCTTTTCTCTGAAGAGAATCGGATAAAGGGGCAGCGTGAGATCAAAGCTTGAACCCGCACCGTTACCCGAACGCAGCGTCAGGTCGCCGTTCATAAAGCGCGCGAGTTCTCGCGAGAGAGCAAGACCCAGTCCGCTGCCGCTACGCGATGTGCGAACGGCGCCAAATCGCTCAAAAAGGGACTGACGATGATCGGCCTCAATCCCCGGGCCGGTATCTTCGACCGAGATCGCAATCAGGTGAGATTGCTGCTTCACCCTGACCATGGCTCCGCCCTCGTCGGTGAATTTAAGGGCGTTTGCAAGCAGATTGATGAGTATGGTCTCGGTTTTTTCGATGTCGAGGCGCGTCAGCAGTTGCAGCGGTAGCTCAGATCGCAGGCTGAGACCGCGACTGCGAAAGGATTGATCGAAGATGGCAAGGATTCCACGCACGAGTTCGCATAGATCCACGGCTTCGAGATGCAGATCCATACGCCCCGAATCGAGCCGGGCCAGGTCTATGAGGTTGTTTACGAGCGTGAGCAATCTATTACCGTTCTTCCTGACGCTTTGCAGATAGTTGGCTAACTCTTCGTCTTCGGCTTTTTCAAGAAAAGACTGCAGAGGCGACAGGATAAGCGTGAGCGGCGTGCGGAATTCATGCGAGATGCCGGCAAAGAAGTTCGACCGGAATCGATCGATTTCTGTGAGCCTGGCATTTGCGGCTTTGAGGTTCTCGCTGGCCTCCGTATATTGCAGACGGATGCGAAACCACCAGGCGTTGACGATGATCCAGATCGCCGATAACGGAACGATCGTGCTGGCCATAGAAACGAGCGGTACCGGGATTTCATGTTGATTTATGATAATGATGCGCGCGAAATAGTATAGAAATGCCAACATCCATACGGCGATGAACTGAATCGGAGGGCCGATATGAAAAAAAGAAAAAGCGGCCATAAGAGCAAGGTTGGCAAGCCAGGATCGCGCATCGGAGTAATCGATATTCACGTCATGGAACTGGGTCTCCATTTCCAGGATTGTGATGATTCCCATGAGCAGTCCGAAAGAGCGCGACACTATCGTCATGCCCTGCATCTTCAGGAATCGCCGCGAAAAAATCTGTATATTCGACCACCTGAACAGTAGCGGTTGCACGATGATGAGAAAAGCGGCGATCCATTGTGCCAGCGTGAGTTGAACGTTAGCCGGAGTCCCGGAATGATATTCAAGCCACAGGCTGTAGGAAAAAGAAAGCAGCAGAACCGTTCCAAGGAATTGCGCTCCTCGAATCGACTGTTCATAGACTCTTTCGGCTTCGCGGGAAGCAGGCGGACTTATGAAGCTAACGATGACTGAAAGTCGGGACAGAACGGTCGTGAAGGCCGGTTTCTTTTCCGTTTCGGGCTTCATGGCACATCAGGGACGGGAGAAAAGCCAGCACTGAACGCGATGATCTCTTCCCATCGCCGTGACGGGCACCGGTTTATCGCAGGCATCAAAGGCCTTCGGGCATCGGTTGCGAAAACGGCATCCGTCGTCGTACTGAGCCGGCGCCGGCACCTGTCCTGGAATGGCCTTCAGTTCGTGTTTGCGTTCAAGATCTGGAATCGCATCAAGCAATCCCCGACTGTAAGGATGGGCGGGTTCTGACAGAAAGACGTCGACAGGCGATTCTTCAATGACCTTGCCTGCATACATGACGGCGAGTCGATCGGCGTACTGAGCGACAAGCCCCATATTATGCGTGATCAGAAGAACGCCGCACTGCTCCTCGGTTTTCAGCTCGACGAGCAGCTTCATGATCTGGGCCTGCACCGTCACGTCAAGGGCCGTCGTCGGCTCGTCGGCGATAATGAGCGAGGGTTTGAGAAGTAGCGCCATGACGATGACGACGCGCTGAAGCATCCCGCCCGACAGTTCATGCGGATAGGTAGAGAGCAATCGATCGGGATCGGCGAATCCGACACGCTCAAGAAGAGCAGGGATTCGCTGCGACGCTTTCAGTCCGCGCTCGGCGGCCTGCTCCGCGTGAAATTCAAAGACTTCGTTTAATTGCCTGCCGATCGTCAGAAGAGGGTTAAGCGCCTGAGCGGGCTCCTGAAAAATGACGCCGACCTCCGCTCCGCGAAGCCTGCGCAGCTCGTCGGGCTTCATCGCGAAAATCGATCGACCGTTAAACAGCACTTCGCCAGCGGCATATCCGCCGGGCTCGGGCAGCGTTCCCGTTGCGGCCAGAGCCGTGATGGATTTACCGCAGCCCGACTCGCCGATCAACCCGAGTATCTCGCCCGGCTTGAGAAAGATCGAAACCTCTTCGCAGAGCCGATACCCGTCGAGACCGATTCCAAAGCGGCGGTATTCGAGAACGGGCTTACTGGTGTCGGTTAAAAACCGGGCCGCTTCGCGGGCGATCCTGTCATAGGTTGGCCTTTTGAAGGAGACCACTTCCTTTGCAAGATCTTCCATCTTCATCCATTTGAGAGAATGGAACTCACGCTCATGCAGATCAAGTTGTAGATCGGCCGGATTCCCATCCCAGCGGAAGAAAAACCACTTCTGCTTCTGGCCGCGGAACTTCTTGAGGTGTTCGGGAATGTCTTCAGGGAATTCGTAGGTCAGCCATTCGCCGATCTCGCCGGCCGGTTCGGTGACCGCCAATCCGATCTCTTCGAAAAGCTCGCGCCTGGCAGCTGCAAGCGGCGACTCGCCGGCATCAATTCCGCCCTGGGGGAACTGAAAGCTGCCCGGATACTGAATGCGATCGCCGGCAAGGACATAACCCTCGCTATTAAAGACGACCATACCGACATTTTCTCTGTAGGGCTTTTCCTGCTCCATCACAGGATGATTCGATGCAGGTGGAGTTTAAGAACAAGTGATTTTCGTCCGTCTGATGATGATGCGAAGAAGAAAAAGTCTGTTCAGGAAGAGAGCGGACTCTCACTGTGTGGCTTGAAGGAAGTTATGGAAGGAAAGAAAAAGCGAAACGGACTTCAGGCGCTGCGGTCGCGAGCAAAGGCCTTTGGGTTGAGCTTTTTTTTGCCCGGCGAGGGAGACGAGGTGGATCGGGCGCGACTTCTCCGGGCCATTCTGTGGATGCTGCTTGTTCTTGGTGTCGGTCTTTTCGCTATCGACCTCGTCTACCTGCCTGCCTCAAGCCATCGGTGGTGGATGGGGCTGGTGACGACGGTCGCAATCACGGTTCCGCTGCTTTTCATGCTGCGCAGAGGATATGTGAACGTCGTCGGCGTTTCTCTTGTATCGCTGCTCTGGCTCTTTGTGACTGTGATGTCGGCGACGGGCGGCGGTATTTATGCGATGATCACGCAGGGCTATCTGATCGTCACCTTTATGGCCGGGCTTCTGGGCGGCGTTCGCTATGGTTTGCTCGTTGGCGTTCTTTCGCTTGTTACCGAGCTCGTTCTTGTTCTCTTTGCCGACCGCATCCCACCGATAGCGAACCGAACTCCGATTTCGCAGTGGTTTGTGAACGGCTTTTATCTCATCACCGTGATGCTTCTGCAATCCTATTCCGTTCGCAGTCTGCGACGGGCCTTCCATCGATCGGCTGAGATCCTTTCTGAAAGACGAAAGGCCGAAGAAAATCTTGTCGAGAGCGAGGAGCGGTTTCGGGCCATCTACGACCAAACCGACCTCGGCGTCGCCATGGCCGATCTTGACGGCAGGCTTTTCAGCGTAAACGACGCCTTCTGTCGCATGCTTGGCTACAGCGCCGCCGAGCTGGAAGGCCTGCACTTCGCGGATTTTTCGCATGAAGACGACGTGCCCGCCGAGGTGGCGCGCGTCAAAGAGGTGACGGCAGGCCTGCGACGCAGCTATACGCTGGAGAAGCGATATATTCGCAAAGATGGAACGCTTTTGCCAGTCAGCGTCACCGTTTCGTTGCTTCGCAATTCGGCCGGACAACCGTCGGCCTACCTCGGTATCGTAGAAGATATCTCGGAGCGTTATTCGGCGGAAGCCGCGCTGCGAGCAAGCGAGGAGCGGTTTCGAATAACCTTCGAAAGCGCCGGCGCCGGTATCGCTCTTGTCGATCCGGAGGGGAGAATTCTCAGTTGCAATCAGGCGCTGACGGATCTCACGGGATTTTCGGCCGACGAATTGATCGAACTGAACTTCAGAGATTTCACGCATCCGGACGATCTCGATACGGACGTTCAAATGTACGGTGAACTGCTCGAAGGAAAGCGAGAGCGATACGTCCTGGATAAACGTTATATTCGAAAGAACGGGACCGTCGTCTGGGCAAGGTTAACCGTATCGCTTGTGCGATCCGCCGATCATTCGCGGCAGTCTTATGCGATCGCCATCGTCGAAGATATCACCGAGAAGAAGCGAACGGAGCTTGAGCTGGCCGCTTACAGAGACGAGCTCGAAGAGATGGTGCGCGAACGAACCGAAGAGCTGCGTGGCGCTCTTCAGATCGCCGAAGCGGCGACCGTCGCACGAAATGAATTCCTCGCAAACGTCAGCCATGAGCTACGCACGCCGATGAACGCCGTGCTCGGGCTAACGCATCTTGCGCTGGGGACGGATCTGAATCCGCGGCAGCGCGAGTATCTGTCAAAGATCAGAGGAGCGGCGCGCGATCTGCTCGGTCTTCTCAACGATCTTCTCGATTTTTCAAAGATGGAGGCCGGACGTATCGAGCTGGAGTCCGTTCCTTTTCACCTCGATCGCCTGCTTGATTCCGTGCTCGATCTTGTTTCTGTTCGCGCCGCCGAGAAGAACCTGCAGCTCAGCATCGACATCGCAGAGGACGTACCTCTTCACATCGTCGGCGATCCGATGCGACTGCGTCAGATTTTGATCAATCTTGCCGGCAATGCTGTGAAGTTTACCGATACCGGATCGGTGACTCTTCTTGTGAAAAAGGCCGAATCGGATAACTCTTCGCTGCAGCTTGAATTCTCTATTCTCGACACGGGACCGGGCGTACCTTCAGCGCTCAGGCCGCATCTCTTCGAACCCTTTCGACAGGCGGACGGTTCGATGACGCGGCGATACGGCGGTACGGGCCTCGGTCTTGCTATCTGCAGGCAGCTTGTCGATCAGATGGGAGGCGGCATCGGCCTTGACGACTCGTTCGTCGGTGGTAGCCGTTTTTATTTTACTCTGCCGTTTTCTATTCCGAAAAGCGGAGAGCAAGTCGCCGACATGCCCGCCATCGACGAGGATCGTTACAACACCGATGCCTTCGATTCAGAAAAAGCGATCGGGGATACGAAGCTTCCGCTTCCGGGAAGGATTCTTGTCGTAGAGGATAACGAGATCAACTTGCAGGTGGCACGGGAGCTGCTCCATTCGTTTGGACTTTCCGTCGATGTGGCTCGCAACGGCGTCGAAGGCGTGCGCAAGGCTACGTCGGGAGAGTATCAGGCCATTCTCATGGATCTTCAGATGCCCGAGATGGACGGGTACGAGGCGTCGCGACAGATACGGCAGCGCCATATTGAAACGCCCATCCTGGCCATGACGGCCCATGCCCTTGAATCTGAAAAGAAACGATGCCTTGCCGCCGGTATGAACGATCATATTCCAAAACCGGTCGATCCCGATTTGCTGTATCGCACGCTCTCGCGCTGGCTGAGCCTGCCGACGCGTCGCAAGAGCATGCAGGTTATTCCTGAGGCCTTTGACGTTTCGGGGTTTGACGTTCCATCGGCGGTACGTCGGCTTGATGGAGATATCAATCTTTTTCTGCGCCTTCTTGAGTATTTTGTCCGCGATCATCGAGACGATGCGATTCATATAGAGAGAGCCCTTGAGATGGGAGATGAAAAGGGAGTGCGACGGCTCATTCACACTTTGCGCGGCGCCTCTTCGAATCTATCCGCTCGGGAAATTCTATCGGTCCTTCTCGAAATGGATCGTCTTATAGAAGAGCATGGATGGGATGAACAGCGTCTTCAGCCTCTGGTGCAAAGGCTGAAGAATTCTCTGATTTTTGCCGTGCAATCGATTGAAAAGGCACTGATGAACGTCAGGCCCGAAAGAGATCGCCCCTTGCTCAGCTCCGATGAAGCGCTATCACTGCCGCTCTTTGATGCGTTGCTTGTAAGGCAGAGTCTGAGTGCAAGGCAGCATCTCGAACGATTGCGTAACGATCTCGAGCAGTTGAGGCCCGGCCTTGCAGCGCGCATGGCCGAGGCGATGGATCGACTCGACTATGCGAAGGCCAGGGAATTACTGGCTCCGTATTTAAAACCGGAATGATACGTGAAAAGCGAGAAGAAACAGACCATCCTGATCGTCGACGATCTGCCCGAGAATATCGAGTTGCTTGCGCGAGTCCTTGGCGATAGCGTAGAGATTCTCTTTGCCTTATCAGGAGAGGAAGCTCTGCGTATCTGTAAAGAGCAGGACCCTGATCTTCTGCTTCTCGATATTCTGATGCCCGGCGTCGACGGATATCAGGTCCTCGCCCGGCTTAAAGAAGATGCACAGACGGCAAAGTTACCCGTCATCTTTATTACGGGAATGGATACGCAGGGCGAAGAGGCCAGAGGGCTTGAAGCGGGCGCCGTCGACTATATCACGAAGCCGATTCATCCCGCCGTCGTCAGGGCGAGAATTCGCAATCATCTCGAATTAAAAAGATACCGCGACTTTCTTGAGAATCTCTCGGCGACCGACGGTCTGACCGGAGTGGCAAACCGCCGTCGTTTCGACGAAGTGCTGGATCGCGAGTGGCGTCGCGCCGCCCGTACGGGGACGATGCTGTCGATGCTCATGATGGATATCGACTGCTTCAAGGCGTATAACGACCGTTACGGGCACATCGAAGGAGACGAGGTGTTGCGTCGTCTGGCGACGGTTATACAGGAGAATATGCAGCGTCCACTTGATCTGGCCGCTCGCTACGGCGGCGAAGAGTTCGCCTGCATCCTGCCCGAAACCGACAGAGATGGAGCGTTGCTTGTCGCCGAAAGGATTCGCACGGGACTCAAGGATCTGAAAATCCCGCATCAGTTCTGCGTCGCCGATCATGTTACGGTCAGTATCGGCGTGGCTACGATGATACCGACGCCCGAGACTCCTTCTTCGCTCATCGTGCGCACCGCCGACGAACAGCTCTATCAGGCGAAGGCAGGCGGCAAAGACCGCATCTGCGCTTAACCCTCCCAATCCCAGAAGAAATCGGCGTTGGTCAGCTCTTCTGAGTTCTCAGTCGTCTGTGTATCGTCAGCTTTTTCGCCGACTTGCGGCTCGTCTATTTCGCGAAGCAGGCGTTCCAGATCCTGCGTTTCCTTCTCCCAGTATTCGTCGGTGCCGAAATGCGGAAAGCTCAGCGGAAAGGCCGGATCAGACCAGCGTTTAGCGATCCATCCAGCATAGTGAATATAGCGAAAGGCGCGAAGAGGACCGATCAGTCGTAGCTGCCGATCATCAAAATCGCGAAAGCTACGGTAGGCGTCGATCATAACTGCGCGCTGTCGCAGACCGTCTGCATCGACGGCCGGAGCAAGCATCCAGAAGTCCTGCACCGCCGGTCCTGTTAAGAAATCGTCGAAGTCGAGAAAGAAGAAGTTCTCGTCGTCCTGCTCTCGAGAATAGAGCAGGTTGCCGATGTGACAGTCGCCGTGAATGCGATGTACGGGTATGCCCTTCGAAAGATCTTCAAAGAGTTCGACGGCATGTAGAACGGCCTTTCGGTATCGCGGCAGAAGCGACGGCGGCAGGAATTCACGCTCTTCAAGATAGGCAAGCGGTGCGAGGGCGAAATGTCCGGCGTTCAGACGCCATCGTGTCGCCGACTCTTTTGAAGCGCCGACGTTATGGATGCGGCCGAGCAGGCGCCCGATCAGCTGCAACTGCGAGTCGGTTAACTCATCGGCCGATCGTCCGCCGGTGCGAGGCCATACGGTAAAGCGAAGGCCTTCGATTGATTTCAATGTGCTGCCGTCAGGAAAGCGAAGCGGAGCACAAACCGGAATATCATTCTGCTGCAGCTCAAAAAGAAAGGCATGTTCTTCGAGGATCTGTTCGTCCGTCCAGCGAAGCGGGCGATAGAATTTCGTAATCACGTGCGATCCGTCTTCGAGCTTCAGGTCAAAGACGCGGTTCTCGTAAGAGTTCAGCTGCTGACAGTGCCCGGTCGGAGCCAGCCCGGCCGCCTCCACCGATTTCAGGACGACATCGGGCTGTAGCTTGTAGAATGAGTCGTCGTACAGGCCGACGGGATCACTGCTCATCGCTTTGCTCTTGTGATGGCAGGTCGCCTGACTCTGTCGGTACGTCGTCACCCGTATCGTGCGCTGTGTCGGACTGCTCCGCACTGCCGATGTATAACTCGTATCGCTGGAACATACAATCCAGAGGTCCATTACGAAGGGCGATGCGTTTCGAGCTGGCCAGATGAACGTGCTTGAGGGCTTCGATGTTCGAGCTGAAGATCCAGGCCGTGAATCCGGCGAAGTTCTTTTTCATCGTATCGCCGATCATCTTATAGAAGTTATCGATATCATGCTTCTTCATACGCTCGCCGTAGGGCGGATTCATGATGATCGTTCCATGATCGACGGGCAGCTTCAGCTGATCGAAAGGCTTCGTTTGCAGCGTGATTTTGCCTTCGAGACCGGCGTTGCCGAAGTTCTCGGCGGCCAGATCGGTGGCCACAGGCGAAGAATCCGAGGCGAAGATGGGCAGCTCGGGAGTGGCGGCGATATTTTTATTGGCCTTGCGTAGCAGATCGTTGCGAATCGACTGAAAGAGCGAGTCCTGATGATCGGGCCAGTTCATGAATCCGAATTGCTCGCGAAAAAGGCCCGGAGCGACTTTCAGGGCGATCCACGCCGCCTCGATGGGAATGGTGCCCGCTCCCGTCATCGGATCGACAAGCGGCTCTGCATTCTTCCAGTTCCATCCGCTTAACAGGATCAGGCCGGCTGCAAGCGCTTCGTTAAGCGGAGCCTCGCCGACGCGAGAGCGATATCCGCGCTTGAAAAGCGGATCGCCCGAGCTGTTGCGCGAAATCGTACAGCGATCCTCTTCGATACGTATATGCAGGCGCAGATCGGGGCGGTTCAGCTCGACCGAAGGACGAGCGCCGCTGCGGTCGCGAAAGCGGTCGACTACGGCGTCCTTCATCTTGAGAGAAACGAAGTGCGAATGCGTGAACAGACGCGAATGCACCGATGACTGGATGGCGAACGTCTGACGTGCATCGAGATAACGCTCCCACGGAAGCTCATAAACCTTCTTGTAGAGATCGTCGGCATCATAGACGCGAAACGAGGCAAGCGGCTCAAGGACGGCGATGGCTGTGCGCAGCCTGAGATTCGCATGATAGAGCAGCGCCGGACCGTTTTCAGTCTCGGTGGCAAAGCGCACGGCCTGCCGATCCACATGCAGCTGCGTGATCGGCGCGGCATCGCCGAGATCCTCAATCTCGTCGGCAAGCAGCTCTTCAAAGCCGCGCATACAGGTTGCAGTAAGCATCAGTTCAGACATCGCCTCCGGTTTTTCGGTCGTGGGCGGGCAGTAAACCGATTTAGCAGGGGGAATGTAAAGAGGACGGAGAACGATTCCAATACCTGTCTTCTTCTGCAAGGCGTCATTTTTCGGGCTTTGAAACCCTTAACCGTGAAAAATGCGAAAGGCGCGAAAAATCTTTTTGCATTCGCCCGATTTTGCACCCCTGCAGGGTAGGAGGTGCGCTATGCCACACTTTATTCAGCTTCCGGAAGAAGTCGCCTCAGTCTTTGGACCGGCAGCTACTAAATTTGTTGACTTCCTCACTTCTACCTTCTCTTTACAGAAAGATGAGGTAGTCCGGATGTCTGCCCTTTCTTTTGAAAAGACCGTGAAAGACGAAACTACAGGCCTCAGGCTTGAGATGAACGAGTTACAGGCTGAAACTCAAGCATCGATTGCAGAGTTACGGGCCGAAACTCAGACATCGATTGCAGAGTTACGAGTCGAGATGACCGAGTTACGAGCAGAAACCCGGGCATCGATTGCAGGGTTGCGCGTGGAGATGGCCGAGCTACGAGCTGAAACTCAAGCATCCATAGGGGAGTTGCGGGTCGAGATGACCGAGCTACGAGCTGAAACTCAGACTTCGATTGCAGAGTTACGGGCAGAGATGAAAGCAGATTTTGCCGATGTGCAAAAGCAAATTGCAGGTCTGCATCGAGAGATAACAGCGCAGACTCGCTGGTTCCTGGCCGGATTGCTGGCGGCGGCAACACTCTATCCGATCATTTCACAACTGCTACAGCGGTTTCTCTAAAGCGGGCTCTTACTCCGCCTTTGCCTGCGATTTCGCAAACAGGTTCAGGCCGTATTGAATCACAAAGGGGCCCAGAATCAGATTCACGCCCGGAAGCATCATCAAGATCTCCACAAGCAAAGAGGGCGGAGTCTTGAGCATGATCTCTCCGCGGCGGTAATAGCGCGCCATGATAAACGAAAGCGGCAGCAGGCCGCCGACCAGAGAAACAAGGATGAGCGTGAACGGATCGTCCTGCATCAGGCGCGCCGTGCGTCCGGTCCAGATCAACGTATAGAGCCCGCCCGAAAAGAGGACGAGTAGCAGCAGCACAAGCAGATTCATCTCAATCTTCGGGCTCTGCGCCGGGTCAAAGTTGCCGTTCCCCGCGCTGAGGACGCTTTTTATTCCGGCCGAAATAGAGCGACTGTCGGAGGTTAACCCCTGCCACCAGCAACTGACATGAAGAACAAAACGCTGCGGCCGGTACATGATCTCAAGCAGCCAGTCCGGGCCAGATCGTTTTAGAGCAAGGAAGATCCAGAGAAGGATCTGGCCTGGCAGAAAAAGCGCAAAGGGCAGCAGCAGAAGGCCCAGCACGCCGAGCGTTATATATAGAAAGAGCGGGCCCGAAAACATGGCCGCCACGGCAGTCCAGGCTGTAAAGAGAGCGTACATCAGAAGCGGTACGGAAAGGCGCGCAAGAACCTGCATGCGCGAGAACTCCGAATCGATGCTGGCCGTGAAGCGAAGAGGCAGCTTCATCTTTTCGCGTCCGTGAATATCGACATGAGGCAGCTGCTCTCCGTTCAGAGATAGAAGAAGCTTCCAGCGAAAGAGATGCACGCGCATCAGGAAGCGTGTCAGCTCCTGATGATTCTGCTCTGTGATCAGGGCGTGAATCATGTTGAACAGGCAGGCCGCCGCTCCTGCCGCTTCATAGACGGGCCAGAGCAGAAGCGCCGGCAGATGCAAAAGCCATACAAGGTTGAAGATCAATAAGAAACGAAAGGGAAAGGTGATCAGGCCTTTCAGCTGATACATATAGACCGGTTCGATGTCGCGCACATCGTCAGTCGAGACGATATAGACGCCCGCTGCAAGGGCCTTGAGCGATTCCGGAGCGGCCCCTTCAGGTAATTCGGCGCTGCGGATCTGATAGCCCCACAGCGTACCGCGCAGACGGTGCTCTTCGACGACGCCCGTGATTTTCGTACCGTCCGTCAGCGTAATCGTCGATCGTTCTGTCGGCGTGCGCAGCTCGCCTTGAAACGGATACGAAAGCAGGCCGATCAGAGCAAGAAGGCGAAAGAGGTTGATGAAGCGGGCGCCCGAAACGGGCAGTATCTGTAAATAGGGCACGTCTTATCTGACGGCTGAAGCGGATCGCCTGTCAAGCCTTTCTGAGTGCGCCTTACAGGCGACGCCCGCGCTCTTCTACCATCCATCCATCCAGGCCGGGAAAAACATTTGACAGAGGCCTCTCTTATGATGCAGATCTGATGTCATGTATCGTTCTCTCGTCCTGATTCTGATCGTACTGCTACAGGCATCGTGCGGCGCCGAGCAGGCACCGGTCGAATCGGCGCCTCGAGTAAAGAAAGGCTCTGATCTGACCGAGGTTCCGGCCGCGGCAAAGAGACGATTCATGGCGACGGCCCTGCGCGGGCTTGCGGACTGGATCGCCATGGATGAGCCGGAATCCGATGACGGTTCACAGATTCTCATGCCTGCCTATTCTTACAGAGACCAAAAGATTGCTAGAAGAGTTCTTCCGGCCGTCGACGCCCGTTTTAACATCTCGCTTTTGTTCGTCGCGGCCTGGGCCGGCCTTGAAGGGGCCGGTCAGAGCAGAGGACCGTTAACCGCCCTGCTTGAGGACCGGGGCCTCACATTGTTTTACGATCAGGAAGAGGCAGCGATGGGGCGGTTCATCAAAGAAAACAGACGGGCGATGATTGAAAATTCAAAGCGGCTTTTCGGGCGCAGCCTGATTCGCAAAGAGGAGCGGCTCTCTGCATACGAGGTGCTCAATCACTATGATCCTGAGGTCGTCGAGCATGCCTGCTCTGCCATGTTTATTTCTCCTGATGAATCGACAGGCAGTTATGCATTGCAGAGAATCTACGACGAGGTGCTGCGCGAAGCGGTCTGGAGGCATGCCCTGATTCTGAAGCTGCTTCTGCATGATCGATCTGCACTGGCAGGCGACACAGCGCAGTTTATCAGGGCCTTGCAGCAATCGCCCGGGCGCCTGGATCAATATCAGTATTTTGAGAGTCTGGAGATGGAGCAGTACCCCTACGACGAATACTATTTTTTGCAGATTCCGCCAGACCTGCATCGTGATTCGATGAATAACGCTCTTCGAAAGATGAAGGCCTTCTTGATGCGCAGAGAATACGACGGATCTCTGCCGGCCGTCCTGAGCTGTGCAGAAAAATACATGAAGGCCTACGACCCCGAGCTATACGAGAACTTTATTATGAGGCCCGAGGATAGACCGCGGCCATGAGTGAAAGCAGATATACTCCACATCGGAGCTTTGCTTTTACAGCGAGGTCGTCTGGCAAGATAAGTCAGATCGGCCCTTATCTCCAGGCGCTTACGTCAGTGCAGGTCTCTGAGGATAAAAGAGGCTTTCGATTGCGAAGGAAAAAGTACTTACGGGAAAATTTTGTGCCTGAAGGCTTTTGGACCGGGGATTGGCCGGTATATCATATCCGATTTGTACTGAGTGGGATGGGCTTATTTTTCTACTCTACAGCCTGCGTCCTTTTTGGATTGAGCATCTTGTTAGTCGGGCTGCTTATGTTGCGGGCAATGTGGATGAATCGGGATCTTTTCTGGCCCCTTCTTATGCTTCCTTTGCCGTCTGTCGTTGTCGTGGCCGTTGCGCATGCGCAGGTTTATTTCGAGTCGGCCGACATGCTGGCTGCGATAAAGCGAGAACTGGCCGAATCAGCGCAGATTGAACTGCAGATCAAACGAGAAGATCTGCCTTGACCATGAAATACCCTGAACTGAGATTCTTCTATAATGTAACCGGTGTGACGCCCGAGATTACAATAGAAAATCGGACTCTTTAACCGCTGATGCGATTTTTTTCCGGTGCAGCTTTTTGTTGACACAGATGTCAATCGGTGATCCGATGCGCCATGCCCGAAGAGACAAACAAACCGCAGATCATCTACGATCTGCTTGAGAGTGGCGTTCATGCGAATCCCGACGGACCGACCTTCTTGCGTCGTCGTCCAGGTTCAGATAACTCCTTCCACTCCTATACCTACACCGAGCTGAAGACGATGACCGATCAGCTTATTGCCGGATGGGTGAGCTCCGGATTGAAAAGCGGCGACAGGGTGCTACTGCTCTGCGATCCGTCAAGCTACTGGTTCGTCACCGATACGTCGATTCTTTCTGTCGGAGCGGTGAGCGTTCCGCGCGCCACCGACGTTACCGACGACGACATCCTGTATATCGCCAATCATTCTGAGGCCTCTCTTGCCGTTGTTCAGACCGTGAAGACGGCCGAGAAGCTGCGTCGCCTTGCCGATAAGCTGCCGACGATAAAGCGCATCATCGTAATGGAAGACGCGAACTTCAACCTGCTTGAGGGCCCCGATACGCTGGCCTCGGTGATGCAAGCCGGAGTCAAGGCCCTTGCCGCCGATGCAAACCTGGTACAGCGCACGCTTGCCGGCGTCGATGGATCGGCGCTTGCAACGCTCATTTATACGTCAGGCACGACAGGCGCTCCGAAAGGTGTGATGCTCAGCCAGAAGGGATGGATAACGGCCGTTCTGAATACGCTGCCGCGCACCGGTTTTCAAAAAGGCGATCGCGCCCTGAGTCTGCTTCCGCCCTGGCATGCCTTCGAGCGCGGCGTCGAATATGCCGTCGTCTATCTCGGCCTTGCCTTTATGGTCAGCGACATCTCCTGTCTGCGCGATGATCTGAAGTGGCATCGCCCGACGATCTTTCCGTCAGTACCGCGGATCTGGGAATCGGTGTACAACGGCATCCTCGCAAAAGTTAAGAAAGAGTCGGCTCTGAAGCAGGCGGTCTTCAATGCAGGCCTGAGTATCGGCGCTTCATATAATCGCTGGAAGGCAAGAGCCTTCGGCTACAGGCTTCAAATAGAGCGCCCCGCTACGATCGTATCGATGATCGAGAGGCTGGCGGCGTGGTGCGTGCTTCTGGTGATGGGGCCTCTGCGCGGGTTGAGCCTGCTTATCTTTCGTCCGATCCGGCAGGCGCTGGGCGGGCAGATTAAGTTCTCGGTTTCGGGGGGCAGCGCACTGCCCGGCGTCGTCGATCGTTTTCTTTCGGCGATCGGTCTGACCGTGCTTGAGGGCTACGGTATGACTGAAACGTCCGCCGTGATCTCGATTCGTAACCGTAACCGCCCGACGCCCGGAACGGTGGGAACGCCGATCGGGGGTTATACAATCCGGCTGAAAAACGAGCAGGGACACGATGTGAGCCATATTCCCGGAGCGAAAGGAACGCTCTGGGTGAAAAGCGATCAGATCTTGACCGGATACTACAGACGTCCGGAGCTGAACGAGGTCGTCTTTGATAAAGAAGGCTTCTTTGATACGGGCGACCTGATGCTGCTCACCCATCGCGGCGAGCTGATGTTTGCCGGCCGGTCGAAAGATACGATCGCCCTTGCCGGCGGCGAAAATATCGAGCCCGTTCCGATCGAAGACTATCTGCTTGAAAGCGAGTTCATCGATCAGGTCATGGTCGTCGGCGATGAGCGCAAAACCCTGGGCGCTCTGATCGTGCCCGCCTTCGATCGTCTGAAAGAACATCTGCCGTCGCTTCCCGATTCCCGGGAACGCTGGAACGAAAACCTGGCTGTGCGTGCGCTTTTTCAGAGCGAGCTCGGTCGTCTCATCAATCACAACAAAGGCTTCAAGGCATTCGAGCACATTCCAAAGGATTGCTTTTATATCGTGCCGCGACAATTTGATCTGGAAACTGAGATGACGCGCACATTGAAGATGAAGCGGCCCGTTATCAAAGATCATTTCGCACGGGAGATCGACGAGATGTACGGCCGATCAAGAACGGGCGCATAGACTCTGGAGCGCCTCAAAATAGAAAGAGAGTATAGAAAAACCGGGTAAGAAGCCCGGGTAGAAACTCAAGGAGAGTTGTATGAAACCAGCGAATTTTTATCAGATGCTCGAACATGCGGCGAGCGTTAACTCTTCCGATCGCACATTTCTGAGACGAATGGGCGACGGCTCTATTTCGGGGCGCACCTATCCGGAGTGGAAAGAGTGGACCGACGCCCTTGTTGCCGGCCTCGCCGACGACGGACTCAAACGGGGCGATCGCGTGCTCTTTCTCTGCGATCCGTCGAGCTACTGGCTTTTCACGAACGTGGCGATTATTACGGCAGGCGCGATCACCGTTCCGCGCGCCACAGACGTCACCGAAGATGATATTCTTTACATCGCAAATCACGCCGAGTGTACGCGAGCCATCGTGCAGAATCGTAAAACGAAGGAGCGGCTTGAGAAGCTGAAAGACCGCATCCCCACGCTGAAAACGATTCACGTGATGCAGGATGAAGGCCATAACCTGCTAACAGGCGACGATAGCCTCGTCGCCCTTACAAAAAAAGGAGAGGCGGCGCTGAAGGCGAATGCGCAGCTTGTCGCCGACATGGCGAAGCGGCTTGATCCGGAAAGCCTGTGTATGATCATCTATACGTCGGGAACGACGGGCGCTCCTAAAGGGGCGATGCAAACGCAGCAGGGCTGGATCGCCTGTGTGGAAAACGTCATCCCGCGGCTCCAGGCTCGCAAAGGGGATCGGGCGATCAGCCTTCTGCCGCCGTGGCATGTGTTCGAGCAGGTCATCGAATACGCCTTTTTGTACCTGGGATTGCAGTTCATGATCACCGATATCTCTCTCTTAAAAGAAGATTTAAAGGAGTTCAAGCCGACGATCTTTCCGTCCGTTCCGCGCATCTGGGAGTCGGTGTATAACGGTATCATTGGCAAGGTGAAGAAGGAGTCGACTGCTAAACAGAAGGTGTTCAACTTCTTCCTTTCAGTCGGAGCAACCTGGCATCGCTGGCATGCCGTCGCCTTCGGCTACGATCTTCAAATCGAGAAGCCCAATGCGATCGCATCGCTTCTGCGTCGGCTGCTGGCATTCTTCGTGCTTCTTCTACTGTCGCCTCTGAAGCTTCTTTCGAAGGTTATCTTTAAAGGCATCCGCGAAGCGCTGGGCGGGCAGATGCGCGTCTCCCTGTCCGGGGGCAGCGCCCTTCCTGGCGTCGTCGATCGCTTTCTCTCAGCCGTCGGTCTTCGCGTACTCGAGGGATACGGTATGACCGAAACGTCGGCCGTGATCTCGGCCCGTCTTATCGAAGGGCCCGTTTCGGGAACGATCGGGAAGCCTCTCGACGGCTATGAGATTCGTCTGAAGAACGAGCAGGGCGTCGATGTGAAGCATATTCCCGGAGCAAAAGGCACGCTCTGGGTGAAAAGCGTTCAGGTGATGAAGGGTTATTATCGACGTCCGGAGCTTAACGATATCGTCTTTGATAAAGACGGCTTCTTTGATACGGGGGATTTGATGATGCTCACGCATCGCGGAGAGCTTGTATTTGCCGGCCGCGCCAAAGATACGATCGTGCTGGCAAGCGGCGAGAATCTCGAGCCGGTGCCTCTCGAAGATCGACTTTTGATCAGCGATTATATCGATCAGGTCATGGTCGTCGGCGATGATAAGAAGTATCCGGCGGCGCTCATCGTTCCGGCCTTCGATCGCTTGAAAGAGCATCTGCCCTCGCTTCCTGATTCCCGCGAGCGCTGGAATGAAAACCTTGCGGTGCGTGCGCTTTTTCAGAATGAGATCGGACGTCTTCTCACAAGAGAGGCCGGATTCAAAAGCTTCGAGATCGTTCCAAAAGATGCGTTCTATATCGTGCCCCGTCCGTTTGACCTGGAGACCGAGATGACGAAGACCCTGAAAATGAAGCGTCCGGTCATCAAGGATCACTTTCAAGCCGAGATCGATCGCATCTACAAATAGGATTCTCGATAGGATTCTGTATGAAAGAGATCGAGGACTTACTGATTCGGCGGTTTTAAAGAGACTCCGAGCAGAAAAACCCGAACATGCAGGCCGCTTTTTTTAAGCGGCCTTTTTGCCGTTCTCTTGTTTATATGATGGCCTGAACGGCTGCCCCGGCAGCCGGCGGTGCGGCTTTTTTTCAGACAGTGGTTTTTCGTTTGACCGCTGTCTCGTCGCATCGGGTACAGACACAGGGGAACCCATGCCAGACTTGAATAATCCGCTTATCGTACAATCCGACAAGACCATGTTTCTCGAAGTCGACAATGATCGCTTCGAAGACTGTCGGGCCGTCATCTCACGCTTTGCCGAGCTTGAAAAAAGCCCGGAATACATGCAGACCTATCGTATCTCTGCCCTCTCTCTATGGAATGCCGCCTCCAGCCGTATGACGGCCGATGACATCGTCGGCGCTCTGGAGGATTTTTCGAAGTACCCGGTGCCCAAGAACGTCTTGCACGAGATTCGTGAACAGATCTCGCGTTATGGCAAGGTGAAGCTTGTTCGTGAAGAAGACGGTGAGCTTTATATCACCTCCGAAGAAAAGGCCTTCCTGAATGAGATCGCCCATCATCGTTCGGTGCAGGAATATATCAAGGACGTACAGGTCGGCCGCATTCTTGTTAATAAGGATTATCGCGGTCATATCAAGCAGGCGCTGATTCGCATCGGCTATCCCGTTGAAGACCTTGCCGGTTATGATGAAGGGGCGGCCTACGGCTTCAATCTTCGCGGCACGACTCTTTCCGGTAAGAACTTCGTCATGCGCGACTATCAGCGCAAGGCCGTCGAGGTCTTTCATGCAGGCGGTAGCCGGCAGGGTGGATCGGGCGTCATCGTTCTTCCCTGCGGTGCGGGTAAGACGATCGTCGGCATCGGCGTGATGCAGCTGGTCGGCGCTCATACGCTGATTCTTGTGACGAACACGCTTTCTATTCGACAGTGGAAGAGCGAGATTCTTGATAAGACCGATATCTCAGAAGATGATATCGGCGAGTACTCGGGCGAGAAGAAAGAGCTCAAGCCGATCACCATCGCCACGTATAACATCATCACACATCGCAAGAAAAAGGGCGGCGCCTTCACCCATTACAACATCTTCGGCGAGGGCAACTGGGGCCTTGTCGTTTATGACGAAGTGCACCTCTTACCGGCGCCTGTCTTTCGTATGACGTCGGAGCTTCAGGCGAAGCGACGCCTCGGTCTGACGGCGACGCTTGTTCGCGAGGACGGACTGGAAGAAGACGTCTTTTCGCTGATCGGCCCTAAGAAATACGACGTCCCCTGGAAGGAACTCGAGAAGCGATCCTGGATCGCCAACGCGAAGTGTATCGAGATCCGCGTTGAGATGGATGAAGAGCTGCGCCTCAAATACTCGGTGTCTGACGACCGCGAGAAATACCGCCTCGCATCTGAGAACCCGGCGAAGCTCGATGCCATCGAAAAGATCATGGGCGTGCACGGCAGTAACAACATCCTGATTATCGGGCAGTATCTGCAGCAGCTCGACGTCATCTCGCAGCACTTCAATCTGCCGATGATTACCGGCAATACTCCGCTGATGGAGAGGGAGCGTCTTTATAAAGCGTTTCGCGAGGGACGCGAGCCCTGTCTCATCGTATCGCGTGTGGCGAACTTCTCGATCGACCTTCCCGATGCTCGCGTCGCCATTCAGGTGTCGGGCACCTTCGGATCGCGTCAGGAAGAGGCGCAGCGTCTGGGACGGGTTCTGCGTCCGAAAGGCGAAGATAACATGGCCTTCTTTTATACGGTCGTAACCCGCGATACGACCGAGGAGCGCTTCGCACATAACAGGCAGCTCTTTCTTGCCGAGCAGGGTTACGAGTATAACCTGCATACCTACGACGAATACTGCTCGATGCATCCCGAGACTCCGAATCCGGGGCCGCGCAAGCCCATCGTCGTCGACGAATCTGAAAAGGCCGAGAAGGCGAAAAAGACCGAGAAGGCGTCCAAAAAATCTTCACAGCGTAAAGAGAAAGAAGAAGAGAGCCTGGCCGGACGATGAAAGCTTCGCGCCGCACCGTGCTGATCACCGGAGCGACGGACGGCATCGGCCTGGCCGCGGCGCGAGAGCTCTGCCGGCGTAAGAGCCGCCTTCTTCTTCACGGTCGCAATCAGGAAAAGCTTGAAGAGGCGAGGAAGTCGCTTCAGGCCGAAAGTCCGGATTGCGACGTGGAGTTATACAGAGCCGATCTTTCGTCGATGGACGAAGTGCGATCGCTCGCTCGTCAGATCAAAGAGAAGCATGAGGCTCTTGACGTTTTGCTTGCGAACGCCGCAACCTTTGAGCGAGATTTTCATCTCACCGGCGACGGCTTCGAGCGAACGATTGCTGTGAATCACTATGCGCACTTTCTTCTGGTCATGCTTTTGCTTGATCTTCTTAAAGCGTCGTCAGGTGCGCGCATCGTCATCGTCAGTTCAGTAGCGCACAGTAACGGTCGGCTTGAATTGGAATCGCCCGAGGCATCAAGGCATGACGGCTTTCAGGCCTATGCAAATTCGAAGCTTTTCAACATCCTGTTTGCAAACGCCCTGGCTGAGAGGTTAGACGGAACGGGCGTTACCGTCAACAGCCTGCATCCGGGAGTGATCAATACGAAGATTCTGCGTGAGAATTTCGGTATGACGGGGGCGGCGGTGGAGTCGGGCGCCGATACGCCGGTCTTTCTCTGCGTTTCACCCTCGTTGAAAGATGTTACGGGCCAGTACTTCGTAAAGCGACGGATCTCTGAGGTATCTCATCTCGCGCGTGATAAGACGGCCAGAGAGAAGCTCTGGCATCATAGCATCCTGTCGCTCGAACGCTGGTTAAAAGGGCCCGAAGACGAAGAGATTGCCTGATAGAGCGCCGTCATTGTTCTCGATGTTATTGTCTTGAAGCGCGCTTTCTCGCACTCTATCGTCCCGCGACGATCGCCTTCAAGGCCTTTGCATCAAGGTCTTCATCGAAGCCAAAGAGCCGCGGATCGGCAAGACGATCGACATAAAGCACTCCGTCAAGATGATCGCATTCATGCTGGTAGACGACGGCATCATACCCCTCGACAAGCTCTTCGTGCTTCCTGGCCGTCTCATCGAGAAAGGTCAGTCTGATGCGACGTTTGCGTTCTACATAGCCGGCCATGCCCGGAACGGAAAGGCATCCCTCCCATGAGCCAAGCTTTGAACCTTCGAGGATTTCGATCTGCGGATTAAAGAGAACTCGATCGATAAAGCTTTCCTGACGATCCCGTCCCGAACCCTCTTCGCGAAAGAGTCTTACGATAACCAGGCGTTTGAGCACGCCGATCTGCGGCGCAGCGAGGCCCTGGCCATGCGCCTTTTCCATCGTATCAAACATATCGGCGATGAGCGCCGCCGTTTCAGGGGAGCGGATTTCTTCTTCGGTGAATTCCTGCGAGCGTTTGCGCAGAAGCGGATTGCCCGCTCTCAGTATCGAACGTACGGCCATGATGTTACCCTCCGGAGGCTTCTTTCAGTTCAGGCTCGAAGCCGAACATCGTCGGGTCTTTCAGCCGATCAACATAGAGCATGCCGTCGAGGTGATCGCATTCATGCTGATACACGACGGCGTCAAAGCCTTCGATGATCTCTTCATGCCTGTTCTCGTCGGTATCGTAAAAGGATAGCTTGATTTTGCGCGGACGCTCGACGAAGCCTCGCATTCCTGGAATCGAAAGGCATCCTTCCCAGAAGCCCTCGCCGGGCCCATCAAGCGCCTCGATTTCAGGATTGATGAGTACGCGTTCTTCTATGCCTTTTTGATCGGGATAGCGCTCGCTTTTTTCGAATCCGACGATGACGACGCGCTTGAGAACGCCGATCTGCGGAGCGGCAAGCCCGATGCCGCCGGCATCTTTCATCGTATCTCGCAGATCGCGAATCAGATTCTTAATCTCTTTAGAGCGCAGCTCGGTCAGCGGCACGTCGACGGAGCGACGGCGCAGAAGGGGGTCGCCAAGTTTGAGAATTCTACGAACGGACATGATCCGAAAAGGAAATCACTGCAACGAGAATCGACCGCTCTTTCTCCGGTCGGTTGAATCTCTTATCGTACAGAGATGATTGTGAGTTTGAGGATAATCCGAAAATCCCTTGAAAAACCTATGGAGACGAGGGGGATCGAACCCCTGACCTTTAGAATGCCATTCTAACGCTCTCCCAACTGAGCTACGCCCCCGATCGGATTGCGGCCAGCATTCCGATCGCCATGCCTCAGGCAACCTTTTTTCGCATCAGGCATCCGCTCCATAATCACGCGTTTTATGGGATGCTGTCGTTGCGATAAAACTTCTTGCTTTCCGATAATAACTGGAAAGGTTGTGGTCGTGGATCCTCTCGTCTTAGTCATCGTCGGCGTCTTCTTGCTGATCGCCCTGTTCCTCGGCGGCTATATTCTGCTCGGGCATCTGAATCAGGGGAAGATCGAAGATATAGAGGAGCTGATCGGTCGCGGTCGTTTTCGTGATGCCATGTCTCGGCTTGAGGCCATCCTCGAAAAGGATGAAAGAAATCCGAAGGTCAATTTTCTGCTCGGAACCGTGCATGAGAAGATGGGCGGCTATCAGACGGCGATCTTGCAGTACCGTCGCATCTTGAAGTTCGGGCGATGGCGCGACGATGTAACCGAGCTACAGGTAAGAAACCACCTGGCCGAATGCCTGCGTCATGCCGGGAATCACACCGAGGCGAAGAACGAATATCTGATCCTGACCAAACTTGATCCGCAAAACTATGCGCACTTTTACGAAGCGGCCCGGCTTTTTCAGAAGGGAAAGGTCTTTCCCAATGCGCTGAAATTTTACAAACAGGCCGTCGCCTTGAACTCGCGTCATTTCGGATCGTGGTCGGGCCTCGGCCGCACTTATTTCGGGATGAACGCCTACTCGGACGCGAGAGAGGCTCTTTCAAAGGCAGCCGAGCTTGATCCGGGCGACCGCGAGAACCTCTATTATCTGGGGCAGGCCCATCGCTTTCTCGGCGAGCATGTAAAGGCCCTTGAGAATTTCGAGAAGTCCGAGCGAGACGAGTCGCTGCGTACCCGCTCCATCCTGGCAAGAGGCCTTGTGTTTATCGATCAGGGTTCTTATGCGCAGGCAATGACCGAGCTGGAACGCGGGCTGGCCTGGGCCGAAGCCGGTTCAGACATCTGGATGCAGTTTCATTATCTCATCGCCGCCTCGGCCGAGCGCTTGAAAGACGTGGGAACGGCGATCGAGCACTGGGAGGTGATCCAGCGTCACGATGCGAAGTATCGCGATGTGGCCTCCAAGCTCAGGCAATATGCTGAATTCCGCACGAATGATCAGATCAAAGAGCTTCTCATCGCCAACCGCATGCAGTTTGAGACGATCGCCCGTTCTATCGCCGAGAACATGGGGCTGCGTATCAACGGCTCGAAATTGCATAGCGACGTCGCAATAACCCTCATCTGTTCCGACAATCAGAGCTCGCAGAAGATGCGCGTCCAGAATACGGTCGTTCGCATTTATCGCGAGATGAGTTCGGTGAACGAGAATCAGATTCGGGAGTTTCATGATCTCATGAAGTCCGAGAACGCTGCAAAAGGTGTTTTCATGACCGTCGGCGAGTTCGCTCCGTCGGCGGTGGAGTATGCGGCGAATCGTCCCATCGATCTGATGGACGGAGCGGCGATGGTCCCCATAATCCAGGGAGCGCTTCATTGAATACCGTCCTCGTTAAATCAGAAGGTCGCTCGGTTATCTTTCAATGGACTTCAAACGTCGATCGGCTTGTGCATGTCGTTCTCGAAGAAGCGGCTCGCATCGGCGGCGCCGAAATCGGCGTTCTCTATCGCTATAACCGAGAAGGAAAGTTAGTCGGATCATCGTTACCCGGATTGGCGAAATCCGAAAGCGATTCGGGCGACAGAAAAGAGCCTGATCGTCATCGTATTGCCCGGCATACTTTGAAGACCCGATCGAGCTCCGTCTATCGGGCAGGCGCTGAGTTGCGCGGCCGTCCGATAGGTCGGGCATCGGCCGCCATCTTGCTTACGATTCCTGAAGGCGACGTCGGCGTGATCGTTTTACAGAAGGCGGAGGGCGTCGATCATTTCTATGATAACGAGTATTATCTGACTCGTTCTCTCGCCGCTTCTTTCGCGCTGATCCTCAGAGGGGCGCTGTTCTTGAGCGATGGTGTTTACCTGAAAGTGGAGAACAGCCTGATGATGCTGCTTGAGAACACGCATCTCAATCAGCGCGCTCGTGAATCGGACGGCCGTTTACGGGCCGTTCTCGAGGTCTCAAACGTCATCAACTCATCGCGTCAGCTTGACGAAATGATCGAAGCGGTGCTTTACAGCGCCGTACATGTGATCCGGGCCGAAAGCGCCTCGCTCTTTTTAATTGATGAGACGACGGGCGAGATGGTCTTCGACGTCATCACCGGCAATCAGACCTTGAAAGGAATTCGTATTCCTCAAGGGGAGGGCATCGTCGGATTATGCGCTCGCGAAAAGAAGCCCATCATCGTCAATGATGCCGTAAACGACGGCAGGGTCTATCGTTCCGTGGACGAAGTTTCGCGAATGACGACGCGCAATCTGCTTGCCTGTCCTCTTTTAATCGAGGATGAATGCATCGGCGTCATCGAAGTCGTGAATACGCTGGGCCGACCTGATTTTTCGCCCGGCGATCTCGAGATATTCTCGAGCTTTTCGGACTCCGTCGCCATTGCTCTACAGCGTCGCCGCCTGATTGATAACATCGAAAGCACCAATCGCGAACTGGAGCGGCGACTGCGTGAGAATAAGTGTCTGCATCGTGTGACGGCGACGATGGTGGAGGCGCGTACTGTCGAAGAGCTGTTTAACGGCGTGCTTTCCGTATTGACCGACGAGCTTGGCGTTCGTCGCGCCTCGATCATGCTATACGACGCAAAAAGCGATCAGCTTAGCATCCGCTCAAGCGTCGGATTACCCATATTCGAAGACGATGATGTCGCTCCCCGCGTCGCCCGGCATGTGCTTGAAAAGCGTGTACCTTTTTATGTGAGCGATATCTCGGAACATCCCGATCTTGCGCCTTATTCCGACAACAGTCGCTATAACTCCGGCGCCTGTATTTTGATCCCCATGATTGAAGGGCAGGACGACGCTCCGGTCGGCCTGCTTTCCGTTTCTGATCCGGCGCAGGGCAGCTTTCACCCCGACGACTTTCGCATCATCGTTACCGCCGTTTCGCAAATCGTCAAAGGCTACGTCAGTTTCAAGTTATCCGAAGAGATCATCGATAAGCGGGCGATGGAGAAGGAGCTTGAGATTACGTCGCGACTGCAGCGCGATATTCTGCCGTCGACGATGCCCCGACACGACTCTCTTGAGGTGGCGGCCAGTTCGATTATGGCGCGAACGATGGGCGGCGATTTTTACGATTTCTTTATGGAGCATCCGGGAGGGCGTCTGACCGCTCTCGTCGCCGACGTTTCGGGAAAATCCCTGCCGGCCGCTCTGTTTATGGCCGTTTCAAGTTCTATTCTGCGAACGATGATTCGCACCGAAAGTGATCCGGCCGTCATGCTGCGCCGCTCTAATGATCTATTGTATGAAGAGTCCGAATCAGGAATGTTTGTGACGGTTTTCCTGAGCCAGTTTGATCCGGAGCGACGCCTGTTGCGCTTCGCCTCGGCGGGGCATAATGAGATGATCCTCATGCATCGCGATGGAACCTACGAGATTCTGCGCAGTCGCGGCGCTCCGCTCGGCGTGATTCCGTCCACCGATAGCTCTTATGAAAGCAAAGAGCTGTCGTTAGAAGAGGATGATCTGCTCGTCCTTTACACCGACGGCGTTGTAGAGGCCGTAAATTCGAGAAATGAAGAATTTGGTCTTGACAGATTCATCGAGATTCTGCGTGAATTGAGAGAGCGTCCACTTTCGGAGATCACAGGCAGAGTGTATCAGGAAATTCAAAATTTTGCAGGGGGAGTACCGCAGTACGACGATTTCACTCTTCTTGCAACGCGCTACAGAAGTCCGGCCGACGAGACGCGGCTGATGTTCCCGGCCAGACTCGAGAGCATTCCGCTTTTTGTTGAAGAGGTCGCCACTCATCTTAAAAAGAGCGGTATTTCCGGGCAGGATCTTGATGATATGCTGCTTGTCGCCGATGAGGTTTCGACGAACATCGTCTCGTATTCGTTCGCCGATCTGCCCGTTGACGATCCCCGTTTTCACTGTGTGCTGCGTGCCCATACGACCGGCGTTTCCATGCTTTTCATCGACGGAGGAAGCCAGTATGACTTTGACAGCATGCGCAAACCTGACCTTGAAGAGAATTTGAGCGGCACGAGAAAAGGCGGTTTTGGCATTTTCCTGATTCGCACTCTCATGGACCGTTGTGATTACGCACATCGGGACGGAATGAACTATTTATACTTAGAGAAAAAAATCGGTTGATATCTGGGAGGGAATCTGAATTCCTTTCCTGTTTACGTCATACTGGAGTATGAGCATGAGTCTGGAAACAAGAGAAGCGAACGAGAATATGGTGGCCTACCTGAAGGGCCGCATCGACGTACATATGGCGTCCGAAATTGAGGCGTCGCTTCAGAAAATCATCCGGGAGAATCCCGGGCATAACGTCATCCTGAACCTGAAAGATGTCGAGTATATGTCATCTTCGGGCCTGCGCGTTTTCGTTTCGCTGATGCGCATGCTGCGAGAGAACAACAGAGCTCTGAAGCTGACCAATCTTTCCGTCGCTGTGAAGAAGGTTTTTGAGGTCGTAGAACTCATGGATATGTTTGAGATCTACGATTCCGAAGAAGCTGCACTCAAATCCTGATTCATGAAGTCGGCCATTCGCAGGCACCTGGCGGGGCTCGTCCAGCGCTTCCTCGGGATTCATCCCGATGTGATCCGGCTGATCGGCGGCGGGTTCCGGCTGACAAACCCTTCGAACGCCAACTTCCCGTCCGAGAATCTTCCCCTGGCATCAAGGGTGATCGCCTCGGGCATGTGGAATTATTGCTTTTTCCAGTTTTACCGCAATTTTGCGGGGCCTTACTGGGTAGAACGGCAATACAATCCGCGCGACGATTCCTTCATTCCGCGAGCGGGCTCGATGATGAGTCTGAATCTCACGCATCGTACCTGGTGCGGATTTCGAGGCCCGAACTCTTCTTCCTTTGGCATGGTTGACCCTGCCGGCTCTCTTTCTCCCGTCATCGGCTTCTATTCAATTGAAATAGGCCTTGAGAGAAACGGTCAGCTGTATCTGCCGACGCGACGCGAGCTACGCACCTCCCAATTCCTTGTCGATGATCTACCGTTGCCCGTTACCTGCTATGAAAGGGCTGATGCTCGCATCGAATGGAAGGTTACGGGCGATCCGACCGATAGCGGTTCGGTACTGTCGCTGATCGATGTTCAGGTCGCCGAAGAGGGTTGGTCTCTTGTGATCAGCGTTCGCCCTTTTAATCCTGAAGGCGCGGCTCTGCTGGATCATATCGAACACCGCTCCACCCCGGAATTCGACAGCCTTTTTGTGAACGATCGCGAAGAGATACGTTTTCTTGAGCGACCCGACGATGTACATGTCTCGAATCTGGAAACGGGCGACGCTTATTTTGTAAGAACAAGTCGCACCGAGGCAAGCTGTCCTTATGGTCTTGCTACCGCTCTTCTGCGCTACCGGTTGCAGGCCGGACATCGGCGTCTGGCCTTTCATGCTCGCACCTATGAGCAGATCGTTCCGGCGCAGGTTGATCCCTTCGACGACATGACGTCAGTCGAAGGCACACGAAAGACCGAGGTGCGCGATTTCGGAAAGCCCCGCCGCAAGATCCGTGCAAGCTTCGTTCTGAGAAAGGAGCTGCCTATCACCGATCGCTATCGTGTCGTCGACGACGTTGCCGGCGACTTCGATCGATCAAAGCAGCTCTGGCAGGAGAAGGTGGATAACGCCTCGCACTTTCAGTCCGCCCGTGAAACCTGGAATAGAGCGGCGAAGATCCATACGGGCTTTGTGCTCAGCCTTCAAACTGAAAAGAAGGTTACTCCGGGCGTTTTTACCTACCGTCAATTCTGGTTTCGCGATGCCGCCTACATGCTCTCGGCATTATCGGGCTGGAATCTTCTGAAAGAAGCGCGCACCGTGCTTGAAACGTATCCGGCGCGGCAGTTCAAGGACGGATTTTTTAAATCGCACGAAGGCGAGTGGGATTCTAACGGACAGGCGATCTGGACGATCACCGATTATTATCGCAAGAGCGGCGATAGAGAGCTGCTTGAAGACGTCTTTTCTTCGCTGGTTCACGGCGCCGGCTGGATCGTGCGTCATCGTAAGAAGGGTTATGCACGCAAACTGATGCCGCCCGGTTTCAGCGCCGAGCATCTCGGGCCCGCCGATCACTATCACTGGGATAACCTCTGGAGTATCGCCGGTCTTCGCGAGACTGCCTTTGCCGCCCGCGTTCTCGGTGGCGCAAAGGAGAAGTTTATCCGCCCGATGGAGGTGGAAGAGCGTCGTTACAGCGAAGACTTCCTTCTGCTGACGGCCGGCGAGCGCCAGCGTTACGGGCTTTTGACGGCCGCCCCCAATCGCGGTATCGACCCCGGCATAATCGGAAGCATCGTGCATCTGTATCCTCTTGAGCTCGATCTTCTGCCGCCCGATGAGGTGCGCAATACGGTGCGAACGCTGTACCGACGGTATTTTCAGAACGATCTTTTTTTTCATCCGATCATACACTCTGGTTTCAATATCTATCTCAGCCTTCAGGTGGCGCAATCCTTCCTGCGTCTCGGACAGCTGAAGACGGCGCGCCGTATCTTCAGACGGGTGCTTCAGATGCGCACCGATCTGTGGACGTATCCCGAGGCCATTCATCCGCGCACGGGAGGCGGCGTGATGGGCGACGGCTTTCATGGCTGGGCCTCGGCCGAGATGCTTCTGCTTTTACGTGAATTCGTCGTCGGCGAAAGAAAGACGCGCACCGGATCGGTGATCGAGCTTTTCAGAGGCATGAGAGGCCGTGAGCTTTTCGATGCGCCGCTGCTATTCGGTCCCTTTCCCATTCGAGGCGGCCAAATCGTTATCCAGGGGGAGCTCACTAAGAAAGGAGGTCGCCTTTCCGTCGATCTCGAAGCGGTTTCACTCGATGGAGAAGATGCACTGGTTATACATCTCCCTTATGAAAAAGAAAAATCAAGCGAGAAGGGACGTCCGCTTGATGTTTCGCGCATCCGTGTGAAGGGTGGAAGCTTTGAGCTGAACGAATCCGCTCTCACCATTCATCAGCCCGCCGCTCATATCGAGATTGAGATCCTGAAGCCGTAACGCTGTTTTGGGGTGCCGGCTCAAAGCCTAACGATCATGGAGGCATGGTCTTTGATAATGAACGTTTTCAAAGCTAAGGAGCAGGGCACGTTGATGAATATAAAAAGAACCATTGAGAAAGTAATTGTACCAACAATTGTTTTCTTTGTCTTGTTTGGTTGCGAAGCTAAGCAGACCGAGGAAGCCTCTTTTGCAGATGTAGATGCCATTTCTGGTGTTTGGTACAATGAGGATACATTAAAGAACATTCAGGATGATCGTATAATCGACTCTGAGAATGGCAAGAAAATGGCCGAAAGTTTCTTTGATTCTGGCGCAATTCGTATAAGTAAACAAAAGAACGGAAAGATTGTTTATGAATCTGTTATTGCTTATCTGGGAGGATATTTTTTTTCCCGAATATAACTCCACGTGTTAATGGCGATGAAATAAATCTTGAATATATTTCACCAAGCAATGGAGAAAAATTAATCGTATTCGTCCTGCAGCTTGCAAGCAAAGATAAACTCTGTATTAAAAGATATCTAAAAACAGGATATCAAGCTTGCTTCAAGAAAGTCGGAAACGATCCATTGCCGGGAATGTGTATGGCACAAAGGATCAAGCCAGACCAAATGATCCGGCGGCATATCAGTAAATTTTATTTGATATAAGCAAAGCCCCGTGGCGCAATAACGATCAATTTCCCGAAGTTGTGGTATCCATTAATTCATCTCATGCGGCCTTCTCCAGCGGAAAGGATCTGTGATGGAGCCCTCGGACTCTCGGAAAGGCGATTATCGGTGGATCAGGTGGCAAATACCGGAATACATTCTTGAAACGACGCTGGAAATGATTGCACAGCCGGAGCTATTCGGGCCTGCAGACACTCAGCGGCTATTTGAGAATGAGGGAAAGGAGACTATGAATATCCGGCTTTATAGAGATCCAGAAACGGGGCTTCCGCATATATACGGGCACAATGTCAATGAAGACGAGGTTCGTGATGTCCTTTCCAGTGCAATAGAGGATAGAGCCGGTCATGATGGCTCACGTGTTGCTCTCGGGAAAACCAGTGGCGGGCGTTTTTTGCGGATAATTTACGTTCCCGACCCGGAGCCGGATTCTTTATTTGTGATTACGGCTTATGATCTGGGCGGAAAAGCCTTGCAAGCTCTGCGCCGGAGGTTGAGAAAGAAACATGGCAGACGTTGAAAACAGATTCCCTCCCGGTTGGGACGAGAAGAAGATCAAAGGCATTCTGGCTCATTATGAGAACCAGACAGAAGAGGAAGCCGTAAAAGAAGATGATGCGGCTTTTGACAGCGAAGAAACGACGATGGAGATTCCGAAGAAGTTTCTTCCGGCAGTCCGTCGGCTCCTTGCAAAGGATGTCTCGTAAGCCCCGCCGCTGCGCCCTGCGTCCGGTGCTGGAGGTATCCAGGAAATCCGAGTTGCGCGAGCAGAAACGAGGGAAGAAAAAGCCCGGCCGGGCCACGGGCCGTCCGATGAATGATCAGCGCCTGGGGATTATGAGGCAGAGAACGTTGTCTGATAAGGGGCGGAAAAATCCGGTTCGATTCAAAATGGCCAGGACACAAATATATATTCTGGGGATTGCACTTGCCGTAGCTGCTTGCAGTAAGCCCGAAAAGACGGAAAAGCTCAGTGATATGAATCGAGATCCGTATGTTCATGTTGAACAAGAAGACAAGCCGACTTCAGTCCAATTGCAGCTGCCGGATGCTTTGATCGATAGCTGGCGTTCAATAGAAGAACCAACTATCACATTGATTGTTAAGAAAACTCCGAACCAGCATTATGAGTTCCAGTTTACGGAAGTATCAACGTGGATCTATAGAGATGCCGTGATAGAATGCCATACCGGCGATTGTCTGGTTTATTCTGGAGGAAGACAACTGATCAGGCTATCGGTCCATAGCTCGTATGATACACTGCAGATCGTCAATTCATCATTCGCTACAATTCCAGATAGAGAAGAGTTGGAAAGAATGAATCAAAGTGGTTTCAACGATTATTTGGTTATCCCTGATGGTTTGTATTTTCAACGGAGTGGAACCTTTCCGCCTACAGAGCTGATACAGAAATGAATTCTGTCTTTTGTTTTGTCGGGCAGAGGCCTTTCGTTTCACGACTAATGCACCCCAAAAAAGCACCCGGTCCGTTCGGGAGAAGGGCTTTGCGCACCGTTGTGCTCTTAAATTCTTCGTTATACCTTGCCATGTTGAACCTCATTTTCAGGCGTCAACTTTGCTGGCAGAGAGGGCTCAATACCCCGCTAAACAGAAGCAATAAAAAAGCCCCGTGTTACCGGGGCTTTTCTTGTGTTTGATCGATCGAACGCTTATTCGCGATACATCGATTCGATCAGGTCGCGATACTTCTCGGTAACGACGTGACGCTTGATCTTGAAAAGGTTCGTCAGTTCGTCGCCGACCTCGAAGGGCTTGGGCAGAATGCGCACATCGACGATCTTCTCGAAGGATTTGAAACCCGCCTCGTTTGAGATGAGTTTTTTCACTTCGTCGCGGATCAGACGCTGCACTTCGGCGTTTTTTGCAAGATCTTCGGTCGATGCTCCGTAGTCTTTCAGATGATCGACCGACGGAACGACGATTGCCGAAAGATACTTCTTATCCTGACCGACGACCATGCATTGAGCGATGAACGGCGATTCAAGCAGACGGTTCTCGATCGGTACGGGCTCGACGTTTTCGCCGCCCAGAAGAACGACGGTCTCTTTCGAGCGGCCGACGATTTTCAGGCAGTTGTTGAACGTGATCATACCGAGGTCGCCCGTATTCATCCAGCCGTCTTTGAGAACCTTGTTTGTGGCCTCGGGGTTCTTGTAATAACCCTTCATCACCTGCGGTCCTCTAACGTGGATCTCGCCCTTCACGCCGCGACGCTGCGGGCTACCGGCTTCGGTAGAATAGAGCACCTGACCGTTTGCGATATCGATCAGACGCAGCTCCGTATTCGGCCAGATCGGACCGACGGTGCCCGGCACAAGGCGCTTGTAGGTGCGCACAGCGAGAACGGGCGACGTCTCCGTCATACCGTAGCCTTCGAGAACGGGGATGCCGATGTTATTGAAGAACTCATCCACGTGGATGGGCAGAGCTCCACCGCCCGAAACCGAGCCACGCAGCACACCACCGGTCGCGGCGCGGATCTTCTTGAGAACGATCAGGTCGAGCAGCAGGTTCGGGATCAGGAACGAGAAGAGTCTCAGGATGTTCCAGAGTCCAAGCAGCAGCGAGAGGCCCGGATTTCTACCGTGCGTATCAAGCTGACGTGAACTCAGGAAGCGAACGGCGCCTTTGAAATTGCGAGAGCAATAGTAGGCGGCGTTGAAAAGCGCCCTGCGAACGGCCGGACCGCCCTCGACTTTGGCCAGGATGCCCTGATAGATGTTCTCCCAGAGGCGGGGGGCCGAAGCCATAAACGTCGGACGCACGATAGCGAGGTCTTCCCGAATATTGCGGATGTTCGTGTAATATGTACAAACACCGCGGGAGATGGCCAGCATCTCGAAAACTCGCTCGAAGACGTGCCATACGGGCAGGATCGAAACGATACGATCGCTCGGAGTCAGGTTGATATCGGAGGGCATATTGAGCACCTGCGAGACCATATTGGCATGCGTTAGCATTACGCCTTTCGGAGCGCCGGTCGTGCCCGACGTATAGATGAGCGTGAAAAGATCGTCTTCTTTGACCTGAGCGATTCGCTCCTCCGCACGTCGATCTCCCTGTTCGCGCAACTTTTTCCCTTTCTCTATCAGATCGTACATCGAAAGCACGCCGCCCGAAACGGGCGTTTCCCGATCCATCATGATGATGGTTTTCAGATTCGGAAGCTGGCTCTGGTTTTTTTTAATCTTCTCGAGAACTGCCTTGTTCTCAACGAAGCAAACCTTTGCGTCGGAGTGCGGCAGGATGTAGGTAATGTCGGCGTCGGTAACGTCCGTTCCGCGGGGAACGTCGGCCGCGCCGGTAAGCAGAACGCCGTAGTCGGCAATGATCCACTCGAGGCGGTTATCTGCAAGAAGCCCGATGTGATCACGCGCCTGAACTCCAAGATCGATCAGCGCGGTGGCAAGGTTGATCCCCCTTTCATAGACCTCACCGAATGAAACCGGATGATATACTTTATTCTTATCGCGGGTGGCAAACGCCGGACGATCGCCGAATTTCTCGGCAGCTTCGCGGTACATTTCAGCCAGGTTTTTCGCTTTCATATTGACAGTCACCATCGACCTCCTGTTTGTAGCATCTCATAAACTGGCAATTTTCTTTCGATGTCAACCGTTAAATCTGAATTTCATTCACATCTCGATAGCATTCTCGAAAAGCGCGGTCCTCTGTGCGTCGGGCTTGATCCCGATATGGAGTTATTGCCATCGGGTTATTCTTCCAATATACAGGGATTGGAAGAGCATATGCTTGATGTTGTCGATGCGACATCCGATGTTGCCGCTGCCTACAAGATAAATACGGCCTTTTTTGAGGCATTCGGGGCGGCTGGCTGGAATGCGATAGAGCGGCTTGTGACCGCCATCCGCAAGAACAGTCCGGCGCTGATCATCGCCGATGCAAAACGCGGCGATTTGCAGAATACGGCCCGTTTCTATGCCCGCACTTTTTTTGATACGTTCGATTTTGACGCCGTCACGCTTCAGCCCTATATGGGCTACGATAGCCTGGAGCCGTTTCTGGAAAGAACCGATCGAGGCAGCATCGTTCTCTGTCTTACGTCAAACAGAGGCTCCGAGGATTTTCAGCATCACGGTAATCCGCCGCTTTTTCTTGAGGTGGCCAGGCGGTGTGCGGATTGGAGTCGTAACAACGTGATGCTTGTTGTTGGTGCGACGCGCAATCCGGACGATATGCGTCGCATTCGTGATGTGGCGCCCGGGCTTCCTTTTCTTGTTCCGGGCATCGGCAAGCAGGGCGGTGATCTCGAAACCGTTCTGAATATATGCGGGCGCCGCCTGCTTCTGAACTCAAGTCGGGGCATCAGCGCCGCCTCTGCCGATCGCTCCACGCTGAAAGAGGCGGCCCGAGCCGAGGCCTCGCGTCTTGCCCGGGCCGTCGGGGATTTTTTCGATAAACGCTGATTTGATGCGCTTTTCCTGTCCGATCCGTGCGCCCGTTGAGGTTTTTTTTCTTTGACGGGAAAAAGCCTCCGGCGAAACTCATTGTAAAATATATTAAAATTTATAAACCATTCTTCTCTCTGCCGGCACCGTCGGCGAAGAAGCGCGGGTAAAAATAGCGAAGAATACAAAGTTCTGCCGTTAACAGGAGATTTCTCAACAATGATTGCGAAGCGACTCTTTCAATCGTCGATCGGTCGTAAAACGGTCGTCGCCGTAACCGGGTCCCTGCTGGTGCTGTTCCTGATCGCCCATATGCTTGGCAACTGGAATACGCTCATCGGTGAAGAGGCCATGAACCACTATGCACATACCCTGCAGAGCATGCCGGGCATCGTCTGGACCGCTCGGATCGGGCTGCTTTTGCTGCTGATCGTACACATGGCGCTTGCCATTTCCCTCAACATCGAGAACCGCATGGCGCGTCCGCAAAAGTATGCGTTCACCGATACGGTAAAGGCCACGCTCGCTTCGCGCACCATGGTGCTGAGCGGACTCGTCCTTCTCTTCTTCATCGTCTTCCACATCCTGCATTTCACGGCGGGCGTGATCGACCCTGAAACCTTTCATATTCAGGATGCGAAGGGACGTCATGACGCCTATCGCATGGTTATCTACGGATTCATGAATCCGTATTTCTCTGCGTTCTACATCGTTGCCATGCTTATTCTGGCCTTTCACCTGAGCCACGGCATTCAGAGCGTTCTGCAGACGTTCGGTATCGCAAACCGTCAGAATATGGAAACCGTCCGGAAGATCTCCATCGGTCTGGCGACGCTGCTGTTCGTCGGCTTCAGCATCGTTCCGCTTCTCATCGTTCTTAATATCATCTCCCTTCCGGCTGGAGGCTAATCTGTTATGAGTCTGAATTCAAATATACCATCCGGGTCCATGGACCAGAAGTGGGATAACCACAAGTTCAATCTGAAACTGGTTAACCCCGCCAATAAAAGAAAATTCGACGTCATCGTCGTCGGAACGGGTCTTGCCGGAGCGTCGGCTGCCGCCACCATGGGCGAACTCGGTTACAACGTAAAGGCCTTCTGCTTTCAGGATAGCCCCCGTCGCGCTCACTCCATCGCCGCTCAGGGCGGTATCAACGCCGCCAAGAACTATCAGAACGACGGCGACAGCATCCATCGTCTTTTCTATGATACGGTAAAAGGCGGCGACTTCCGCGCTCGCGAGGCGAACGTGCACCGACTGGCTCAGGTATCGGTGAACATCATCGATCAGTGCGTCGCTCAGGGCGTTCCGTTTGCCCGTGAATACGGCGGATACCTTGCGAACCGTTCGTTCGGTGGAGCGCAGGTTTCGCGTACCTTCTACGCTCGCGGTCAGACGGGACAGCAGCTTCTGCTCGGCGCCTATCAGGCCCTGGCCCGTCAGATCGAAGCGGGCAGCGTGAAGATGTATCCGCGTACCGAGCTGCTTGACGTCGTAGTCGAAAACGGCCGTGCGACAGGCATCGTCGTGCGTGACCTCGTCACCGGCGAGATCTCGGCTCATAGCGCTCACGCGGTCGTTCTCGCAACGGGCGGTTATTCAAATGTCTTCTTCTGGTCGACGAACGCAAAAGGCTGTAACGTGACGGCCGGCTGGCGTGCGTACAAGAAAGGCGCCCTTATGGCGAACCCCTGCTACACGCAGATCCACCCCACATGTATTCCGGCCTCGGGCGATTACCAGTCCACGCTGACGCTTATGTCTGAGTCGCTTCGTAACGACGGTCGTGTATGGGTACCGAAGAAGGCCGGCGACAAACGTCCCGCTTCTGAGATTCCCGAAAGCGAGCGCGATTATTATCTGGAGCGTCGTTATCCGTCTTTTGGTAACCTTGTTCCTCGCGATATCGCATCCCGTAACGCGAAGATGGTCTGCGACGAAGGTCGCGGCATCGGTCCCGGCGAGAAGCCTTACGCCGTCTATCTCGACTTCGCAGACGCCATCGGCCGACTCGGCAAAGCGAAGATCGCCGAACGCTACGGCAACCTTTTCGAGATGTATGCGAAGATCACGAACGAAGATCCGTATTCCACTCCGATGCGAATGTATCCCGCTCCGCACTATACGATGGGCGGCCTGTGGGTCGACTATAACCTGATGAGCAACGTTCCGGGACTCTTCGTCATCGGCGAAGCGAACTTCTCGGATCACGGCGCCAACCGTCTCGGAGCATCGGCTCTGATGCAGGGCCTGGCCGACGGTTATTTCGTCCTTCCCTATACGATCGGCGGTTATCTGGCGCAGCTCGGCTGGGATAAGGTCTCCAGCGATACCGACGGCTTCAAGCAGGCCGTATCGTCTGTGAAAGATCAGACGGCGAAGTTCCTGTCGATGAACGGCAACAAGTCGCCCGACGACTATCATATGGAACTTGGCAAGCTCATGCTTGAGAAATGCGGTATGGCCCGTAACGAAGCCGGACTGAAAGAAGCGCTGAAGCGTATTCCCGAAATCCGCGCCGAGTTCTGGAGCAATCTGCGCGTGACCGGTAGCGGCGAGTCGATGAACCAGACGCTTGAAAAAGCGGGCCGTGTCGCCGACTTCCTCGAATTCGGCGAGCTGATGTGCCGTGACGCCCTCATGCGTGAGGAGTCTTGTGGAGGTCACTTCCGCGAAGAGCATCAAACTCCTGAAGGAGAGGCCCTTCGTCATGATGACAAATTCTCGTTTGTCGGCGCCTGGGAATTCAAAGGCGTTGAGAAAGAACCCCAGCTCCATAAAGAAGAGCTGAACTTCGAAATTGTGAAGCCTTCGGCTCGCAGCTACAAATGAGAGATCTCAGGAGAGCATGAGGAAATTATGAAGATTACTCTGAATATCTGGAGACAGAACGGCTCCGAAGATAAAGGCCGTCTGGTCAAATATGAAGTGGACGGCGTCAGCGAACACTGGTCCTTTCTGGAAACACTCGACGTATTGAACAACCGCCTGATCCATAAAGGCGAAGAGCCGGTAGCCTTCGACCACGACTGCCGCGAAGGCATCTGCGGCATGTGCGGATTTATGATCAACGGAACGGCGCACGGTCGCAAGTTCTCTCCGGAAGGAAGGACGACCGTATGCCAGTTGCACATGCATAAGTTCAAGGATGGCGACGAGCTCACGCTTGAGCCGTGGAAGGCGAAGGCATTCCCGGTTATCAAAGACCTGATGGTAAACCGTTCGTCCTTCGATAAGGTTATCCAGGCAGGCGGCTACGTATCGGTCAACACCGGATCGGCTCAGGACGGCAACACCGTTCCCGTGCCGAAGGGCGACGCCGATGAGGCCATGAACGCCGCCGAATGTATCGGCTGCGGCGCCTGTGTGGCCTCGTGCAAGAACGCCTCGGCGATGCTTTTCGTCTCGGCGAAGGTCTCGCATCTGGGCCTGCTTCCGCAAGGACAGCCCGAGCGTGCTCGACGCGTTCAGAAGATGGTCGCCCGCATGGACGAGGTCGGCTTCGGCAACTGTACGAACCAGTATGAATGCGAGGCCTCCTGCCCGAAAGGCATCAGCGTCAGCTTTATCTCTCGTATGAACCGCGACTTTATTTGCACGATGGCAAAGGATACCTCTGACGTCGGCGATAGCGCCGCCGGTTGATCGGGAGTCATTGACTGAGAAGTGAGAAAGGCCGGAATAAAATCCGGCCTTTTTTGTTGACATGGGTTTTGTTGCGGGGTATAGTATTGGTTGCGATGTATTATTTTGCCTACGGCTCTAATATGGATATGGCCGATCTCAGCCGATGGTGCAAGGATAAAGGACATGATCTTTCTTCCTTCTGTCTTCACAAGCTGGGCATAGCCTATCTGGAAGATTTTAAATTGGCTTTTAATTACTATTCCACGCTCAGAAAGGCCGGTGCAGCTAACATTATGCCGTCGAAAGGCAACAGGGTGTACGGCCTGCTGTTCGAAGTGGATGAGAAAACCAGAGACCAGATTCTTCGCCCTAAAGAAGGGCATCCAAAACATTATCTTGAGATGGAATGCAAGGTGATTTTTAACGATTCCCCTGTGGAGGCCATCACCTATAAGGTCGTACTCAACAAGGAAAAGTCCGGGCATCAACATCCTACGAAAGAATACCTCAACCTGATTGTGAGTAACGGTTGCGAGAACGGATTCCCCAAAGATTACATGACACAGCTGACTGTTTTTTCGACGCTATAGCGGATTTAGATTCGACACCTGTCGGTTGATGCTCGGTTTGTCCGATTATAAAATTGCCTGCACAATGTAATCTTATTTCAAGCTGATTTTGAGAATAAGTCGCATTTTCATTGACGGTTCGTCTGGAGTGTGAGCACTGGCCTTCGGAGGAACTGAAGTGAGACTGAAAATCAATTGCAAAAAAGGGCTTCTTGGTCTTTTTCTGCTTATTGCTCCGGCCGCTATCATGGCACAGGAGCCTGCAAACAAAGAGGATCGCAAACGCGAGACAAAAACAGGCATGACGGATCGGGAGCGTATCGAGCTTCTTGAAGAAGAGGTCGAGAACGCCAAGCTCAAACGAGCGACGAAAGAATACCGCAGCTATGGCGGCCTCGGGCCCGCCGCTTCCAGCGTTTACTACGTTGAAGAAGGCCTCTCCTGGGGCGGTTACGGCGAGGTGAAATACCAGAATAACCAATCCGCCTACAAGAAGGATACGGGCGATCTGCAGCGCTTTATCCTCTACGCCGGATATCGCTTTAACGACTGGATCGTTCTGAACACCGAGATCGAATACGAGCATGCCGGATTCGAGGCGAAAAGCGTCTGTACAGACATTACAACAAGCTCGACGACGGTGGACCAGGGCGGTGGCTCGGATAACGCGACGGTGCTTGCCTCGGCGACGTGTAAAAAAGAGACCATCCAGAAAGGCGAGGTCTATGCCGAGTTCATGTATCTGGATTTCAAGTTCCATGATGCCTTTCAGGTAGCGGCCGGCCTGCAACTGATGCCCGTCGGTATCACAAACGAGAATCACGAACCGACGACCTTCTATTCGGTTGAGCGTCCCTATACGGAATCGCAGATCATCCCCTCCACCTGGAGAGATCTCGGCGTTATGATCCACGGTAACCTTGCCGGTGGGCTTATTTCGTATAAGACCGGCGTTTTCAACGGCATGAAAGGGGCGAACTTCAATGATTCCGGCTGGATTCGAGAAGGTCGTTATAAAGGCTCGAAGGCGGACTTTACCGATATCGCCTACGTAGCTTCGCTGGACGTTCACCCGATTGAAGGCCTGACGGCGGGCGGTTCGTACTATCATGGCTGGGCCGGTCAGAACGAAATCGCGAGGGCCGATCTCGCTTCGCGTCTCGATATGACTCAGGTCTTTGCCGATGTTACCGATGCCAATCTGAAAAGTCGCCTCACGGATTACACGCAGAAAGAGTGGGATCAATCTCGCAAGATTCGCCCCCTGGTGCGTATCGCCGAAGGGCATGTTCAGTTTGAAAAAGGGCCGTTCAGTTTTACGGGCCTTTTTGCTCGCGGCTGGATCGACGAAGACGGCGCTCGCGCTCTGAACATGAAAACCGGCAAGAACATCGCCACCGAGGTCGAAGGCGGCTACATCACGGTCGGTTACAACATCGCCCCCGTACTGGGATGGGCCCATAAATTCGTCATCTTCGGTCGCAACGAATATGTGAATACGGCAAAGAATACGGTGAAGGCCGGTCCGCAGCAGTACATCGAGAACGAGATTGCAAAGCAGTCGGGCGGACTTCTGAAAACGTCCGGAGAGAGCACTCTGCTTCCCGGAGCGCTGACCGTCGCCGAGGCAAAGAAATACGGTGTCGTCACCGACGTGTCGGATTTCGCCGAGTACGAAGAACCGGGCACGGCGAACAAGGTCAACGATCGCCGCATCCACACCGTCGGCTTTGCTTATTATCCGCATCCGAACGTCGCCATCAAGGCCGACTACGAATGGTGGGATTCTAAGTCGAATCTGTATAAAGACGAGGATCGCTTCAATACGAGCAACAACAAGATCGACCGCTTCAACCTTGCGGTGACGTTTATTTTCTGATCCTGTCGTTTGATGGTGCGGGTTGGGGCCCTTTTTGCAGGGGCTCCGACCTTTTGCCGCCGCCGGCATTTCTGGCTGCCTCAATTCTGCTTGCCCGCAAGGATGGGAACGGCAGTTTTGCAGCATGTCCAATCCGACCATCCAGGCCCGCATCCTCGACTGGTGCGCTCCTTCCTTTCCGCTCGAAATCAGAGACGAAGCGGCGAAGATCTATCAGCGCTTTCTTTCAGGGGACCGCAGCGAAGACGTCTTCGCTTTTATGGAAGAGATCAAATTCGGCACTGGCGGCCTGCGCGGCGTGCTCGGCCACGGACCGAATCGCATGAACGCGTGGACGGTCGGAAAGTCGACTCTCGGCTTCGCGCATTATCTCAACAAGAATTTCAATTCCCCGTCTGTCGTCATCGCCCATGATTCGCGGCGTATGAGCGTCGAGTTCGCTCGCATCACGGCCGGCGTCTTTGCCGGACAGGGCGTCAAGGTGCATCTGTTCGACGGCGTCACGCCGACGCCCATCCTGTCGTATGCAACACGTCGCCTGAAGGCCTCCGGAGGCGTCGTCATCACGGCTTCGCATAACCCTCCGGAGTATAACGGCTATAAGGTTTATCTCTCAGACGGTTCTCAGTTTACGGGCGATGACCAGGTTGCCCTGGAAAAAGAGATCGAATCGATCAAGGACTGGAACATCCCCTTTGTCGAGCCCGACGAGCCGATGTATCAGAAGAACGTCATGGTCGTCGGCGATCAGATCAAGAAGGCCTATTACGACGAGTTTGACGGCGTTTCATGGGTGAAGAAGCTTTCTAAGCCTCTGACCATCGCCTATTCGCCTCTGCATGGCACGGGCGGTCCGTATATGCCAGGCCTGCTCGAAAAATATGGAGCAAAGGTGATTCCCGTCGCCGAGCAGATCGAACCCGACGGCGAATTCCCCACCGTCGCCTTCCCCAATCCCGAGGAGCCCGAGGCGCTTGATTTATGCCGGCAGACCGCGCTGAAGCATAATGCCGATCTTTTCGTGGCCACCGATCCCGATGCCGACCGCATGGGAGCGGGCATCCGGAACGCCGACGGCGATTATACGCTGATCAACGGCAACCAGACCGGTTCGATTCTCTGCGCCTTCCTCTGCGAGAACTATGCAAAACCCGGAGCGCAGGTCTTCAAGACGATCGTTACGACCGAGCTTCAGAAGCGTATCGCCGAGGCGCATGGAGTGGCCGTGCGCGACGTATTAACAGGCTTCAAGTATATCGCCGAACAGATGCGCTGGCTCGAAAACGATCAGGCCGGATTCGACTCTTCGAAAGACTATTACCTGTTCGGTGGGGAAGAATCCTATGGCTACCTGCCCGTAGAATTTGTTCGCGACAAAGACTCGCTTGCATCGACGCTTCTTCTGTGTATGGTCGCCGATCAGAAGGGAAACCTTCTCGATTATCTGGATGAGGTGTATCTCAAGTACGGTCTCTATCTTGAAGATCTGAAGTCGGTGACGATGAAAGGCCTTGATGGACTCGAACGCATGAATCGAACGATCGACGGCCTTCGCGCCACAGACATGAAAGGCATGAAGCTGGGCGAACGCACCATCGTCTCCGTTCTCGACTATAAACTGCAAACCGTCGACGGCAAAGCCGATGCAAATCGATTCGCCAATCTGCCGAAATCGAACGTCTTACAGTTTATCCTCGACGCCGAGGGTGTGTTAACGATACGCCCGTCGGGCACAGAGCCGAAAGTGAAGCTCTATGCGAGCCTGAAGCACCGCCTGCAACCGCAGAGCATCGAAGAGCTGCGATCGCTGCGCAAAGAGCTTGAGAACGAACTCTCAACCGTGTCGGGATTGTTTCTTGCAAAAACGGGCCTGACGGGTTAACCGTTCGTTCTGGGTCGACGCCTGTTCGGGCCACATTCAGGACAGGCCTCTGAGCAGGGGCTGCCGCTGGAAACCCGGTCCTGTTTGTGCCTGTCGTTAGTCGAGAAGCCACCGTAATACGTCGACGGGCGTATGAGTTCTTAACGATGTCTGTTCGATGTCGCCCGTCTCTGCGTGGATGCGCTTCAGAGCGGCGATCATCGGTTCGCCGATCTCGACGACGTGACCGTCAGGATCGCAGAGGCGAAAGAGCCGCTGCCCCCAGGGTTCTTCTCTGATCTCATGGATCAGCGAATGTCCGAGGCCGAGAAGATGCCGGCGCATCGCCTCTATGTCGTCGCATTCAAAGCTCAGTTCATATTCTATGTTCTGTAAGCCGGATTTCTCGCGTGGCGGCGCCTTCACCCCGGCGATTAATTCAACGGCCATCGGGCGCAGCCAGAGCGAGAATCCACCTTCATAAGAAACATGCGATTCGCTGTCGACTGTGACGATCTGCTGCAATCCGGATTCATAGAAGGCTCGACTGGCCTTCATGTCGTCGACCAGTATTGCGGTCAGGGATAGTTTTGCTTTCATGAGGCTACTGTATCAAATCAAAGAGCCTCTGTCTTGAATCCGGGCGACAGCGTCGCTGAAAATAACGGGAGGGCGGCCTGCCGACGATACGCCTGAACTCCCGGCTCATATGGGCCTGATCGGCGAAACCGCCGGCGAGCGCCAGTTCGGCAAAGGATATACCCGGCCTGTACAGCTTTCGCGCTCTCACAAAGCGATAGATACGGATCAGCTCGCGTGGCGTGAGTCCAGTTGATTGCAAAGAGCGACGTTCGAGCGTCCGTATAGAAAAACCCTGATCGTCGGCGACCTCAGCTATCGTATCGAGAAAGGGACGACCTTTCAAGGCCTCTTGCAACGTAACAAGCAGTGAATCATGGCGGACCTGGCCGAAAAGCGGCTGAAGATGAGCAAGCGATAACTGTTCGGGCCCGGCCAGGGCAGAGCGGCTGAAGCGCTCGAGAGCGTCCCGTATTCGGGATTGCCGGGATCCGAGAAGCTCTGACAGGGCGAGACGGCGATTCACACAATCCTTCATATCGGCACCGATCATTGAGGCTGCCGCCTGCGGCTGAAGCTGGATGCCGACATAGGTGAAGTTGCCTGGCGTGGCCTCGAAGGGTTGGGCAACCGTATCAAAGCCCGCAAATATGGAACTTACGATATCGCCTTCCTCTGAAAAACAGAAGATAAAATCGCAGTTTGCATCGGGCTCAATCTGACTTCTTTTATTCAGGGCAAGGCGTTCGGATCTGCACCAGACGGCTCGAACGACGGCATGATCCGAAAAGCGAGTATGGAAGCCCTGCATGACGTCATTGTCTGCTCTATGGGATTTCACACAAGAAAGACTTTGCCTCCGCAGCGGATGCGGAAAACTGTAACCGGGAGAATCCTATGCACGATCATAATCACGACCATCACGGCGAAACGGCGGCATCGCCCGACATCTGGCAGCCCCCATCCTATGAAGAGGTCGAAGAGAAGACGCGCCAGTACGTGCTGGGAACCTATACCCGTTATCCCGTCGCATTCTATTTCGGTCAGGGAGCGATGCTCTATGATTTAGAACAGAAAGAGTATATCGACTTCTTAAGCGGCATCTCGGTCACAAATCTCGGTCATGGCGAGGCCGATATCGTTGAGGCTATTCGTGAGCAGGCCGAGCGAATCATTCACAGCTCCAATCTTTATTATAACGCCGAACAGGCGCAGTTTGCCGAGGCGCTGATCCTGCATACGTTTCCTGGTAAGGTCTTCTTCTCGAACTCCGGTGCCGAGGCGAACGAGGCCGCCTTCAAGCTCATGCGGCGTCACGGCCAGCTCAATAAATCGGGAGCGCAGCGCATCATTGCCACCGAGCACAGCTTTCATGGACGTACGGCGGCTGCCATGGCGATGACGGGCAATACAAAGATTCGCACGGGCTTCGGTAACCTGCTTCCAGAGATCTCGCATATTCCGGCCGACCTGACGACGCTCGAACGCACGTTCGAGCAGTACGGCGGCGAGATCTGCGGTATGATCTTCGAGATCGTTCAGGGTGAAGGCGGCATCAATCCGCTTCCCGTCGATTTTGTGCGTCGGGCGCGAGAGTTATGCACTCAGTATAACGCCGTTCTTGTCGTCGACGAGATTCAGACGGGGCTCGGACGTACAGGCAAGCTTTTCGCCTTCGAGCATTATGATATCCTTCCCGATGCGATGAGCCTTGCCAAATCTCTTGGCGGCGGGCTTCCGCTTGGCGCCCTGATCATTTCAGAGGAGCATGCGGCGACGCTTGAAGCGGGCATGCATGGCAGCACGTTCGGCGGCAATCATCTGGCCTGTCGCGTCGGTTTTGAGATCCTGCGCATCCTGGTCGGGCGAGAGATCGTCGATAACGTCAACGCCATGTCGGAGTACTTCTTCCAGCGTCTGAAGATGATGCAGGAGAAGATCCCCGCCATTCAAGATGTGCGCGGCATCGGCCTGATGATCGGTATTGAGCTGGACCGGCCCTCGCGACCGGTCGCCGCTCGATGCCTTGAAAAAGGCCTGATCGTAAACGCCACCGCCGACACGGTCATCCGCCTGCTTCCGCCGCTAAACCTCGATCTCGATACGGCGGCTCGCGGCCTTGATCTGCTTGAAGAGGCCTTTCTCGAACTGAAGTCCTGAATCTCGCTGCCTGAAGCAGGAAAATCCTGAAGCCCATCGCGCAAGTCGGCCGATATTCAGGAGGATGGCGGGCATTCAGAACATCGATTTTTCGCAGAAGCTGTCGGGCGTTCCGGCCGGTTCAGCCCGCCCTGCCGCCCAGCAGAAGAATCCCATTGAGTTATCGCGAATTCTCGGATGGGGCCTCGCCGGAGCTATCCTCGTCTTTACGGCCGGCATTCTGGCCGGACTGAAGATCGCCGAGCTGCGAAGCATCGAGAAAAACCTGGTTAAATATCCCGATGGCAAACCCACGTCGTTTGCTAACGCTGCAAGCGAACCCGCCGCAGCTGTTCAAGAAGAGGAACGTCCCGCTGCGGTTCGAGAGCCGGCGCGGGCGACGCTGATCATTCGCATCGGCGCCTTCTCGGCAAAGCGTGCCGGAGAGCTGGCCCGATCGCTCAATCAGATGGAAGAGCTCGATGGCATCCGCTTTCAGGCCTGCAAGGGCGTCGAGGATCTCAATCCCGACCGTGCCCATGTCTTTGCCGTACCCGTCGAGGGCTCTGATAGCCATCGCCTCTTTGCCGGTTGTTATGCGACAAAAGAGGACGCAAAGAAGGCTCTTGAGGCCCTGAAAAGCACCGGAGTCGCTTCCCTGAAAGAAAGCAAGCTTTACGAGCTCGAATAGGCCTGAAATTGGCGAGTCGCCATAGAGGTTATTGACTTCCTTCCACGGTGTAAGAATTTACACTTGAATGCCTGAAGAACCCATATATACAACCGGCGAACTGGCCCGTCGTGCCGGCGTCAGTCAGCGCACCATCCGCTATTACGAGGAGCTGGGTCTTGTGAGGCCGACGTCTCGCCTGCCCGGCGGCCGTCGCCTTTTCACCGAAGATGCCCTGCAGCGCCTGCGCTTCATCAGCCGCCTGAAAAAGGTCGGGCTCAGCCTCGAAGAGATGCACCACATCAATCAGGTCTTCACGATCAATCAGTCGACGACGATCATGCTTCAGGAAGTGGACTGCATCTTACAGGATCACCTGCTTCGCATCGAACAGCAGAAGAAGGACCTCGAACAGGCCGAGAAAGAGATCGATGACTTCAGGCGGCAGATTCAGCTGCGCATCCGCAAGCTCGGCAAACCGGCAGAAAAGGCCGGGGCGGAGTAGGGACCAGACAGCCCATCAGGATCTTCTGCGTCGAACTTCGTGAAGCTCCGGAAGTGTGCCACCAGGATTTGACAGCCTTTGCCGGGCCGCCTTCTCTATCAGGGCTTTCAGTCCTTCGTTCAAAAGTGCAGTTTGCTCACGAATCCCGGACAGCTCCATAGCCTTTGCCACAAGCTCATCATCCGTGGTTTTCATGCTTCAGTATGGGTGGTTCAGTCATAGATGTCAATCCTCTCTGGCATACCCCTCTGACAGCATTTCTCTCTTGACCCTATCTTTACGTTAACGTAAGGTGGCTCATGAATTTCGACCTGAGTCCGGAACAGGACGCCCTTCGCCAGAACGTTCGCAGCTTTGCCGAGGCAGAGATCGCCCCTCGAGCCGGGGAGCTTGACGAGAAAGAAGAGTTCTCGTATGATCTGACGGCTCGCATGGCCGATATCGGCCTCTTTGGTATGATCATTCCCGAAGAATACGGCGGGCAGGGACTGGACTATCTCTCTTATATCATAGCAGTCGAAGAACTGGCCCGCGTCGATGCCTCTCAGGCGGCGACGATTGCGGCGGATAACTCTCTCGGCATCAATCCGATCTATTACTTCGGGAACGACGAACAGAAGCGCTACTGGCTTCCGCCGCTCTGCTCGGGCAAGATGCTGGCCGCCTTCGGCCTGACTGAACCCGATGCCGGTTCCGATGCCTCAGCGTCGCGCACGACGGCGGTGAAGGACGGTAACGAGTGGGTGATCAACGGATCGAAGATGTTTATCACGAATGCGGCGACCGACATCACCGGCGTGATTATCGTGCAGGCGGTCACCGATCGCCGTCCCGATGGCAGGCCTGAGTTATCGTGCTTTCTTCTGCCGGCCGATACAAAGGGCTTCGAGGCGCGCACGCTTCATGGCAAGATGGTCTGGCGAGCGTCGAATACGGCGCAGTTATTCTTTAACGACTGCCGCGTACCCGAGTCGAACATGCTCGGGCAGCGAGGCGAGGGCTTCAAGCAGATGATGCGTACCCTCGATGGCGGACGTTTATCCATCGGAGCGATGGGACTTGGCGGCGCCCAGGGAGCCTTCGAGCTTGGATTAAAGTACGCGAAAGAGCGTGAGCAGTTCGGACGGCCGATCGGCGAGTTTCAGGTGAACGCCTTCAAGATCGCCGATATGGCCCTTCAAGTAGAGGCCGCCCGTAACATGCTCTATCGCGCCTGCTTCTATGCCGATGAGGGACGTCCGTACGGACAGGCGGGCGCCATGGCGAAGCTCTACTGCTCCGAGGTGATGCGCATGTGCGTTCTGCATGCACAGCAGCTGCACGGCGGATACGGCCTTATGAAAGAGTATGCCATCGAACGTTTTTATCGCGACCAGAGGTTGCTTGAGGTCGGCGAGGGTACGTCCGAGATACAGCGTCTTGTGATTGCGCGCTCGCTCGGTCTGAATGTACGTTGATCGGGCGCCTTTGCGCATTATTTCGGGGGAAGCATGTCTGTACTGGAGAGCAAGATCCACACGGGATCAGAGCAGTTTCGCGAGAATACGGCATTTCATAAAGGATTACTGGCCGAGCTGAAAGAGCGATCGGCTGCGGCACGAGCCGGCGGCTCCGAGAAGGCCGTCGCCCTGCATCGCAGCCGCGGTAAGCTGACGGTGCGCGAGCGCGTCGATGCGCTGATCGATCCCGGCTCGGCCTTTCTTGAGTTCTCGACTCTGGCCGCCTTTGATATGTACGGCGGCGAGGTGCCGTCGGCCGGTATCGTAACGGGCATCGGAATGGTCGAAGGCGTGGAATGTGTCATCGTGGCTAACGATGCAACCGTTAAGGGCGGAACGTATTTTCCCATGACGGTGAAGAAGCATCTGCGTGCGCAGGAGATCGCAGAACAGAATCGCCTGCCCTGCATCTATCTCGTCGATTCAGGCGGAGCGCATCTTCCGTCGCAGGCCGAGGTCTTTCCCGATCGCGATCATTTCGGCCGCATCTTCTTTAACCAGGCGCAGATGAGCGCGAAGGGTATTCCACAGATCGCCGTCGTTATGGGCTCCTGCACGGCCGGCGGAGCCTATATTCCGGCGATGGCCGATGAAACGATCATCGTCAAAGGCAACGGGACGATCTTTCTGGCCGGGCCGCCGCTTGTGAAGGCCGCTACAGGAGAAGAGGTGACGGCAGAAGAGTTAGGCGGAGGAGACGTTCACACCCGCGTGTCGGGCGTCGCCGATCATCTCGCCGAGGACGACGCCCATGCGCTTGAGCTTGCGCGCAGCATCGTGCGCAACCTGAACCGGCGCCGGCATACCTGGCTCGATATCGTCGAGCCTGTCGCTCCGCTCTATGATCCCGAGGAGATCTACGGCGTGTTGCCGAAGGACCTGCGCACCCCGTTTGACGTGCGCGAGATTCTCGCACGCATGCTTGACGGATCGGAGTTCCATGAATTCAAATCGCGCTATGCGACGACGATCGTCTGCGGCTACGGCCGGATTCATGGTTATCCGGTAGGTATCGTCGCAAACAACGGCGTGCTCTTCTCAGAGTCCGCTTTGAAGGCGGCGCACTTTATTCAGATGACCGATCAACGACGCATCCCGCTGCTCTTTTTACAGAACATCACCGGCTTTATCGTGGGGCGGGAGTATGAGAATCGCGGTATCGCCCGTGACGGTGCGAAGATGGTGATGGCCGTCGCAAACGCAAAAGTACCGAAGTTCACGCTCGTTACCGGCGGGTCGTTCGGCGCCGGCAATTACGGCATGTGCGGGCGCGCCTATTCTCCGCGCATGCTCTATATGTGGCCGAATTCGCGCATCTCTGTTATGGGCGGCGAGCAGGCGGCGGGAGTGCTCTGGACGATCCGACAGGAGCAGATGGCGCGAGAGGCAGTGCAGGCGGGTAAAAATCCTAAAGAAGCGATGCCCGAGCCGGCCGAGCTTGAAGAGCAGGGCAGGCGCTTTAAAGAGCCTGTTCTTGCCACGTATGATCGAGAAGGCTCTCCGTATTATTCAACGGCTCGCCTGTGGGATGACGGAATCCTTGATCCGGCGCACAGTCGTGAGGCGCTTGCTCTGTCCATCGCCGCTTCGCTGAACGGACCTCTGCCGCTTCAGGAAGAAGGCTTGAGCTACGGCATCTTTCGTATGTGATGACGCTTACAGGCGGATCTTGCGACAGGAGAACGGAATGGATTACAAACATATCATACTGAAAAACGACGAGGGGATTCACACTCTCACCCTTAACCGACCGTCGCTTCGCAATGCGTTCAACGACGAGATGATCGCCGAGATCACCGATGCCTTCGAGCGACGCATCGCCGGCGAACAGGGAAGAGCCGTCGTTATACGCGGCGCCGGTCAGGCCTTCTGCGCCGGCGGCGACATGAACTGGATGCGACGCATGAAGGATGCCAGTCGTGAAGAGAATCTTGCCGATGCAAAGCAGCTCGATCGCATGTTTCATGCCGTGTACATGTGCGATCGTCCCGTCATTGCCGTCGTGCATGGCGCCACCGTCGGCGGCGGAACCGGGCTTCTTGGATCCTGCGATATCGTGCTTGCCTTCGTCGAGGCGAAGTTCGGCTTCACAGAGGCGAAGATCGGAATCTCGCCGGCCGTCATATCGACCTATCTCATGCAGAAGATCAATCCGGCGCAGCTGCGACATTTTGCGTTAACCGCAGAGCTTTTCAGCGCCGCCGACGCCCTCGATGCCGGTCTTGTGACGCGCGTCGAGAATACTCTCGAAGCGCTTGAAGAGCGTCTGCAGCAGATTCTGGATTCCATCTTTCTTACCGGCCCGGTTGCCCTGGCTCGCACGAAGGAGCTTCTGCGTATTCAATTCGAGAAATCCTTCGACGAAAGGCGCGCGGCGGCTACGGCGCTCATTGCCGAACTGCGCGTCTCGGCGGAGGGACTGGAAGGGCTGTCGGCGTTTCTTGATAAACGTCAGGCCTCTTTCGCGAAAGTGAGACGGGAGAAAGAGAGAGCATGATGCGCAAGCTGCTGATTGCCAATCGCGGCGAGATTGCCATCCGCATCGCTCGTTCTGCCCGCGAGATGGGCATCCGCACCGTCGCCGTTTGCAGCGAGACGGACCGCAACGCCCTGCATACGGAGCACTGTGACGAGGTCGTCTGTATCGGCGGCGAGACTGCGCTGGAAAGTTATCTGATCGCCGATCGTATCTTTGAGGCGGCAAAGAAGACAGGCGCCGACGCCATTCATCCCGGGTATGGCTTTTTATCAGAGAAGGCCCACTTTTCGAGGCGCTGCAACGACGAGGGCATTGTCTTTGTCGGGCCCGATCCTGAAAGTATCGAGCAGATGGGAGGCAAGATCGAATCGCGGGAGCTGGCCACCTCGCTTGGCGTGCCGGTGACGCCGGGCTATGTGCTGCCGGCTGAGATTGATGATGCGCTCAGGCTGCTTGAGGCGGAGGCCGAGCGTATTGGTTATCCGGTATTGATTAAAGCAAGCGCCGGCGGCGGTGGTAAAGGCATGCGTGTCGTTCATGATGCCTCTTCTCTTGAAGAGGCCTTTGACTCGGTACGTAATGAAGCGCGTAAGGCCTTTGCCGACGAAACGGTGTATCTCGAAAAGTATCTGCTTCAGCCAAGACATATTGAGTTTCAGATCCTTGCCGATCGTCATGGTAACGTCGTCGCCCTGCATGAACGCGAATGCTCGGTGCAGCGCCGGCATCAGAAGATTATCGAAGAGGCGCCTTCGGTTTTACTGGATGACGACCTCAGAAATCGCATGGCCGATGCTGCCGTTAGAATAGCGAAGGCCGTGAATTATGTGAATGCCGGAACGATGGAGTTCCTGGTCGATGCGAATCGTAACTTCTATTTTCTTGAAATGAATACAAGGCTTCAGGTGGAACATCCGATTACCGAAATGATCACCGGCCTTGACCTTGTGAAGCTTCAGTTGCAGATCGCCGACGGCAGATCGTTAACAGAGCTGTTACCGGACGGCGTTCCCGCTATACGAGGGCATGCCATCGAGGCGCGACTCTATGCCGAGGACCCGGCGGCGGGATTCTTGCCGTCCATCGGTAGAATCGACCAGTACGTAGATCCGGTCGGTCCGGGCATCAGAGTGGATAGCGGTGTGCGCGAAGGCGATGAGGTCTCTGTGCACTATGATCCGATGCTTGCAAAGCTGATCGTCTATGATACGAACCGTAATAACTGTATCGAGCGTCTGAAGCGGGCGCTTTCGGATTACTGTCTGCTCGGGCCCCGCACGAATCTCGATTATCTGTATCGCATCGCCGAGAGCGACGGCTTTATTTCGGGTAACTATGATACGTCCCTCTGTGAACGAATCAATCCGACATCGGAGTCGGTCGATCTATTGTCGCAGTCGCTCTTTCATCTGGGAGCGGCGCTGCTTGGCGGTGCACGCACGACGTCTCGTACGATCGGCGTCGATCAGCGCAGCGTCTGGAGCGGAGGTTTTCGATGTCCTTGAAACAGGGCTTTGACATTCAGAATCAGCTTGCTGCCGGCGCTCTGCAACTGAACGAAGGATCGGCTCGCTATTCCGATGAAGGGGCGAGTATCGAGTATCGCTATGAGATCGTTAGCCGTTCGAAAAACGGCGTGCGCCTGCGGATCTTTTTCGAAAAGGACGGCATCGAGCACACCGAGACGGTCAGCATCAGTAGAGATCGCGATCAGTTTCAGTTGCGTCGAGCTGCGCTCACGCTTCATGGCCGCAAGCTCAGCGGCCGCTCCGTTACCGAAGAGGAGCGACACGACCTCTACTCGCCGATGCCCGGTTTTATTCGTAAGATCTTCGTAGCTGAAGGCGACGAGGTTAAGAAAGGCGATCGACTGGCCGTTCTTGAGGCGATGAAGATGGAGCATACGTTAACCGCTCCGTTTGCCGGTACGGTGGAACGCATCTTCTTCTCTGAGGGGGATCGTGTGGGCCAGGATGAGATCGTCGTGAAGATCGGCTGAGGCCCGGAACCCCTGTCCCGTAGTTCGGTGCCTGCTCAATCGCCGTAGGCAATCGTGCAGATCTTCACGTATCCGATGCCGAAAAAGCGGACGATACGGAAGTCGATGGCCTTCACGTTCAGGATGGCCCCCGCGGCCGCTGCCTGCTTCACGCCGGCCTCACCCGTTGAAACGAGGCCCAGATAGCTTTCGGCGCAGGCCTCGCCCGTGCGACTGCCGATCTCGGAGCCCGGAGCCATCATCACGTTCATCGTATTGGACTGATAGATGTAGCCGGCAGGCGGCGTGTAGGCGTTCTGATTATCAAGGGCGGCGCAGGAACTGAGCAGGCCGGCAAAAATCATTCCTGTTAGAAAGATGGTCAGAATCCGGGCAGGGCTGAAAGAACGGGGGGCCAACGAGCGTATCATGGGGAAAGCCTTGCATTATGTCGCATGGGCGCAATCCTTTTTCAAGCCGGGTCGGGGCGTCGGTAGAGCGAGAGCGGGGAAAATTAGAGTTGCGAGGTATGAGTCCTGCGTACCGTAATAGGTTGACCGGCTTGCGAAAAGGCAGCTGAGCTGAGCGTTCGGGGTTTTGCGCAGAAGAATTGATATGGAAGATTGCTGATTTAAAGGCGCTCATTTTGTTTTTTCCCATTGATACAGATATAAATCACGTAGGTAATGCTCAGAACAGAGGCCTGTGGAGCGCAATGGGTTACCAGTTGCGCTATGATTACAACCAGACCGTGAGGTAAAGAGAAATGAAACGAATCCTGGTCTTGATAGTAGTGGTAGCAGGTGTAATTATAATAGAGCTTATGAACGCAACTCCGGCAGACTGGGCTAAGGTGCGAGCGATAGAGCAGTATGTGTACACCGGCCAGCTCAAGGGTGTAACGATGGCAGAGATCCGTGCCGTGAAAGATTGGTATGCGCTTGGGGCTACTGATGCGGAAATGCCGAGACTCCTTTCGATGCAGCGGCTGGAAAAGTTATCATTGGGTGGGCAGAATTACACAGATGCGGCTCTTGTTCATTTGGCTGGATTCAAGCATTTGAAAGAGCTGAATCTTTCTACCGGACCGATCACCGACGCCGGCCTGAAGAGCATTGGTCAGATCAAGACACTGGAAAAACTGGATCTTGCGGAGACAAAGATTACGGATGCAGGTGTGGCAGATCTGGTGGGGCTTTCCCGGTTGAAGGATCTATCCCTGATCGATACTGCCGTAACGGATGCCTGCATGACGAGCATCATGCAGATGAAAAGCCTTGAGATTCTTCAACTCAATATGACAGGGATAACAGACAGAGGAGTGGAACAGCTGATTCAGCACCAGCGTTTGCGAAAACTGATACTTGGTGGAACAGCCGTTACAGATGAATCGGTGGGCTATGTGGCGCAGATTGCAAATCTGGATGAGGCAGTTTTTAGTCGAACGAAAATCCGTGGAAAAGGGTTGGTAAGGCTCAGGCAGGCTAAAAATTTGAGAAGATTGTGGTTGGCTGATACATCAGTGGATGATGATGATCTAATCGAACTGCTTCAACCACCGATGGAGCTGGATATGCTTCACCTTGGGCATCTGAAGATTACAGGAAAAACAATGGAAGCGATCGCCCGCTGCAACTGTGTGAAGGATCTGTATGTAGGGTATACTAAGATCGGCAACGACGATCTCTTGAAGCTCATTCCAGCCACCCGGCTTAAAAGTATTACAGTCACAAAAACTCGTGTGACGGATGATGGCTATATTCCGTTTCATAAGGCAAGGCCTGATGTTATTGTCACTTCTTTGTAGGGTGTTGTTTCCCTGCACACTTGCGTGTGGAAAATGCAAGAGAACTGCCCCGATATCCGGAAGCACTTGAAAAGCTCACTTAAGATATGGAAAGAGAGCGAAGCGAAGTGCGAGATGTTCGATTCGAATGAAGCCTATTTTAACCGGAAGAGAGGCCACAGTTATCCGGGCTATCGCTTGCCGGCGGAATTTGAGATTAAGAAAGTGGCGTGATGGGGTATCCGATGAGATGGACTTCGCAGTTTAGTGCTGTGGACAAGCTACAGATTATCGAGATCGAAGAGACCCTTGGAGTTGTGTTCCCGAAGGATTTTTCGGACATCCTTCGCCAGTATCCGCTGGGGTCCTCGGAAGACGAAGTAATTGACTTCGGTCAATTCAAAGAGAAAGTATTTGCCGGTTTGCTGAATGTTGGCGAGCCAGACGATCTCATCACCGTGGCGAAGAGCATGGGTGATGCTTTGCCAGAAAACACCGTACCGTTCGGTACCGATCCGTTCGGCAATCTTTTTTGTTTCAGATGGATGAACTCAGGTGAACCTCAAGTTGTCTACTGGGACCACGAAACCTACGGTCGAACCGAAGATATAGAAAAGAGCATCTTTTTTGTTGCCGCTTCTTGGAAGGAATTCCTGTCGAAGTTGTACACGCCAGCGTGACCTGTTCCCCTCCCGGGTCGCTCTCGAGCCCTCTATCACTCCAGCGCCCACTTCATACCGTAGCTGATGTAGTTCGATCCACAGGCCGGATCAGGCGGGCAGTAAAGACCGAATACTCCGGAGCGATGATGGATGCGCATGAATACTGCCGGGCTGTGAGGCGCATCGGTAATCCGGTATTGCGCCTCGACCATCATATAGTTCAGCAGGCGTCGCGATTCAATCGTGTCAAGTTGCAGCGAGGCGAGAAGAAGAGGGAAGTCGGGGTTATTTCTTTGAATCAGGTAGGCCTCTGCAAAAGAGAACGTCGTTTCACCAAAACGGAAGCCCTTTGGCTTATTCTCATAGTCGGGGTTGCGACTGGCTGCCGAGAGGCCTTCGCCGATGGCGAGTGTGAACGGAAGCCCGAAGAGCGGAGCGGTGCGCGCGATGAGGAATCCGTTTGCCTCAATATGTTTCATGCCTCCGCTGTGAATGCCAAGCTGCGCCTCGGCTTCAAAGTCGATCCAGCGTATGTTCGTGTTGAGCGGATGGCTGTAGCCGATAACGGTGATGTAGGCGTCTCGGTAATCGGTTCGCTGACTGAAAAGAATAGGAAGCAGATCGGTTTCCGTGTATTTGCCGTGATAGAAGACGATGTCGCCTGTGGGTCTTCGCCTGGCGGTATCACGTCTATCGCGCGCTTCTACTGAAGAGAGGATCGATAGGGCGGCGACGACAATAAGCAGCGGCCTTGTGATGCGGGAATTCTGCATAAGCCCTTTCAGGGGCCCCCTTTTGGTAGATCCTCCGCTCTTCATACCCCCCCCTTTCATAATCCCCCCGTACGCACGCGTTTCAGAAGTGGATCAGAGGGAAGATAGGCAAGCATCGGTTCAAGCTCGGGCCAGAGCGAGTCGAGTGTGACTTGCAGGAATCGTCGGTACTCGTCGCAGATCTGATCTCGATCGCCGTCGAAAAACTCGCGCAGCTTCCCCGGTCGCTCGTCGAGACAGTATCTCTGTAGATGTTTCGGATCTCTATATCCGTTCAGGATGGTCCCCATATTCGTGCCGGCGAATCCGGCATAAAACGGAAGCACGAACCAGTAGCCATCGCGCACGTGCAGCGTGCCTTCGTTGATTCGCGTCGGATTCAAATCCAGCGTCAGAGCATAGTCCACCGTCGCCGAATGAGAAACGAAAAGGCCTGTCGTGAGGGTTAACAGCGAAAGCCCGTTGTTACGAAAGAGATCATGCGATGTCTCTTTGATTTCGAGATGGATGTCGAGCACAGGTCCGGGGCCACAGAGCACTCTCTTGCAGATCAGCTCGACAAGCATCGGGTCAGCGGACGTAATCTGCACCGGACGCGAGAGATCGGGCTCGGGTTCGGGCTGCAGCTCGGGCGTCTGGCAGCTGAGGACGATGGCCAGGGCGAATAATGGTAGGTATCTGTACTTTCGCTTCATGTCTGATAAATGATGACTTTTTAGACAGAGCCCCCGTGCTGTGGATCATTTTTTCTGGGCTTTACAGGGGCGCCGTCTTTCCGATTCTGCTTCTCATGGAGCAGGAACAGATACAACTTTTTACAATCATTCGCGACCAGAGTCGCACACTCGTTACGGGCAGAGATGAAAAGGCCCTTCTAAAAGCAGTTCCAGGACTTGCCAATAACATGCTCTGGATTTTCGGCCACCTCGTGCGCACGACCGATTTCCTGATCCTCAAGCTCTCGGGGCATGCGATGAACTTCCCGGCCGATCTTGATCCTTATTTTGCGAAAGGCAGCTCGCCGGCGGATTGGAAAAGCTCGGATGGCCTTAAAGATCGTCTGCTCGCCGCCGAAGAACAGTGTCAGAAAAAGGTCCTTGCTTTTCTCGAAACGGCCGATGCCTCTGCCTTTGCAGAGCCTTATAAAACGAGCTCGGGCTTTGTGCTCAGTAGCGTGAAGGAATCCCTGCGCTATAACGTCGTGCATGAAGGCATTCATCTCGGGCAGCTTCAGCTTTTTAATAAACTCGTCGGCTGATCATAGCGGTATGAGCGTGTTGACTGTACAGAGAAACGGGAAATCATGAACGCCGGCATGAGAAATGCGCTGTATCGTTTCGCTTTGATCGGGCTGCTGGGTCTTCCAGTTGCCTGCAATCAGTATTCGACGGAGACTCTGCCGATGAATCCCGTTGTTTTACTCGGTCCGCCTGATGGGCAGACGAGTTATACTGGTATCGCCGCCATCGAACGCATCTCAGGTGGCGGGCACCTGCTTCGCGTCTCGGCGCAGAACTCCGAGCTGCTCTTTCAGGGATACCGCATCTTTCAGGCGTCGTCTGAGGCGGCCGTGATGGCTCTTTCTGCCGATGCCGGCACGGACTGTGGAACCCTGTTTACCTACCCGGTGCTCGGAATCGTTTATACCATGGAGGCATCGACCGCTCCGAAGCTGACGGCCGATAACCTGCTGTGCAGCTTCCCTATCAATCTTACGCCCGGTCAGTATGTTTCCATTCGCGCCGTATATCAGGCCGCCTTCGGTCAGCCGTCGACGACGTCGCTTCCGTCTAACGCGCTGATCGTTCCGCCATGATCCCTGACTAACGCCTGCACCACGGCCGCCGCGCAGAAAGAGCCGAAGACCCAGGGCATATACGATATCGTGCCGACGATGGAGGCCTTGTTGCGCGATCTTTCTTCACGCATCGCCTCGCGATCCGGACGCTCGTCGGAATAGACGACGGTGACGCCCGACGTTAATCCCTCACGCCGCAGAATGCGTCGCACCGCCTTTGCAAGCGGACAGAAGCGCGAATCTGAGAGGTCGGCGATGCGCACCATCGTCGGGTCAAGCTTCGCTCCCGCTCCCATCGAGCTGACGACGCGAATGCCGTTCTCATGCGCTTTATGGATTAACGCCGTTTTGCAGGCCAGCGTGTCGATAGCATCGACGATGAAGTCCAGAGTCTTTCCCTCTATCGGCGTGAGTACGTCATCAACCGTTTCGGGCTCGATGAAGTCATCCTTTATGTCGAGTATGAGTTCGGGGTTGATATCGAGCAGGCGTCGGGTAATGATGTCTACCTTCTTCATGCCCTCCGTTGAACTGAGAGCGACGATCTGTCGGTTACGGTTCGACGGCTGCACCGTATCGGCATCGATCAGACGGATGCGTCCGATACCGGCACGAGCAAGCAGCTCGGCAACGACGCCTCCGACACCGCCGACGCCGGCCACAAGTACGGCGGCGTCGCGAAGACGACTCAAGCGATCTGGCGTCTTGAGCATGAGAGTCGTGCGTTCAAGCCAGGCGGAATTGCCGCGAGCTGTGTCGTCGATGGTGGTCTGTTCTGTCATGGTCGTGCCGTGATTCGGAGTGGGGTTCAATGTGAGTCCTCTTACGATACAAAGATACGGTGAAAGTTTGCTTCTGTGATTTGCTTCATCGCTTCTTTTGAAATATGACGGAGGGCCGCCGCTCTTTCATAGAGATCGTCGATGTCGATCTCGCAGTCGTCGGTTTCAAGGAAGATGCGATCGGCGGGAGCCGCTCGAAAGGCCTCTTCTGTCGCCGTGTCTTTGCCGCCGAGCAGCGCAGGGCCGAACGATAGATAAAGACCGGCCTCAAAAAGCCGTGAGGCAATATCAGCCGCTCCGCGAAAGCCGTGCACGATCCAGGTCTGTTCGGGGAATTCTTCCCGTATGGCAAGAACCAGATCGGCGGCGCGCACGACGTGCAGTATGACGGGTTTTGAAAAAGCTCGAGCGATACGGAGCTGAGCTCGAAAGGCGGCCAGCTGTTTCTCAAGCAGTTTCTCTCTATCGGCTAACCCTTTCAATACGAAAAGATCAAGGCCGCATTCTCCGACGGCATCGGCGACCGGCATCGCTTCTTCGATCCTGCGCAGGGCGACGTCAAGATCGGCAGATGCCACGTGCCATGGATGAAGGCCGACGCTCAGGCGGGCGTTGGAACGTGCGGGCTCGCTTCGTTGCGCCTGTAGGGGCTCTTTAAAGGAGGGTAGCACGGCATCATCAGCGACGCTCATACTATAGAGGCCGGTCTCATTGTCATGCAGCGGACGGTGAACATGCAGATTGACCGTCATCGGGCCATTTTTTTCGTCAGAGCGGCCCGTTCAAGCCGTGTGCCGGTGAACTGTATGAGTATGACGCAGGATTGTTCCTTCATAGTCGGCAAGCAGTCGATCAAGCACCGACTGCCAGCTGCGACCCTGCGCTGTGCGCAGCGCGCCATCTCTCAGTTGGCCTTGCAATGCCGGATTATATAGAATGGCCTGCACGCGACTCGCAAATTCCGTCTCGTTTTCGGGAGCAAAGAGCAATCCGTTGCGGCCATGATGCACGAAATCGAGCGGCCCTCCCGAGGCGGCGGCGACGACGGGCAGCCCCGAGCTCATCGCCTCAAGACCGACGTTGCCGAACGTTTCGTTCGCTGCGGGCAGAAGAAAGAGATCGGCCGATGCATAGGCCGAAGCCAGCTCGTCGCCGTGTAGCATGCCGGTGAAGACAGTCCGCGTTCCACGAAAGTGGCGCTCGAGCTCGCCGCGGGCCGGACCATCGCCGACGATGGCAAGGGCGCAATCAGGATGCCTGTCGAGAATCGGGCGCAGCCAGTGCAGCCTTTTCTCGCGTGAGAGACGCCCGACAGAGAGAAGCAGCGGACCCGGCAAGCCGCCGGTAAGACGCATCCGCATTGCTTCGCTTCTGTAATCGGGCGAGAAGCGATTGCGGTTGACTCCGCGGCTCCAGATCTTCAGCCGTTCAAATCCCCGCGAGCGCAGCTCCATAAGCACCGACCACGACGGGCAGAGGTTCAATGCAGCCTGGTCGTGAATCATGCGTTCATAGCGAGCGATCGTGCCGCTGAAAATCCCCCATCCCCAGCGCTGTGCAAAACCCGGCAGGTCAGTGTGATACGAGGCCACAAGAGGAATCCGATGCAGGCGAGCAAAGGCGACGCCCGATAGGCCGAGGCTGATCGGATTGAGGACGTGTATCAGATCGGGCTTGAATCGTCGCAGTGCTTTCATGGCATCAAGCGAGGGCGGAGCAAGGCGCAGCTGCGGATAAAGCGGAAAGGGCAGAGCGGCGAATGGAGCGATCGGAGTGTCGGCATAATATGCGGGAGCACCGTCGGGGCAGAGAAGTATGGAATCGTGCCGGTGTCGGGCCAGATGTTCAAGCAGATAGCGGAGCGTGTTGACGATGCCGTCCGTCTTGGGCAGGAAGGTCTCGGTGATGAGAGCGATTCTCATAGCCGATGCATACGTCCCCTTTGCTTCAATTTCAGGACTTCACTGTGACAGATAGGTTTTCTACAAGCAAGAACAACGACATGCCTGCTGGATGTTGATCGACGCCTTTTAAAGACTGTCATAATTTCGTTATCTCTCTGTCATAAAAGATTGCCCCTGAAAACGGCCTTCGGTTACTGGTTTGCATCTATGCTATCCTTTTTCCTGCCTCGATCCGAACCCTACTTCGCCCACCTCGCCGAGATGGCGGGCAAGGTACAGATGGGGGGCGAACTCTTTCAGGAGATGTTCGTCGATTTCAAAAACAGAGAGAGCTACTCCGAACGCATCAAAGAGATCGAGGTCGAATGCGATCGCATCGCCGATCGTATCCTTGAAAATCTGAATACGACATTCATCACTCCGATCGACCGTGAAGACATCCACATGCTCGTCACCGAACTCGACGACGTCATCGACTTCATCAACGGCCTTGCGCGAAAGATGGAAATCTACGGCGTGAAGAAGATAAGGCCCGAGGCGGCTCGTCTGTCGGCTATCCTTGCGCGGTGCACGGCCGAGCTTGCCGGTGCATTTGCGCTTCTCGAAAAGAAGCAGGACATCGCAGGTCATGCGCGCACCGTCGATCGTCTCGAAAAGGAGGCCGATCAGATCTATCAGGACGCCGTACGTCAGCTTTTCAAAAAAGAGAAAGATCCGATCGAGGTCGTTCGCTGGAACGCCATCTTTGAAGCCCTTGAAGACTCCGTCGATCGTTGCAAGGATCTTGGAGGCACGCTGACGTCGGTCGTGGTGAAGAACAAATGAGCGGTGAGCTGCTTTTCCTTATAGCGTTCATTATCGTCGCTCTGATCTTCGACTACATCAACGGATTTCATGATGCGGCTAACTCTATCGCTACCGTCGTCTCAACGCGCGTTCTTTCTCCAGGTATGGCCGTCGCATGGGCGGCCTTTTTCAATTTCATCGCCTTCGCCTTCTTCGGAACCTACGTGGCGAAGACGATCGGAGCCAACCTCGTCGACATCAATCTCATTCCAGAGCAGTTTGAGCATACGCGACTGTGGGTGCTTATGTCGGGCGTCATCGGCGCCATCGTCTGGAATCTGATTACCTGGTATTACGGCCTGCCGTCGAGTTCATCGCACGCTCTGATCGGCGGCTATGCAGGTGCGGCGCTGACGGCGGCCGGTGGTTATACGGATGGTCTATTAATCGCGAAAGGGTGGATCAAGACGGTAAGCTTTATCGTTATCTCTCCGCTTGCGGGATTTGCTCTTGGCTTTTTGTTCATGGTCGTCATCTTCTGGCTCTTCAAGCGTTCGAATCCCGATAGAGTCGACCGTCATTTTCGTCGGGCACAGCTTGTTTCGGCCGCCTTATTCTCGCTCGGCCATGGCGGTAACGACGCGCAGAAGACGATGGGTATCATTGCCGCCGCTCTTGTGGCGACGAACTACAATCCGACGGCGACGCAGGATATTCCGTTCTGGGTCGTCATCACCTGCCATGCCGCCATCGGGCTCGGCACGCTTTCAGGCGGATGGCGTATCGTCTATACGATGGGCTCCCGCCTTACAAAGCTGCGCCCGGTCGGTGGCTTTGCCGCCGAGACGGCCGGCGCCTTCACGATGTTTATGGCCACCTTTGCCGGTATTCCCGTCAGTACGACGCATACGATCAACGGCTCCATCATTGGAGTGGGAGCGACGCGAAGGTTATCCGCCGTACGCTGGGGCGTAGCGCGAAGCGTCGTCTGGGCGTGGATTCTCACGATTCCGATCTCGGCGGGCATCAGCGGGCTATGCTTCTTGATTGTGCGCGGCGCTCATAATATCTTCTGATCTCTCAGTAGAAAAAGGCCAGCACGGCGACAGCGATGAGGTTGATCGCCAGTATTGAAAGCAGGATCAGCCCGCCCGCTACGGTGTTGCGCAGAGCCGACCAGATGGGAAGGTCGTGGCCGAGGACCATCGTAATCCAGAATATATTGATAAAGAAGATTCCCGAGGCGTCGACGGCCGGGCCTTTATTCCAGTAGCGATTGACGATTAAAAGGGCGATGCCCAGAAGCAAAACGGCAAACTGTAATAAATACGACGTCAGATTCCCTGTCATCGGTGGATCTGAAAGGAAGCGTTTCACAATGTCAATAGATTTTCGTTGCGGATCCTTATCGGGTGATCGCGTGAATCGGGCTTGAGTGTCTGTCATAGACTGCGAGCATGGTCTATGCGAATGCTGTTTTTCTGTCTGGTCGTCATCGGCTGTAGCTCTTCGCCTGTCGCCGATTCCGAGGATTTCCGACGTAACCCGTATGATACGGGAAATCAGATCGAGCGCAAAGAGCAATGCCCGCAGGAGAAGATCCGCTGTCCGGACGGTCGCTGGGTGGGACGCGATCCGGCCAACAACTGCCAGTTTGAGCTCTGTGAGTAAAGAAATGTCTTTATCTGATTGGAGGCTGGTGCGAGCTCTTGCCGGCATCTTGCTTATGGGCTGTTCGACCTATGCCTTCCAACCGGTCCCTCCAGGCGAGGCAGGAGGATGGAATGCCGTAAACTCCGAACTGCTCAGCACGCAGACGATGCAGTATCTGCGCGGCGAGAACTTTATCGGCGCCTGCGAAACGTCCAGGTTAACGTGCCTGCTCGATCTCGATACGCGTCTGCATGTGACAGAGAAGCGCATGATCGCTCTTTACCTGGCCGAGTTGAGCTACGACGCCGGTCGCCGGGAGAAGCCGGGCTCCGAAGCCTTCGCGCGCTATCATGCCTCGGCCATCTTTTATGCGAGCGCCTTTCTCTTTAACGAAAAACTGAAGCCTGCGGCCGAGCCCTTTGACCCTGCGTTCCGGACGGCTGTCGACGTGTACAACGCCTCGCTTGGCTCTTTGATGCGGCACGAAAAAAGCGTGCGGCGTCCTTTTAAGAAGCAGACGATCGTGTATCCGCTTCTTCGCGGCGAGATGCAGGTATTGCTTGATCCGGGCGATCTTGCGTACATGCCCGATTCCTTTCTCGGCGTCGGCGTCGCCAGCGATTATTCGGCTTCCGGGTTTCAGAATCATCAGCGACAGTACGGAATCGGCGCTCCGCTTATCCTCTTTCTCAAAGGCAATGATGTCGATCGTCGCATGAATCCGTATCGTTTTATCGCCGGCCTCGATCAAACGTACGCGGCGACGGCCGTGCTCGTGAATCTGCAGCCCTGCTCGAAAGATTCTTCGCAGACCTTCTGCGCCGATCTGGCCGTCGTCGATCCTCTGAAACGAGATACGGTCGAGTCGGGAAAGCGCAAGTTGCCGCTGGAGATCGATCTTACTTTGCCGTTAACCGGAGTGGTCGCTCAGCTTGAAGAAAAGGCCGGCTTTTTCAGTCGGCTTGATGGCGACGTGATCGATCAGGAAAGAGGGTTGTACATGATCGGCCCGTATGACCCGTCGAAGACGCCCGTCATCATGATACACGGATTGGCTTCGTCGCCGATGGTCTGGTTTCCCATGATCAACGAGCTGCTTTCTGATCCGGTGATCCGCAGCCGGTATCAGTTCTGGGTTTACTGGTATCCTTCGTCGAGCCCCATACTGTTCTCGAATCTTCATTTTCGCACGACGATGAAAGATGTGCATCGCCGCTTCGGCTTTAAATCGACCATTCTTGTGGGTCACAGCATGGGCGGTCTTCTCGCCCGTCTGGCCGTGCAGAACTCTCGAACGACGGAATGGTTGCACGCCGCCGATATCAAGCAGGAGGAGTTTGATGCCGTCGAGCCGCGTATACAAACAGGGATGCGCGCTCTGCTTGATTTTGAGCCGCTGCCATTTGTAAGTAGAACGATCTATATCGCCACGCCTCACCGCGGATCCACTCTGGCGACGGGCTTTTCAGGTTATTCGGGGCGCTGCGTCATGAGCGTACCGGGTCAGATCGTCGAGGCCTCATCGACGCTTTATAAAGCCTTTCAGGATAAAAAGAACGTACTTGATAGATTAAAGACTGAGGGTGACGGAGTATCGAACCTTTCGCCGAGCAGCCTGTTGTTTCGTGTGATGCCTCCTGAAAAAGGCCAGTCCGTTCCCTTTCATTCCATTATCGGCAATCGGCGCCTCACCGATCTGGATTGGTTAACCGATAGCGTCGTCACATATAAGAGCGCTCACATTGACGGCGCCGTCTCAGAAAAGCTGATCGATTCGGATCATTCCGTCGAGGAGCATATCGAGGCCTTTCTCGAAGTCAGACGCATCCTGAAAGAGATGGCGCCGAAATAAGCACAGAGACGTTATCAGATGAACCGGACGAAGATTGCGCTCATCGTTATCGCCGTGTTGCTGCTCTCTGTTAGCGGTTCAGCCTGCCTTATATTCTGGCTCGAGCGTCCGGCAAGAGCCACAGTGCATTTACCCGCTGATCTGTCTAAACGAGCGCAGCCGGTGCGGTTTGGGGCCGACCATAGAATCCGGGGATGGTGGATCGTATCGTCGGATCAGCGTGCGCCGACCGTCATCTTGATGCACGGAGTACGATCAAACCGGATAAGTATGGTCGATCGTGCGCGCTTTCTGACGAAGGCCGGGTATAACGTTCTGCTGTTTGATTTTCAGGCACATGGAGAAAGCGCCGGAGATCGTATCACATTCGGATATCTGGAAACCGAAGACGCCAAAGCGGCGGTGCGATTTGTTAGAGAGCGAAGTAGCGCCCCTGTCGGTGTGATCGGCTCATCGCTTGGCGGTGCCGCTGCCCTCAATGCAGAGCCCGCTCTTAAAATTGAGGCTGCGGTGCTTGAAGCTGTTTATCCGAGCATCGAGGAGGCGTTTTCGAATCGTCTGCAGATCGTACTGGGGCCACAGGCAGATCATCTTGCGGGGCCCGTACTCTGGCTGATGCAACCGTTTTCGAGGATTGATCTGGATCGCCTGCAGCCGCTCAAGCAGATGCAGGCCATTCAGTATCCCGTTCTTTTTCTTTCGGGTTCTTCAGACGATCGCACCACGATCGAACAGGCTCGCAGATTTTCGGTCTTCGCCACGGTTACGTTCCACGAGGTTGCCGGAGCCGGTCATGTCGATCTTCATCGTTACGCCGGTGAGCAATATGAACAGTGGGTGCTGGAATTCTTCCAGCGCTATCTGCATTCTAATGACTGAAGCTCGGTGGTTTTCTGGCCGGCGTCTATCACAAACCGAGCTTCTTCAGTTTCGGAGCGATGACGTACTGACAGTATCCCGCCTCACCGTTATCATTGTAGTAGTTCTGATGGTATTTTTCGGCCGCGAAGTAGCTCGTCAGCGGAACAACCTCGGTGACGATCGGATCTTTCAATCGTGCCTGAGCGCGCCCGATTGCTGCCTCGGCCTCGGCCTTCTGTGATGCGTCGGCGAAAAGGATAATAGAGCGGTACTGCGTCCCCGTATCGGCGCCCTGCCTGTTAAGCGTCGTTGGATCATGCGCCATGAAGAACCGGTCAAGCACGTCTGCCAGTTTGATCTGATCCGCTTCGTATGTCACCCGGACGACTTCGGCATGGCCCGTCGTTCCCGAGCAGACCTCTCTATAAGTGGGGTTCGGCTTCTGGCCGCCTGCATACCCCGATTCCACATGTACGATGCCGGGAATACGCTGGAAGACGGCCTCGATGCACCAGAAGCATCCGCCGCCGAAAACAATCTCTTCTGCCATACACACAAGTAAGCGAAATCAACGCCTCAGGGCGCTCTTTTTGGTGCGTCGGCCTCAGGCCCGGCGGCGGCGAACTGCTGCAGGCAATGATGGCAGAGACACCCCGTATAACGCTCGCGCAGGTATGCAAGCGTTTCGGCGTTGAGCGTCAGGTCATCACAGTGACAGCGAGCGTCGCCGGCAATGGAGCCGCAACGAAAGGGTGCGTTGCATCGGGCGCAGTGCGTGTTGGGCCGGCTCCTGTCTATATCGGATGCGTTCATTCTTCAGGGTCTTCGGGCTTCGGATCTTTGCCGATGGGAACGAAGTTGCCGTAGTACTCGACAAGAGAGGGATTGAGAATCTCGAATCCTTTTCGCGTTTCTGCGATGAGATCTCGCTTCTTGAGCAGCTTGAGGCCGATTTTCAGAACCTTCTCGGGGCGCGTCTCCTGCACCGTTCCAGTGTAAGAAGCAAGGAAGGCCTCGATCTTCGCAAGCAGCTCATCCCGATCGATCATACCCGGATGATCGTCGAGGATGCGAGCGACGATGAAATGAGGCTGCAGCCTGTAGGCCTGCTTCCAGTTCTTCAGAATGAGCGAGGCGATTTCATGAGTCGGCTCTTCTTTATCGGCAAAATCCGATACGCGAATCGGCTCGCCGAGGTCCATATACGTGCGCCGTCGTCTGAAGACATACGTCCAGAAGCCGGTATCGTTCGCCTGATTGTTAAAGACCTCATCTTCGGGGATCCACTGATGCGAGATCGATATCGGCAGAATGATGATCTCATGTCCGGATTCGCGAAAGGCATCGATGGCCGTCGACAGCAGGCCCGTTTTGATCGACTGAAACTCGCCCGTGCGGCTGCGCGTGCCCTCGGGGTAGGCGAGAGCGGGGATGCCCGATTCAAGCATCATCGTCGTGTATTGCGTGAGCACTTCAAGATAGAGGATGTTTCGAGTATTCTCGCGATCGACGGCGTACGCTCCCATCGACTTCAGAAAGGCTCCCCAGATCGGATTCGACATGAGGATCGAGGCGGCGGCGAATCGCGGCAGCGGAAAGCCTTTGAAGAAAAGGCCGTAAACGAGCTCCACCGAATCGATATGCGTGCGGTGCGTCGGCACATAGAAGACGGGATAGTTATCCACCAGCTTGCGAATCTCGCGAATGCGACCGTTGACGATGGGGCCGACGCTGCCTCGACGGAAACCGCCGAGAATCCAGCGAAAGGGCGAGACGAAGCGCATCAGCATCGTGCGCGCCGCCGGAACATAGTAGTCGGCGATGGAATCGGCATAGAAACGAACAAGCTGTTCGATGTATTGCAGCTCCTCCTCTTCGCGGCATTCGGCCAGCTCCTTCCAGAGCATCAGCTCACGACCGAAGTTCTTCGCGTCGTTGCGCTGTTTTTTATGCAAAGCCTTTGCCCGCCTTTTTTCAAGGGAGGAGATGATATGGCCGCTCTGCTTTTTAATGCGGGCCTGCATGCCGCGCGTCAGCGTGATGCGATGAAGAATGCGCTCGCGAAGGTGATCCGAGATCATACGACCCGAGGCGATCAGTTCGACGCGACCCTTCTTCTTCACGACGGGAATGCGATTGCGGCGCTCCGTCTTGCCGGTGAGTAGCGTGATGATGTCTTCGGGCGATTTGCGGCGCAGAAAGATATCATAGAGCACTCTGTTGAGCGGAACGTCTATGTTGAACTCGGTGGCGATCTCTATGATCGGTGTGATGGCCAGTCCGCCCTCGGCGAGGTTCTTGCTGGAAAGCACCTCTCTTTCGATGAAGAGAGAAGGAACGAGAAAGAGCTGTATCTGATCGATCAGATTCGGACTGAGTTCGCCGCTGATCAGCTTCTCGGTGAAGCTGCGTCCATACGATCGGTTGCGTCCCTGCGGGCTGAAGTATGTGGCCGCGAGATCGGCGAGGCCCGAACGTCCGAGAATCGTCTCTTCGCGTCCGCCGAGCGCGGCGTTGAGCTTCTTCATCTCGGTGAATCCGGCCGCCATCAGCTCGCCGAGCAGAGAACTCGTTACATGCGGCAGCGCCTCGACCATGCCGCCGAGAATGGCCAGAGGGTTCTTCATGATGCCGCCGACCTCGGCGCCGATGATATCGTCGGTGGCCGACCAGTACACCTGTTCGCCGTTCAAACGATCGACGATGGGCTGCGTCATCGAAGGATCGTCAGAGGCGACGACGAAAAAGACATAGTTGTTGTGAATGATATCGTAAAGCAGCGACGGACCCGTAACAAGAGCGACGGAAAGATTCAGATGATGCTGCTCGCGAAGAGAATAGAGCAGTTGATGAAAGAGATAACATCGATGCTTGCGTCTTGAAAACGATGAGAGGAATCCCTTGGTGATGTTCGCGGCAAAGTGTGGAAGCGATCTGTCGAGATGATAGAGGATGTTTTCGACGACCTCTTCGTACTGTCGGGAGGGGATCGTCAGAAACAGGAAATGCGAACCTTCTTTGAAGTGATCGTAGCCGGTGATGATCTCGACGTTAAACGGAACGTTGAACGAATACTCCCCTACCTGTAAATAACGCTCGCTCTTCCATTTTTTGTAAGTGCGAGCGTCGGGTACCCAGAGATAGACGGTGCGCACGTTGCGTGCGATTAACGAGGCAACGGCCAGGCCCATCGGTCCGCCGCCGACGACGGTCGTGATCTGTTGATCGAGAGGACCCGTTTCTGGAATCATCGTTCAACGATCGACCCGCACGGGGGGCCGTCAAGTCAAATGCCGTCCAGATGGCCGCGGGCGTTACGGCCGCGGCTCGGTTTCGTCTTCTTTCAATGTGAGAGAATGGTCGTCCAGAGTTCGTCGTGCAAAGGCAATCTGTTTGTAAAACAGTCCGAACGGATCTTTGCCTTTTTGAATGGTGAAGCGATCGAGCACGCCCGTATACGTCTTTGTGACATCAGGCGGATTGGCGTCGGTGGTGAGCAGAAGTTCGTATCCGGCATCTTTCAGGCGCTTCTCAAGATACGGCGAATGGTAGCCCATCGGATACGCGAAGCTCCAGATCTTATGACCGAGGCGGTCTTCCAGTACCTCTCGTGAATGAAGGATTTCTATATCGACACGGGCCGCATGCTGATCTGCGCTTTCGCCTTCACGCGGCACATGAAACGCCGTATGCGTGTGCGAGTGGTTCTGAATGTCGAAGCCTTCTTTCTGCAGGCGCCGCAGGTCTTCCCATGCCATGCCCTGTCGGGGCTGGTCGGTGACGTTCTTCGTATAAACGAAAAACGTGGCCGGATAACCGTACTCCCGCAGCATCGGAGCGGCGACGCGTACGATATTCTTGAAGTCGTCGTCGATCGTGATGACGACGGAAGGGCGTTCGGCGGGCAATTTCTTCTGCATCATCTCATGCAACCTTGCAAGGGAGATGACCTGTATCTTCTCTTCTTTGAGGATGTCGAGATACTGCCGGAATTCATGCCTGCTGATGGCGTAGGGGCCTTTGCCGTCGACGTCGTGAAAGAGCAGAATGGGGATGCGCGGATACTCGCCTCGTTTTTCGGCTACACCGGCCTGCGGCTGGCGAACGAAAAGGTACAATCCGACGGCGAGAAGGAATGCAGGTATGCTATACAGGAGTCGTGCAGACATCGTTTTCACCGGCCACAGGCAGCCTGTTATTAGATCGGCCTCCTGCAAAGAAAAATCGAATGCTTCTTGAAATTAAAGCCTTTCTTTGAGATGTGGAATGGCGGGGCGACCCGAGAGGAGCGGCGATGCAGCAGCAGATTGAAATCATGGACACGACTCTGCGTGACGGTGAGCAGACGGACGGGGTGTCATTCTCTTCGTTCGAGAAGCTGCAGATCGCCCGATTCCTGCTCGAACAGCTGAACGTGAACAGGGTCGAGGTGGCCAGCGCCAGGGTATCGAGCGGTGAACAGCAGACGGTTCAGCAGATCTTTGAATGGGCGGCGACAAAGGATTATGTCGATCGCATAGAGATCCTGGGCTTTGTCGACGGCGGTCGCAGCATCGACTGGATCAAGAGCGCCGGTGGCCGCGTCGTCAATCTTCTTACGAAAGGGTCGCGCAAGCATTGCGAGCTTCAACTTGGAAAGACGCTTGCCGAACATCTGCGGGATATCGAGAGTACGGTTCGCTATGCTCAGGATCAGGGCGTGCGCGTGCATGTTTATCTTGAGGATTGGTCGAACGGCTTTCTTTACTCTGAGGACTATGTCAAAGAGATGCTTTTCGCCCTTGTTGATATGCCCATTGCCCGCTTCCTGCTTCCCGATACGCTCGGTCTGCTCTCTCCCGACGAGGTGCAGCGAGGCATCCGCATGGCGCTTGATCTCTTTCCCGACATGCATATCGACTTTCACGGGCATAACGACTATGGCCTTGCCACGGCCAACTGCCTTGCCGCCGTTCAGGCCGGCGTGCGCGGCCTTCATGTCGCCGTAAACGGCCTCGGGGAACGCGCGGGAAACTCGCCGCTTGAGGCCGTCGTCACCGCCGTGCACGACAAGCTTGGAGTAAAGACGACGGTAAACGAGCAGGCGATCACCGACGCCTCGAGGCTTGTAGAAACCTTCTCACGCAAAAGAGTATCGGCGAACCGACCCATCGTCGGCCACGACGTCTTCACGCAAACGGCGGGCATCCATGCCGACGGCGATAAAAAGCATAACCTCTATGCCAATCCCATCCTGCCCGAGCGCTTCGGTCGACAGCGCGTCTACGCTCTCGGCAAGCTTGCCGGCAAATCTTCGATTGAGATGAATCTCAAAAATCAGGGTATCGAGCTACCACCCGATCAGGTGGAGCGGCTCTGGCTGCGCGTGAAAGAACTCGGCGAAAAAAAGGCCATCGTCAGCCCCGACGATCTGCCCTTCCTTATTGAAGAGCTGTTAGGCGACACACAAGCTCACACCGTATCGGTCATCGCCGCCGATATCCATACGCGAATCGGCGCTGCTCCGTCGGCTTCGATCCGGGTGCGTATCGCCGATAAAGAATACCAGGCCGAGGCGACGGGCGACGGCGGTTACGACGCCTTCATGAAGGCTTTAAGCCGCATCGTAACCGAGGCAGGGTTATCCGTGGCCGAACTGAAAGATTACGAACTGCGTATTCCTCCGGGAGGGCAGACCGACGCCCTTGTCGAGACGATCATCACATGGGTAACGCCCGATCATTCGATCTTTCGCACGGTAGGCGTCGATAGCGATCAGATGATCGCCGCCATAAAGGCGACCGAGAAGATGCTGAATCGTATGACGACCGATTCAAAGCGCACGTCGACGGTGGAGCAAGGGAAGCCGGTTTGAGGCGAGCAGGCATAGCACCTTTTCACAGAAGCAGGCTGATGGTTTCAGACGCGGTAAAGACGGCAGTCATTGGACTGTCGCTTTTTCTCTCGTTGAACTGTGCCACTCCGGCCGTCAAGCAGTCCGAGATTTCGACGCCGGTTGCGCCTGTTGAAAAAGAAGAACCTGAGCTGCCCATGGCCTTTCAATGGGTGATCCTCGCGGGGCTACGCGGCGAGCCCGATGCTCCGCGCTATCTGCTCACCGAAAAGATCGGCGTGGTCGATCTCGCTCATGTTCGCGCATTTTTGAATTTGACGGACGAGCTTCAACATGTCGTTACCCTAAAGCTCTCGCAGGCGAAGTCAAGCGGAGGTCGGGCATTTTACGTGCGTCTGCGCAGTCCGCATGCAGCAGGACTCACTGCCGTATCAGATATTAAAGTCGATCTTGAAGAGCGGCCCGATCCGCCGGCCGTCGACCTTGTGCGTGATCTGGCGATGACGCATGGCTATCTTGTAGAACTCAGGCAGGGCGATGTCTTCCCGCCGATGTTTCTTTCCGGGTCTTCCTTCTCGCAGGAGGATCTCCAGTCGAATCGACTGGGAATTGAAATCGCCTTACTCTCAGCGTCAACAGGACAGGATGCCGGTCGAGCAGCGCTGACGATCTTTACGGATTTAAGGCCTGTGTCGATGCCTGCGACGAAACCTGCCTCGCAGGAACGGTCTTACAGCTATTTGCCTTATGTGAATGGCGGAACACAGGATCTGCCGCAGTGTTTTCAGTACAGTCCGGTCATGGTATCGGATCAGAGCCGCATCCTCGGTATTAGAACGATTCGATCGGCATGGGAGTGGCAGAGCAGGCCTGCTCCTCTGGCACAGTAGGCGTCAGGCAGACAAATGCGGCAAGTCAGAGGGCCGACGCAGGACTTTCATCTGGCCTTCTTGCGTATGGGGATCGGTATTTCAATCGTGAAGATCGTGCTTTTTACGGCTGATCTGTACTGAATCAGGCGACTGAAGACGATATCAACGTCGAAGGGTTCATAGCCTGCTTTCAAGAAAAGAATGATGCTTCGAAGTCCCGCTCCAAAACCGCCGCCTGCATGGTCGGCGCTTTTCTCATACAGGTTGACGGCCGCTTCAAAAGGATGCGCTCCGGCGCGAATGAGGTCGTCTTTAATTCGTTCGAGGTTATACTCGACGCGCTCGCGGTCGATGACGGTAATCGGCGAATTGTTGATCACGTTTACGATGAGGATGCGCTGATCGCTTTTTTTCTGAACGCGCAGCGTAAGCGTGATCTTTTTATGAAAGCGCTCGGATAATGCGAACGAGTTCGTACGATGCTTTTCGATCAGCTTGAGAATGGATGCTGTCAGGTCGATGTTGTCGAGACCGTACCTTTTAAGAACGTCGGCCTGGTTATGCTCGATGGCCGATTGTACGTCTTCGACGACGACCTCGCGATCGGCCGACGGATCTTCAGCTGTCACACGCTGCACAAGAGCGCTTTCGAGCAGCGCCCAGCGGTTATTCGCCTTATTGGCGTTATTGATCAGTTCGCCGATGGACCAGAAGGCCCCTTCTGCTAAAAGAAAGGCATCCTGATCGTCGCCTTCGGCGTCAAAGAGGCCGTAGATCGTATTCCGCAGCAGCATCTCGCCGTCGGGAATATAGTCGCGCCCGACTTCGAGAACCTGGTCCTCTTTTTCAAGATCGGTACTTTGAAATGACCGTAACATTCAAGCTCTCCGGACTATACAATTGTCGAGCGATCGTTCCGCAACTTTTTTTCAGACTGAGCGTACACAACTTCCGCTTGATGATAGGACGTAGTGTCGATGAAAAAGCCTGGTCTGTGATCCCGGAAAAAAATATGATCGTGGGAGCCTGTGATTCTCTGCGTTGAGCCGTCGTATTTTGAGATGGGATCTCAGTGAATCTTGACGTGCTATCGTTGCCCGAAAAAAGGGGCAATGCAACGCCGCAGCAGCGTGGGAGTGCTGCTTTTCATCTTGATACTTGATCTGATGGGTTTTACGCTCATCTTTCCGCTTGTTCCAGATCTACTCGCTTTTTACGTTCATTCGACTCCGCATGCGATCGATTCGTATCTGCCTTCACTGATTCAAACGCTGCTGCAATTCGCGCCCGGTATTGGAACAGGCGAAGAGCGCGAGATTATTCTGCTGGGCGGCATCCTCGCCTCTGTGTATGCGCTGCTTCAGTTCTTTCTATCGCCGTTCTGGGGGCGCCTGTCGGACCGTATCGGGCGTCGACCTGTGCTGCTTCTGACAAGTTCCGGGCTTGCTTTTGCCTATCTGCTCTGGGGATTTTCGACGACCTTTACCCTGTTTCTGATCTCGCGCGTCGTGGCGGGAGTGATGGCGGGCAATCTCGGAGTCGCCACCGCCGCGATGGCCGACCTTTCGACAGAAGAGGGGCGCACAAAAAGCATGGGCCTGGTCGGAGCGGCGTTTGGCGTCGGTTTTATCGTCGGCCCGGCGCTTGGCGGAGCTCTGTCAAAGCTTGATCTGAGCGGTTTGCCCTTCGCCTATCATCCGTTTTCGGCCGCCGCCTTTGTATCGGTCGCTCTTTCGCTTCTGAGCGCCGTCTTGAACTATTTCTTTCTTCAAGAAACGCTGCCGGAACATCTGCGCAGTAAGGGACCGCTTCGCATCGAGTATCCGTTTCGCGTGCTTTCCGAGCTAAAAGAGCCGACCTTCCGGCGCATGCTGGCGCTGAACTTCGCCTTCATGTTTCTGTTCACCTCGTTTGAGTTCACGGTAACGTTCTTCTATAAAATCGACTTCGGGCTCATCCCTTCGCAGATCGGCCTTGTCTTCTTTTACCTGGGGCTGCTTCTCGCCCTGGGACAGGGCGTTCTTGTCAGGCGACTGTCGGGCATAATCTCAGAGCAGAGGATGATCGTTGCCGGCGTTATCCTGATCGCCTTCGCTCTGCCGCTACTTGCGCTTTCCGCTCCGTCGGTGCCGCTGTCGCTACTTGCGCTTGCTCCCGTCGCCATCGGCTCATCGCTTCTGCAACCGGCGATGGCCGGCCTTGCCAGCCGGTCGATCTCGGCGGACAGACAGGGGTTAGCCATGGGCAGCTTTCGGTCGATGGGATCGCTTGCGCGAGGTGTCGGTCCGATCTTTGGATCATACGTCTACGGATCGGTCGGTATAACGGTGACGTATATCGTCATCGGCGCCCTGCTGCTCGTATCGTTCGCCGTCGGAGCAGGCACGCTTCGCCAGGCTCAGAGCGAGGCAAGCAGAACGTAACGCCCCACACGCAGAGCGAGAACGACGGGAACGAACAGACGAAGCGAGATGCGCGCGAATCCGGCCAGCACGGTGATCGGATCGCCGATGACGGGCAGCCACGAAAGTAGAAGCGTCAGCCCTCCGAAGCGATGCAGCAGAGACCAGGCGGCGTTGCCCGATTTCGACGCTCGAATCTTTTCGGCGGCTAACGCTCCGCCTTTATAGCCCAGCCAGTAATTGAAAAGACAGGCCAGGCCGTTGCCGACCGACGCATAAGTTACGGCCTGTACGACGGGCAATCCTGCATGAAGCGCAAGAAGCAGAGCGGCCTCAGAGCTGAAAGGCAGCAGCGTGGCCGCAAGAAAGGAGACTGCGGCGAGCCCGGGCCCGCCGTAGTCGGTAATTAGAGCGTCAATCATCGACCGACATCAGTTCCGTGCGCGCCTCCATGGTCACGCCGTTACGAATCCACTTCACCGGGTAGCTGATGCCGGTGCGCGCATCGTTGAGAAAGCGCATCAGATCGTGAATATCGCGGATCTTCTGCGTGCCGATCTCGACGATGATGTCGCCGTCCTTGATGCCCGTGCGGCCGATGGGCGCTCCTTCGACGACGCCTCCGACAAGAAGGCCGGGCATTCCCGTATCATACGACCCTGGAATGATGCCCAGTCGCACCTTAAAATCGAAGTCGTTGCGTTTCGGCTCTTCTTTTACCTGCTGGAATACAGGCGGCGGCGCGAAGGCCAGGCGACGTATGATCTGTTCGCTGAGAGTCGTCAGAGCATACAGCCCCTTGAAGTTTATAAGAGGATAATCGTCTTCGGGGCGATGGTATTCGCCGTGCGATCCGGTGAACAGAAAGACGACGGGGACCTTCTTTCGATAGAAGGAAGCGTGATCGCTCGGACCGAGCCCGCCCTTCATCCAGCGCGCCTCGGGACGCTCTTCATCGCTATAAAGCCCATGAACCGAGGCGGCATAGGCCTCCTCGACGATGCGCTTCAGCGAAGGATCGGCCGTATCCATGCCCTGAATAAAAAGTCCGCGGCTCTGGCGCAGGCGGCCGACCATATCGACGTTGATCATCGCTATGGTGCTCGTCGGATCAAAGGCGGCGCTTTCTACAAAGCGTGATGAACCGAAAAGCCCGCGTTCTTCGGCGTCAAAGTTCAAAAAGACGACGTTCACGTCGGCGGGCAGATATGCCGCATCGGCATTGAGCTTCGCCTTCATCGCGGCGGCCAGTTCGAGTATAAGTGTCGTGCCCGAGGCGTTATCGTCGGCTCCGTTATAGATGGGGCCCATCGGCCCCATGGACGATCCGGGCAGGCCGTGGCCGAGATGATCATAGTGACCGCCAAGGTAGATGATGCGCTGACCCGGAGCGATGGGCCGCAGCGAAGCGCCGAGGTTATACCCCGTGCGCTCCAGAGCGGCGAAGTCGATTTCAAGGACGGCCTCTGCGTTTTGCTTCGCGGCGGCGAGAACGATATCATCCTCTGACGTAAAGGCGGCTCGCGGCGCCGAAGAGGAGGCCTCTTCGCGCAGCTGCTCGGTGCGCAGCTCGTCGCCTTTCCCTTTGAGAAAGAGAAGGGCGGCCGGTTTGAAGCGCTTCGCGTTCTCATATTTCGACTGGAATGAGATCAGGTTGCGATAGGTGCGTTCACCTCGCTCTCCGTCGGGGCCGTGACGCCGACATATCAGGATCTTGCCTTCAAGAAAGCCCGCGCCTTTCTCGTTTTCGATGGCGGCAAGCTCATCGACGCCTTTATGCGCAGGAAGACAGAAGCCTCCATCGACAAGCCGGCTTTCGATGCGACCGGGTGCGGCAAAAGGAAGCGGAACGGTCGTAATCGATTGGCCGTCGATCGTTATTCGATTGACGCCGCGTGCCTCCATTCCGTCGCGAAAGGTGAAGGGCATGCGGTAATCGGGAAAGAAAGGATGCAGGCCGGCCTTTCTGTAGGCCTTTTCAATATAGTCCATCGTGCGCTGCATGGCCGGAGTGCCCGTCATGCGTCCTTCGAGCGCATCTGAAGAAAGGATACCCAGATGGTACTTCAGATCGTTTTCAGTGATTTCGGGACTCAGCGGCCCGCGACAGGCAGGCAGAAGAAGGGCGACGAACAGGGCCAGAAGGCCGGCTCGCATTCTGGAAACCTGGATTGCGTTTTTCATTGACAGCAATATAGCGAGCCTGCGCTTCCCGTCATCCAGAAATGTTACCCGTGTCGATCAATTTCTGTTCGCCACCTACTGGCCCTCATCCTCTGATATACATCATGAACGAAAAACGGGTTTGCCTTCTGACCGGAGCGAGCGGAGGGCTCGGCCGATCGATTCTGCGTCATCTGATAGAAACCGGCTACTGTGTTATCGCCACTGATGTGAAAGTATCGAGCGTGCGGCAGACGGTGAACGAACTTGCCGATGCGTTAGGCGAATCTGTAAAGGATCGTCTTCGCCCTCTGGCTCTTGACGTGCGTTCTTCGGCGGCATGGTCGACAGTCTGGAAGAGCAGCGAACGGTATTTTGGTCCGATCGATATTCTGATCAATAACGCCGGAGTGCTGGAGCCGGCCTACACCGTCGACCTGATACCCGAAAGCATTGATCGGCAGATCGACGTGAACACGAAAGGAACTCTCTATGGTATGAGCGTGGCCGCTCGTTCTATGAAAGAGCGACGGCACGGCCATATCGTCAACGTCGCCTCGCTTGCGGGCATCAGCCCGGTTCCGGGCATGTCGGTGTACAGCGCCTCGAAGTTTGCCGTGCGTTCGGCCTCTCTTGCCGCCGCTCGTGAGCTTCGCGAATACGGCGTTTCTGTCAGCGTCGTCTGTCCGGACGGTATCCATACGCCGATGGTCGACGGCGCGAAACATCTGGATGAGGCGGCTCTTATCTTTTCAGGGGCCGCTCTTCTTCGCGCAGACGACGTGGCCCGGCTGATCGTTCAAGACGTGTTGAAGCGTCGTCCCGTTGAAGTGCATATTCCGAAGCTGCGCGGATGGCTTGCAAAAATCGGTTCTGCCTTTCCTGCTCTGCATGCCTATCTTGGTCCGATGCTCGTTCGGACCGGATTAGCGCGACAGCAAAAATTTCGCGTCTCTGAAAAAACTTCTGGCGTTTTATAGAAGATAAAAGAATATAACTATTATGTTCACGCCGGAGCTTCTTCGATCGCTGCGCACGTATTCGATGCGTCGATTCGCCAGCGATATAAGCGCCGGGTTGATCGTCGGTATCGTCGCCCTGCCACTTGCCATCGCCTTCGCGATCGCTTCGGGGGTTTCGCCGGAACGCGGCCTGATTACGGCCGTCGTCGCCGGTTTCTTGATCTCTGCCTTTGGAGGCAGCCGCGTTCAGATCGGGGGGCCGACGGGAGCCTTTGTCGTCATCGTCTATGGCATCGTACAGGAGTTCGGGCTGAGCGGCCTGCTTGTGGCGACGTTTCTGGCGGGGCTCATGCTATTAATGATGGGTTTCGCCCGTCTTGGCTCGGTGATCCGCTATATTCCGCATCCCGTCACGGTCGGATTCACAAGCGGCATTGCCGTGATCATCTTCTCGTCGCAGATGCGCGATTTCCTGGGCCTTCCTGTCGTATCGTTACCGGCTGATTTCATCGGGCAGTGGCAGGTGTACTGGCAACAGGCGGGCGCGATCGACCCTGTTTCGCTTGTGATGGCTCTTCTGTGCACGATTACGATGGCCGTCTGGCCGCGCATCACGCATCGCATTCCGGGCTCCATCGTCGTCATTCTTGCAGCGACCCTGATAACGGTTCAATTTGATCTTCCTGTCGACACGATCGGTTCGCGATTCGGCGAGATTCCCTCACACATTCCGGCGCCGGCCTTCTTTGAGATCGACCTTGGTACCGTACGCAGCCTGCTTCCGGCGGCATTTGCCATCGCCATGCTGGGCGCGATTGAGTCGCTCCTTTCAGCCGTCGTCGCCGACGGTATGACGGGCAGCCGCCACAATCCTGATGCCGAGCTGATCTCTCAGGGCATTGCCAATATCGCCTCGCCGCTTTTCGGCGGTATTCCCGCAACCGGAGCGATCGCGCGAACGGCGACCAATATCAGGAACGGAGCGACGAGCCCGGTCGCCGGTATCGTGCATGCGGCGACGCTTCTGGCGATCATGCTGCTTTTCGGATCGTATGTAAAGCATATTCCGATGCCCGTCCTCGCGTCGATCCTTGTCATCGTCGCCTATAATATGAGCGAATGGCGAACCTTTCTGGGTATCCTGAAAAGTCCGCGGAGCGACGTCATCGTGCTGCTTGCTACGTTCTTTCTTACTGTCGTCTTTGATCTTGTGCTTGCCATCGAGGTGGGCCTGGTTCTTGCGGTTCTTCTTTTTATTCGTCGCATGTCGCAGGTTAGCCAGGTCAGGGTTTTATCGCAGGATTCTGTGTCAGATGACGATCACGAAAACACAGACGATCCTATGGATATCAGGCATAAATCCGTTCCGGCCCGCACCGAGGTCTACGAGATCAACGGGCCCTTCTTTTTCGGAACAGCTAACCTTTTCGCAAGCGCCGCTCGCATCGCCGCCGATCCGCCGCTTGTGCGCATTATTCGAATGCGCCGCGTGCCGGCCATCGATGCGACGGGCATCCACATGCTTGAGAAATTTATACACGATTCCGGTCGTGACGGCATCCATGTTCTGCTTTCGGGCGTGCACAAACAGCCGCTTTTCGCCCTTGAAAAGGCCGGCCTGCTCGCTCAGGTGGGCGAAGAGAACATAGCGGAGAATATCGATGTCGCCCTGAGGCGTGCGGGTGATGTCGTCAAGCAGGCAATCAGCGAAGAATCAGCGAGCTGATCGTTCCGTGTACTGTCTCACAAAGTCCTCCTGGCGACGGTTCTCAACCATGCGCGGAGAGCGAGATTCGCGCACGACGTCGATGGCCTCATCGACGGACAGCCCGTCACGGGTCGTCAGATAGCATGCGGCGACCGTTCCCGAGCGACCGAGACCGCCGGCACAGTGCACGAGAATGCGTCGCTGTTCGGCAAGCGATGAGTCGACAAAGGCAAGCATGGCATCCATCTCTTCAAAGGAGGGAATGGCCTGATCAACAACAGGCGCATGCATAATCGTGAAGCTGCAATCAGCATATCTTGTAAGAAGATCAGGCACCCCGTATAACTCAAATTCGTTATCAGAGAGCAGACAGAGCACAGAACCGATGCGCTGTTCTTTTAATTGTGACAGATCCTGTTCGAGATCGCGCTGACGATCACGACGGCCGGGAAGCAATGTGATGCCGATCAGAGAGGCCGACGTCTCTCGTTTGAGAAAATCGACGCGCAGGCCTCGCGTTTCAATCAGGCGATAGCGTATGCGCTGCAAAAAGAGCGAGGCGGCGTACAACGCCCAGCGCTTCTGAAAAACGGACGATTCATCAAAAGCAAGGGTATGAATGGCATACCGGGCCATGGCGCAATCCATCTGATATGGATCGCGATCATGCTGCACGAGGCGGGCATAGCGGGATCGCAGATGTCGGATCGTCTGCTGGGCTTTTTCAAGGGCCGGAGGCAATCCGGGCAGCGCATCCGGTACGGCCGCCGCATCTTCATACGAGAAGAGATGATCGGTGAGGGCGATGGCCTGCCTCAGTTCTCCTTCATCTTTCAATTCAGTAAAGATATAGAGAAGGTCGTTTTCGAGCTTTATAAGATCGCGAAGAATGTGCCCGCGATGCGTGTGAAAGAAGTCGATGATCCAGACGTTCTGCGACGAATCGAGAACGATATTGGCTCCGTTCAGATCTCCGTGAACCCATCCGGTAAAGTGTTCGCGCGTATCATGTCCGCGCAGTTCGGTCAGATCCTTCTCGTAGAACAGGGCAGGATGTCGCAGCGTCTTTCCGGGAATGACCTCAATCGTATCGGCCGGTGCGCCGGGCAGCAGCTCATTGACGCGCTTTCGTATGCCATCGGCGAAGCGCGGTTGGAAATCATAATAATCAAGCAGATTGAGAGGCTCCGAGACCGCCGCTTCATAAAATCGACCGAGGCGATCGTCGAATACGGCTGCAAGCACCTCGCCGATCCGGTCGGTGTTATCCGTCGATGCGTAGAATTTCTTAAACGTCGTCGTCTGCTCGCCCTGCATGGCCGCGTAGCGGTATTTGACTGCGCCTCGATCCTTTAATTCGACCGTATCGATGATAGAGGGCGCTGCGTTACCCAGGGCCTCCTGAATGCGTTCGAAGGCGGCCTTCTCTTTTGCGATCAACGATCGCTCACCGAGTTTAACCACAAAGGGCGGTAGCCGATGCCCGTAGATATCGCGCACGCGTGCCCGAAGAACCATATTGCCCGAAAAACCTCCGGCCAGCTTCTTCAGATGCACCTCGGGTGTATCTCGAAATAGAAAAAGAAGCATATCGCGATCTTCATCGGCCGGCGTATAATCGTCTTCGAATTTGAGTTTCTCTGTGTTCACAAGGGCGCTTCGTGGAATGGGAAGGTCGACGGTTTCGCCGGTGAGGTAAGAAGAGAAGTCGCCGATCGATGAGATGATCGAGACGCCGAGTGTGCTTCGCATCTGTTCGAGAGCGATAAAATGCATGGAGCGTGAGGAGCTGGCCGTCAAAGCCTCGCATACGGCGATCTCAAACTCGGGGTATCGCGTCGTCAGCTCATAAGCGAGAAAGAGAATCTTTGCATCCGTCCAGACTCCGATCAAGCCGATGTGAAGCGCAGAGCCGCGGTATGGAGCAAGCATCGATTCCAGATCGGTCTTGTAAAAGTCGTTCAGGCCAGAGGCGTCAACGATGAGATGCCGTTGATCGGCAGCCATATCGGCGGCATAGAGAAAGGACGCTCCGGGGGTATTCTTGAGACAGTGAGGACCGAACTGAGAAAGATGCTCTCGCTGCTGCTCGTCGTCTGCATCATGCCAGTCTCTGATATGAATGATCGGCATAGATGAGTTTGCAAGGGCCCACTGCATGAATCGTCGCAGCGGACCTTCGTCAGGGCGCTCGCCGAGCAGCCGCAGCGATTCGGCCGCTCCCACATGAAGCTGGTTGGGCAGAGGATCATAACGATTGATGGGTTCGACGAAGTCGCGTTGCAGACACTGGGTGATGAGAAGAGAGCGCATCACTCCCATCTGAAAGCGGGCGGCGTGGAGAACAAGAAAAAATGGACAGCAGAGGCGTCGTCAAAGGATTGGAATTATCCAGGGCCTGATAACGGCTCCTTACATAAAAAGCCTGCTACGGAGGCCGATCAATGCATACCATCGGTTTCAGAGCAGGCCTTTACTTGAAACTCATCAATAACGCGACAGGGAGAAGTGCATGGAACTTGTAAAATGGGAGTCCGGCTACGAGCTCGGTATAAAGGAAATCGACGAACAGCATCGTAAACTTGTCGATATTTTGAACGAAGTCATTCATCTGAAAGCATCGGGAGCGGCTGCCCGCAAATTCGAGCAGATCATCGAAGACCTCGTTGATTACACCGACTACCACTTCAAAACCGAAGAGCAGTACATGGAACGCTGTGGATACGAAGGCCTTGCCGAACATCGCCGCGTGCACGACGGCTTCTCTGACAGGTTGCGTGTTCTCTATCTAAATACGACGCTTGGCGATGCAGAACGCACCGACGAGGTTCTCGATTTCTTGAAGCGCTGGCTGCTGCATCATATCATGAAAACCGATCGCGACTACGTCGGCCTCATGAAGGAAAAAGGACTGAACTGAGGCTGAACTTCAGAGGTCATATGCTCCGGTCGCTTTTTCTACAATCGACCGGGCTACGGACTACGCTTCTTCGCTTTCGGGTCAACGGCCTCACGAATGCCTTCAGAGATAAAGGTGGCCATCAGTAGCGTTAAGAACAGAGACAGCACCGTCGAGATCGCAATCCAGGGGGCCTGGCGATTCTTCAGCCCCTGATCGAGAAGCTCCCCCCAGGATGGAGTCGGCGGCGGCATACCGAAGCCGAGGAAGTCGAGAGAGGTAAGAGCGCCGATACCCGAGATCAGCGTGAACGGAAGTATGGTGATGGCCGGGGTTAACGCATTCGGCAGAATATGCCTGAACAAAATGCCGGCGTTCTTCACACCGACGGCGCGGGCCGCCTTGATGTAGGTCATATTCCGTATCTTGAAGAACTCCGCCCGCATATAGAGCGACAGACCGATCCACGAGAAAAGCGAGAGTACGGCAAGAAGCATAAAGAAGCTCTGGCCGAAGATCGAGCCGAGCAGAATCACTACGTAGAGAAAGGGAAGCGCCGACCAGATCTCGGTAAATCTCTGGATCAGAAGATCGGTTCGGCCGCCTGCATAACCTTGAAGCGCTCCCATGGCGATGCCTGTTACGCCCGTAATGCCCGTGAGAATGATCGAGAAAAGCATACAAATACGAAAGCCGTACAGCAACCGCGCAAAGACGTCTCGCCCCGATCCGTCCGTTCCGAGAGGATGGCGCCATGAAGGAGGATGCGGCGGCGCTCCGGATTCTTCAAGATCGGATTCAAGAGGCGAGTAGGGAATGAGCGGAAACACCGCCCATCCTCTTTCCTGAAAGGCCGGGTCGACTCGCAGCATTCTATAGTCGGCCTCGGTTTTTTGAGGTTGCCCGAATTGCTCGCCGGCATAGAACTTAATGATAGGGAAGTGCAGCTCTCCGTTATACGAAAGCAGAAGAGGACGGTTGCCGGCCACGACCTCCGAACCCAGACTGAGTACGAAAAGCACAGAGAGCACGATAAAAGATACGAAGCTTCGGCGTATGCTCATGAATCGACGAAACGCGCTCATCGCGATTCTCCGAGCTGAATGCGTGGATCGATCAACGTGTACACAAGATCAGAAAACAGCCGACCCAGCATGGTTAGCAGAGACGTGATGAAAATTACCGCAAGAACGACGTTATAGTCGCGACCGACGATGCTCGTCCAGACGAGAAGTCCCATGCCGTCGATATCAAAGACGCGCTCGATCAGTAGAGCGCCGGCAAACATCAGCGTGAAGATTTCAGAGAGTCGCGTCGCTATCGGAAGCAGGGCGTTGCGAAGAGCGTGTCTTCGCGCGGCGGTGGCGAAGTCCATGCCTTTCAACATGGCCGTGCGCATGTATTCCTTCTGTGTTTCTTCGAGCATGCTGTTTTTCATGAGCATCGTCAGAAAGGCGAACTCAGAGGCCATGTAACAGATGACGGGCAGGATCATATGATGCAGAAAATCGCCGACCTTCGCATGCCAAGGAAGAAGCTCGAAATGATCCGATACGATGCCTCCTGGTGGAAACCACTGGAAGTAGCTACCGCCGGCGAAGAAAAGTATCAGCAGAATACCGAGCGCATAACCCGGCATAACGTAGCCGGCAAATATGACGAAGCTGGAAACGGAATCGAACGTCGAGCCGTGTTTCAGCGCCTTCTTCATGCCAAGCGGAATACAGATCGCATATGAAAGAAGAAAGGATGTGAGCCCGAAGAAGAGCGAAACGGGCATACGTTCGAGAATGACCTCAAGCACCGGACGACGGTAAACGTAGGATTCGCCGAAATCGCCGGTCATGATGTTCCCGACCCAGATCAGATAACGCTCATGTACGGGTCTGTCAAAACCGAAGTAGGCGCGGATGTTCGCGATCTCCTGCTCGGTGAGTATCCGGTCGGGGTTGGCTCCGCTCTGCGCCGCCGCCTGCTGGACCTTTTGAATGTACTCCTCGACAGGACCGCCGGGAACAAGCTGAATCAGCGCGAAACAGACGACGGTAATGCCGAACAGCGTCGGAATCATAAGCAGCAATCGTCTGGCGATGTAGGCCTGCATTCGGGACGAGCTTACGCAGGCTTCGAGTCAGAGCAAGCCTTTCTCACAGGGCCCGAACCAATCCTGACCTCTCTCCGGAATTCTCTGTGCCCTCAGCTCCCGCTGTTATCTGCTCTGTGCCCTCCGCGCCCTCTGTGGTTATTTCCTTTTTTTGTATCTTCGTCTCAAAGAAAGCCATAAGAGTTTGAACCACTGAGGTACGGGGGAAGAGAGAAGAGAAAGAATTTATTGACCGCAAAATACGCCAAAAGCGCGAAAGAAAATCAGAGAATGGATTGAAGCCAGAGGATTTTTACGCTACACTTGTTGTCCGTTTAACTCCAGTATTTAAGCTTCGCGTCTTTCGCGGTCAAAGCCTCTTACTCTGCCTTCCTTCGTGCCCTCAGCACTCACTGTTATCTGCTCTGTGTCCTCCGCGCCCTCAGCGGTTCAATATCTTGCGCCCTTGATTGAGAAGCATCACCCAGGTACGAGATTGATCAGCGGCTTGCCGGCTTGCCAGTCGTCGATATTGCGAAGCGTCGTCTGAGCGATCTGCTGCATGGCCGTGTCGGTGAAGAAGGCCTGATGTGCCGTCACAAGCACGTTCGGAAACGTCAGCAGTCGTGCGATCGTATCATCCTGTAAGATCCTGCCCGACAGATCCTGAAAGAAGAGGCCTTCTTCCTGTTCATAGACGTCGATGGCCAGTCCGCCGATATGTTCGGACTTCAGAGCTCTAACGACGGCCTTCGTATCAAGCAGGGCGCCGCGGCTTGTATTGAGGATGACGACGCCTTTTTTCATCTTCGCAAGCGTTGTCGCGTTGATGATGTGCTGCGTCTGTGGAAGCAAAGGCGTGTGCAGCGAGATGATGTCGGATTCGGCAAACAGTCGATCGATATCGACATAGAGCACGCCGGCCTGTTCAAGCGCCGTGTCGGGGCGAAGGTCGTATGCGAGGACGCGGCATCCCATACCGAGCATGATGCGCGAGAAGATCGCTCCGATCTTGCCTGTACCGAGAACGCCGACCGTCTTTCCGTGGATGTCGAATCCCATCAGGCCGTCGAGGGAAAAGTTGCCCTCGCGCACCCTGTTGAAGGCGCGATGCGTTTTGCGACAGAGCGTGAGGAGCAGGGCAAGCGTGTGTTCGGCGACGGCGTACGGCGAGTAGGCGGGCACTCTGACGACGGGAAGGCCCAGCTCCGCCGCCGCTTTAAGGTCGACGTTATTGAAGCCGGCACAGCGCAGGGCGATGAGTCCGATGCCGTTTTCTTTCAGGATCTGCATCGTTAGCCGATCAAGGTGATCGTTCACGAAGGCGCAGACGACGCTTGAACCCGCGGCGAGCCGAGCCGTCTTCTCGTCAAGCGGAGCGTCCAGATAGTTAAGCGAATGCCCGCTGTTTTCTCGATCAAAGAACGTTCGCTCATAAGGGCGAGCGCTGAAAAAGGCGATACCGGCCATACGATCTCCTTGCATTCTACTGCGTTCTGTCGGGGCCAACTTGCCGATAGCCTGTCGAAAGGCCTCTACTTCCACTGAACCTGCGCTTCCATCAGCCGGGCCCACGCCTGTCGCAGATCGGCGTAGTATTCGGGCCTGTCATACGAAACGGACTGGATGGCCATGCCGCGCAACAGATAGATGGTCAGGTTCATCAGGGTGCGCACATCAGAGGCCTGCTCCGTGCCCTTCAGATGATCGGCCCAGACGCGATCCAGAGAGGTATGGAAGCTTTCGAGGATGGGCAGCAGCCGTTCTTTAAGCTCCGTGTCGGTGCGCGCCGCGTTGTTAAATTCCAGCCAGACGTCGCGATGTCGTCCTGTGTAAAAGTTCTCCCAGATAAAATCAAGGATGACCAGAAAGTTCCCGCCGCTTTTCAACGAGTCGGCCGCGGCCTGTGCTCGCTGGATGGCGTATTTCAAGATGGATTCGGCGGCCTCGGCCACAAGATCCTTCTTGCTTTTAAAGTGATGACTCCAGGCGCCTCTGGAAACGCCGGCCTCGTTCAATATGACGGAAAGCGAGGAGCCATGATAGCCATGCCTCTGTAAGCAGACGAGCGTCGCTTCGATGAGACGGGCTCTCATTTCGCGCGAGCGCTCTTCCTGTGTTCGAGATGTCTGTATCTTTTTCTCTGTCTTCATCAAGTCCGCACCGTGTCGTTCAAGTGCTTTGCTTTCGCTGCGAGCACGTTTTTTCTCAGCTTGATCTATGAACGCGGATTGCACCAGAAAAAAAAGAAAGCGGCCGAAAAAAATCCGACCGCCTTTGCTCGCTCGATTGTGAGAGTCGAGAATGCAAGGCTATCTTGCCCTGATTAACCTGTCAGTTTTCGCCAGAGTGCTCGCCCGATAAAGCGGAACTTATCGCCGATCGGGAACCGCTTGAGAACCGTTCCAACGACGCCTTTTGTAAAGCGCGTACGTTTGCTGTAGTCGATCTTTACGTCGACGATAACGGGACGACCGCTTTCGGCGATGCGCAACGCCTCTTCGATCTTTGATCCGATCTCTTCGTTGGAGTTCAGTTCGACATAGGCGGCGCCGGTGGCGTCGGCAATGCCCTTGAGGCGGATGTTGCCGAGCACAGTGCATGTTTTACGGTTGTAGGGGATCTCCTGTCCCTGTGAGATCTGCGAAAGCTCTCCGTCATAAAAGACGAAATAGGTGACGCCCAGTCCGTGCGAAGAGGCGGTGATGATCTCAAGTCCTGTCATCAAGAAGGCTCCGTCCCCTACGATCGAAACGACCTGTCTTGACGGAGAGGCAAGCTTCGCGCCGATGGCGGCCGGGACGCTGTAGCCCATACAGTTGAAGTCGGTGGGCGAGATGAATCCGACCGGATGCGTCACCGGAAAGAGCTCGGCGCTCAAGAACGTATGGTTGCCGTCATCGACGACCATAAGCATGTCTTTATCGGCCTTGCTTTTCAGCTCGCGAAAAAACAGATACGGATTCACGCGTTCGTTACGATGCGCCTCCCATTCTTTATAATAGGCGGCCTTATCGCGGGCGATCTGTGCCGCCTTTTTCTCATGGCGATCTGTCGAAGAAACCGACGCCTTTTTCAAGCGTTCGAGCAGGGCGTTCAGTACGATGGCTGAATCGCCGTGCAGGGCTACCTTCGCGCGATGGTTGCGATGAAAGACCTGTGAGTTGATGTCGACGTGGATCAGATTCTCGGGCACTTTCGCGCCGAAGCTTCCCGTCGGAATCTCGGCGAAGCGCGTACCGACGGCAAGCATGCAGTCCACGTCGGCGAAGGCGTTCTCGGCTGCCGGCACCGAATGCGCTCCGAATCCCATGCCCGTATGCATCGGATGGTCGGCCGGGAATACGGTTAACCCCTGTAGCGTCGTCGATACGGGCGCTCCAAGCAGATCGGCGATCTGAATGGCCGCCTCACGGGCGCCTTTCGCTCCCCATCCGAGAAAGAGCCCCGGCTGTTTCGACTTCAGAAGAAGGTCTACGGCGCGATCAAGGTCGGCGTCAGACGGAGCGGGCTGTGCCGGCAGATCCTGATAGACGGGAAGCTCGGCGACCTCGCCTTTAAAGAGCTGTATGTTCACCGGAATCTCGACGAAAACGGGGCCGGGCTCGCCCGAAACCGCATGCCGGTAGGCCTCAAAGATCGTCGGGACGATCTGATCATGACGCTCGACGCGCTTTGCAAACTTCGTAATCGACGAAAGCAGGCGCGGAAGATCAAGTTCGTGCAGCTGATACGAAACCGGAATATCGCTGCGGATGCCGCCCGAGATGACAAGCATCGGAATGCCGTCGAGGAAGGCCTCGCCGATGCCGCTCATCGCATGCGTCGTTCCGGCGGCGGGCACGATTAAGAGAGTACCGATCTCGTCAGAGGTGCGGCTGATGCCGTCGGCCATAAACGCACCGCCGCCTTCATGCGTGACGAGGATCGGCTCGATCTTTTCGGATTTGTTGATTTCGTCGTACAGCTCCGTATTATGAACGCCCGGGATGCCGAATACGTGCTTCACCGGAAGCTGTTCGAGCGCATAACGCGCAAGATAGGCGCCTGTAAGGTTGCCGCCTTTTATTTTCGTCGTGCTCATTGTCTTCCCCCTGCCGTGTTGCCGGCCACTCTTCCTGTAATGATGCAGCCTCCAAGGAACGTCCCTTCAAGGGATCGCATCCCGTGGATGCCGCCTCCGCCGTATCCGGCCGCCTCGCCGGCGGCGTATAACCCCGGAATCGGCTCGCCGCTCTTATCAAGCACGCGGCTCTGAAGATCCGTCTGAATGCCGCCCAGGCTTTTTCGCGAAAGGATGCTCTCGCGAAAGGCCACAAGCGGATACGCCTTCGCGTCGTCGATCTTCTGCATCCAGCTCATGCGCATGCGATCACCCCTGTAAGTGCGATGATTCAACATACGCCGCAGCTGCTCGTCTCCTATATATTTTTCTCCGCGTTCGATCTCGGCGTCGAATTGACGGATCGCACCCGTCAGCTTCGCTTTATCCATCGTATATTCTTTCTCGACGGCATTGATAGAAGCAACAAGCTCCTCTATCGAGCCGGCGATAAAGACGTCGTCAGATTCGCGTTTGAGTCTTTCAAGAAGCGCTTTGTTCCCGAACAGCAGGCCTTTGATCAGGCCGAGCTTGCTCTTGTTACGAAAGGCCGTCATGTGTTCGCTTCCCGAAACGGCCAGTTCTTTGATGGCGATCTTATAGTTCATCACCTGATACGAGAAGCTGCCCGGTTCTTTCAGGATGTTCTGCACCAGATAATGCGTGTCCGTATAACCGACGTTCGGATGCGGCCCGATACGGTCGCCATGTGCGTTCACCCACAGGGCGGAGCGAGGAGGCACAAGACTCAATCCATGATGCGGAACGATGGGCTCTTTTGTGGCGATGCCGGCGGCATAGTGCCACTGCTTCTCAAGATGCGTCAGATTCGCTCCAAAGCGTGAGGCCGCCTCGTGTACCGTACCGTCCGCGTAACGGTGCGAGCCGTTTAGCAGTCGCTTCGGAGCGTCGCTCCACTTTGTTCGTAGATAGGAAAGATCGCCTCCGCAGATGCCTCCGGCGGCGATGATCAATGCATCGCCTGTGGCGACGAAGGCTGTGCCGGCGTCTGGAACGTCTTTTTCGAGCGCTCCGCGGCAGCCGATGCCATCCGCCTCGCGGATCAGCTCTTCGACGCGATGGCCGTATTCGATGCGCAGCTTGTTTGAGTTTTGATGGGAGAAAAGATGCTTCACCACCTGTTCGATGATGCCATACCCCGTGCCCCAGGCGATATGCCACCGCGGCACGGAATTGCCGCGCACGAACATGCCGCGTTCCGGCCAGTTCACAACGGGCAAAAACTTCACGCCGATACCGTTCAGATACGAGTAGATCCACCTGTCGGATTCGTTGACGTATTTCTCCACCCAGCGACGCGGCCAGTGCTCCGATTCGGGAATCTCGCCGTATCGGAACCAGTCCGTCATGGCTAACTCTGCCGAATCGGCGATGCCGGTCTTCTTCTGGTAAGGCGTGCCGACCATGCAGACGCCTCCGAACGAAAGCTTTGCAAGGCCGCCGAGATGTTCGGGAAGATCTCTCTCTATTATAAGAACGTTCTTGTTCTGATCCAGCAGCTCTGACGCCGCTGCGAGCCCGGCAAGGCCTGCTCCGACAATGACGACGTCTGCTCGATACCTTCTGTCTTTCGCATCTCCCATCTGGGAACCTCTCTTTCTGTTCTGCCGTCGATCCTGCCGTTAACGTAAACTTAAAGACCGATCAGTCTGTAATGTGCTATCGCACGATGCCGCATTTCGTCAAACAAAAAACTTCCGTTTGTTTTTTCCCGAATGGGGGCCCGCCAGGAGGCATGAAAAGGGCGGAGCTCCCACAAGAAGGCAAAAGGCCTGCTACGAGCTTACAGAGAAGCGGTCGAGGCTGCAACTGTAAAATGCCTTGACTTTGAACTTCCGTCGGCTATACTCAGGGTGAGCCCGCAAAGGCTCCTTTATGCGAAACTGAACGATTCTATATCCCGATTTCTGCGAACGACTGAGTGGGAACGCCTTTGACTTTTATGCAAGTCATTGTACGCTTCCATGCGCCTCTGTCGTTCGTCACGAGAAGTCTCAGAGCCTCTTTTCGAAGCTGGCTCGCAATGAATCCGGAGGTTTTGCATGATTTCATTTTCCAGCCTGAGCGCCGGTGCGCTCTTTTCTAATCTACATCTGTCTCTCGTAGAAGGGCGGCTTATCTGCCTGACCGGCCCGAACGGCGCCGGTAAAACAACGCTTCTCTCTCTTCTGAAAGAAGAGGCGCAGCGACGTGGTCTGCACTGTGAGCTGCTATTTCAGTCGGATTCTGATCCGTTTGAATCGGACATGCAGACGTTCGAGCAAGCCAGCGCCGGCGAGTTACGCGCGAAACGGATCGAAGCGCTGATGCGTGCACAGCCCGATCTGCTACTGCTTGATGAACCGACGAACCATCTTGATACGCCGTCGTTCCGGCGACTGCTTGCCCTGCTACGACGCTTCAAGGGGGCGCTGCTTGTCGTCAGTCATGATCGTCGTTTGCTTCGCGAGGCCGACCGTATCGCGCATCTGGAGGCCGGCCGCCTTGAAGAATACGGAGGCGGATGGCAGCTCTATCAGGAGCAGCGTCGTCTTGAAGCCGAGGCCCGTCTTCGCGAGGCGGAGCGTCTCGATCGCCGGGCCGCTTCGGCGCAGCGCCGGCTTGAGACCTCTGTGGCCCGTCAGGTTTCGCGTCGCAATCACGCAGAGGCGGTGAACCGAACGCAGAAGAATCCGAAGTCGCTTGTGAATATGCAGCGCAACAGAGCGGATCATACGAAGGCCCGGCTTGAGACGCATCATAAACGTCTTCTGCATGAGGCCGAGGCAAGCGCCGCTGAGGCAAAGGAGCGGCGTCTGGCGCAGGGCAGGCCGCTTGATCTGCGTCCGCAAGGGGGATCGTCTCTCTCATCGAGGCCGCTGATCACCGTGCAGCAGTTACAGTTAAGTCGCGGTAATGCGAGCAGCCTCTCGTTCACCGTGCGGGCCGACTCGCGTATCGCCGTCGTCGGTCCGTGCGGTTCGGGCAAGTCGACGTTAGCCGGGGCGATCCTGTTCGGCCGTCATATCGCCTCGGGCGAGATCATCGGTCAGGCGCGACATCCGCTTTTACTGGATCAGCAGCTGAGCCTGCTTGCGCCGTTCTCGCAGAGCGTCGTAGAGTTTTTTACCGCTCACTATCAAGGCCCTGACGCCCGCACGCTTCTTGCCGCATCCGGGTTTCCGGGTGAGATCCAGCGACGCCCGATCGCATCGTTAAGCGGAGGCGAGCGCATGCGCCTGGCCCTTGCGATGGCCTTCGCCTGCAAGGCCGACCTGCTGCTTTTCGACGAGCCTACGAACGATCTCGATCAACGCGCCCGGGAAGAGCTGGAGCGAGCCCTGCTTGCTTATAAAGGAGCTCTGATCGTAATCAGTCACGATATGGAATTCCTTGAAGCGATTGACATCGAGGAATATGTGAGCTTAGGTTGAAGCATGCGACTGCGGCGAGGCGACGGTATCAGAGCGGGCGGCTGTATTCTGATGGAGTGATTCGCATAGATCTATAAGAAGAAAAGCTCATGTATCGAATCGATGCAAATGGCAGGTTCCAGAGAGGGGGGATTGAGTGAAGGAAAAGGAACGTTCGCCGTTCCGCTATATGTGCCGCTTCTTCTTGCTATGAAGTTCGAACTCATCTCATCGCCCGACGAAGAGCTGGTCGCCGACCTCTGGAGGCGTCTGCACGAAGTTGGACTGGCGCGGCTGGCCCGCGCAGATATGCAAGAGACGGCTTTTTATGCAGGGCTTCTGAAAGAGGGCGATACTCTGATCGCCGCCTTCATGGCCTACATCTTCTTTCGCGGATGCAACTTACAGTATCTCTATGTCGACGAGAAACACCGCTCGGCCGGCCTGGGCACGCAGATGCTTGAGCGAGTGGAAGAGCTGGCAAGACAGCATCGATGCACAGTCATCTTCGGCTACAGTTTCGGCTTTCAGGCGCCGGCCTTTTATACCCGGCTGGCATATTCGGAGTTCGGCCGCATCCATGATTATCCGGAGGGGTATGACTGCATCTTTCTAAAGAAAGATCTGAAATAGAAGGCCGGCCCCCCGGATTGCTTTTGCTGCTGCTCCAGAGAATGGCCTATTGCGCCTCAATAAACGTGCCGGTATTACAGGAGTAGGCGTATCTGCTTTCGCCCATGCTTATGATCGTCTGATCGCAGGCGCCGGTCGACTGCACCTGAGGTATGCCCTTGCACTGATCTGCCATTCCCTGCTCGCAGCCTTCGATAGAGGTGCCTGTGCTCAGAGATCCGTCAGCATTCGACAGAACAACACTTACAAATCCGTTGCCGCAGCAGTCTCCGCTGACGATGATGTCGGGCGTTCCGGAATTGTCGATATCGGCAAGCGAGACGGTATGCGACGGATAACCAAAGGATCCATTGCCGTCGCCGGGAAAGATGGAGGAATAGGGCATCCACTTTCCGCCCTGCGCCAGATATACGGTGATGGAGTTATGCGGTTGGACGCGTGGATCATCGATATGAACGTTGCGTACCATGAGCCGGCCGCTTGTCTGCACGTCGGGTCGGTTGGCCGAGGTAAAACCGCCAAAGACCCAGCCTTCGCTGCCTTCGGCCTCCACGCGCAGCCACTTTCCAGGCTGGTCGTCGATGGTTTCTTCTTTGCCCTCTTCAAGAACAAGCAGCTCCGCCGTATCAGAAAGAGTGCTGATCACCTCTCCGCCGATCTGCGTTCGCATGCGAAGCCCGGATGGCGTATCAACGTATGCCGTATAAAGAACATCTGTTCGTTTTTCGGGGGCGGGGTCGTCTTTTTTGCACTGGCAGAGCGAGATCGCAAAAAGCACGGCGATGAGAAGAGACAATCGTTTCATGGGGTGGAACGGAAACTGTTCTCTTTTGCAGCGTCAATTTCATTTTACAGATCCTTTCCTGAGAATGATGGCGAGAAGGCATGGGCGTTCTGGCGAAAAAATTCAAAAAGCACTGGCATTTTCTGGACGGAATTTCAGAATGCAACATGCGCTATAATCGATCCGTTCACCCTGCGACAATAATCTGGGCCCTCTGCGTCCTGTTTCTTCTGCCGGCATCTCTTCTTGCCGACATGGTCTACATGCGCGATGGCCGCATGCTGATCGGGCGGATCGATGCGCAGAGCGCCACGACCATCTCACTTGTTAGCGAAGGCGGGCGGCAGGTCTTACCGAAGGGGCAGATCCTGCGTATCGAATATGGCGATCCGGTAAAACAGACCGAAGAGAGAAACCGGCGTCTTGCCCGCGATGCAGAGATCGCAAGGCAACGCGCCGAAAGCCAGCGGCTTGCAGAAGAAAAGAAGAAGGCCGAAGCGGAGGCCGTGCGGCTTGCCGAAGAGAAGAAAAAGGCCGAGAGGCTTGCCGCTGAAGCGGCCGAGGCGGAGGCCAGGAATAAGGCCATCGAAGAGGCGAAGCGGCTCGAAGAGGAACAGCGTAAAGCAGCCGAAGAATCCCGCAAGCTTGAGGAATCGAAGGCATCGGTCGATCAATCGACGGAGCAGCTCGAAGAAGAGAACGAGATCACAACATCGGTACTCACCGTGCGTACGGGGCGTTATACCATGCAGTCGGCCGTGCTGCGTAACGGCAGTCGGCTGCCGTATGTAGGCGATGCAAATCGCATAATCAAGGGCGGGCTTTCCTTTAATGCCGTATCTGATCCTGGAGCCGTGCAGCTTCCCTTTACCGCATTTCGCGAGCTGCGCTATGAAACACACAGACATCGTAGCAGAACGGGATGGGTGCATACGTTCGGTTATCTTGATGCAAACGGTTCGCCGTACTATGTGTTCGGTCAGGAGAACTCGATCGGCAGCGTCTTTGATGGAGTGACGAATCTTCCCTATACAAGTCACGTTGATTCGATAGAGTTGAAAGACACGCCGCGACTGCGTTCGGCCGAATACGATCTGCTCTGGAAGCTCTATCCGTTCACGCAGAACTATCTCGATCATCTGCATCTTCTGATCGGTGGCGGACTCTCTGCGTCGCACATGGCGGCGAAAAACGGTCTGCGACAGACGGACACGACGGGAAGCCTTGACCCGAGTACGGTCAATCCGCTCTTCCCTGCTCATGGCATTCAGCTTCGTAATTCGTCGACCGAATACAGCGAGGGAACGGGTTATCTTCATCTGGGTGTCGGCTATGTGTATCCGTTTCTTGATATTCATGCACTGGACGTGCGTATCATCGCCTCGGCCGGCAAAGGCGGAGGTTACCTGAAGCATGAAGAGAAGGCCATCATCGACGTCAGCGGCACGCCGCTGATCTCGGAGTCGCATGTGAGAGGCAACTCCGAGATGAATGCCCGCCGTCTTGATCTGGAGGCCGGGTATGCGATCACCATTTACGATATTCGCGTCCGCCTTTTCGCACGCATGAGACAGGAACATCTGACCATTTCGTCGGCCGAGATGCGCACGGGTAACGGCCTGGAGAAGATGAATGCGGCGTTAACGCTTGCAAGCGGCGGCCAGCCCGACCTCACGCCTTTTCTGCTCGAAAAGATGAAGAATCCGGCTCCGTATCCTGAAGCCGAGGGGTATATTCGCGGCATCGGAATCGAGGCCGGCATCGTGTTTTAGGCTATGGGTTTTTCGGTTTTCGATACATGGTTTTCCCTGTTAGAACACGTCTCACCCTCCCGTCGGTTGTTTTGGGGGGGTGAGACGGAACCGGCTCTTAGTTGTTGAATCGCATGATCAGAAGGTTATGTCTTGATCTTTCGAAGGTCTTTTGCATACTGTTGCCCTTTCTGAATGATCTCTTCAGGTGTCATGTCTTCAAAAAGAGGCTGTCGCCATTTCGTATAATCAAATCTCTCCCTGTTGATGAGCGCAATAAACCTCTCTGCCTCCACATTGTCCATGTTCTTAAAGAGGATATCGAAACCTTCTTTTCGTATCTGTTGATCGCTTTTCATTATCAGCTGCTCTCTGTCAGAATAATAAAATCCACGGGATTGATTATGACAATTTGTTTGATCGCATCTTTCCTTTTGAGAATGCCATCATCGGTCGTCAGGAAATAATCACACTCGCTTTCGATGGCGCAAGCCAGATGGACAGCGTCCTTTTTCTTGATGCCGCATCCCATAATTTCGAGGGAGAGCTCCAGTGTTTTTGTTGAGCCAGTAAAAAAGTCCTGTGCCACATCGGCCCAGCGAGCTATCTCTTTCGTTTTCAAGGCGTCAACATTCTGGCTATTCTCAAAGTCAAGCATGAAGGACCAGGCAAGAATCAGCTGCCCTTTTTTTATTCTCGATTGGATTTCCAGTTTTGCCTCTGCTTCAAGGCGGATTCGAACCTGCTCCTGATCATCAAAGGGGCGGTTGAAGCAGCAGTTGTCCAGGTATAGTTTCATGTCGTTTCGGCAGATTAGTGAAATCTGCTTTCTTTGCTTTGTAACTTTGCGGTTATTCCGGGACGTTATCAAGTCATTTCTTTAGCCTGGTATGGTTTTTTTTTCGGTCTATCCTCTTCAAGCTCACGACATGGTCGATTCTATAGGAATCGATCGGCTCTGATTCCGCTTGCCTCGGTCGCAGCGTGGCAAGAATGCCGTTATGTTTGTTGTTGTCCGTATGCTTCAGGCCCTTGCGCCGGCCCTGTATCACTCGTCGCGCGATGTGCGCGTCACGGGCGTGGCGCTTCTTATTGCAAACGTCGTTCCGCTTCTCGGCGTGATCTTCGCAGGGTGGAATCCATCTGAGATCCTGTATCTCTACTGGCTGGAAAGCCTGATCGTCGGCTTTTTCACGCTGCTTGGTATTCTCGGGTCGGGCCTGGTGCGGCGCGAGAACGACGCCTTGCGATGGGGCATGCTCGGCTTATCCCTCTTTTCGGCGGCCTTTTTTACCGTGCATTATGGCGGTTTTAACTTCGGGCACGGCATCTTTCTCGCTCTGCTGGATACCTTTTTACAAAGCGTCATGCAGGGCTCGTCTCCGCTTTCGGATAACGTTTCGATGGATGGAATGAATTCCGTTTTTGAAGGGGATGGGTTCTTGCCGCTGAACCTTTTTCTTTATGTCGTAGAGCGAACGGGATTGCAGCCCGAACACTGGTTTTCGAAGCGTTCGATCTTTCCGGCCGTCTTTTTTCTTGTTCTGAGTCACGGATTCAGTTTTTTCAAGCACGATGTGGCAACCGGTAGAATGGCGCAAACCATCCCCATGGAGTACATGTTCCGCCCTTACGGGCGTATCTTTCTCATGCATATCTTCATCATCGTCGGCTTCATGGTCTTCATGGGCGGAATCGTACTGATCGGTAAATGGGCGACGATTCCTTTGATGATGCTCTGGATCGGCATGAAGCTTTCCGCCGACCTGAAGGCGCATGCTCGCATGGCCGCACCTGCAACGTCAAATCCGGTTCTGGTAGACTGATTCGGGCCTTCCTCGGTAAGAACCTGGGGCTCTTACTGAGGAAGGGGAGGGTTACTCTCTGATCTCAGCGGGTTCGGCGGGCAGGGCTGTGCCGTTTTTCATGGCTTCTTCAAGCGCCTTTGATTTATCGGCGTCATACCACCAGTAGACCTGGATTGCATCTTCTCTGTTATAGAGGCCGAACGGCTTTTCGGGGTGACCGAACTTGTTCCAGTAGAGGATGCGCGTGGCATCGCTCTGCCAGAGAAGGATATAGGGCTGCAACTCCACAAGGCGATCATCGAGCTGCTTTAAGAGAGCCGTGCGACGGTCGGAGTTGGTTTCCTGTTTCAGCGATTCTATCAAGGCGTCGACCTTAGCGTCTTTGACGCCGGGCAGGTTGTTGCCGGCCTGAATATCGGCCTGCTTCGAGTCATAGGCGCTTTCGGGATCTTTCAGTCGGCCCGAACCCCAGCTGATCCAGTAAAGATCGTAGTCATAGTTATTCAGACGGTCGCGAATGCTGGACTGGCTGAGCTGCTCGATACTGGCGTCGATGCCCACCTTTTTCAGATCTTCAACGTAAAGATTGAGATGACGCAGATCGGTCATCGACGTCAGGAAGCTCACCTTGAGCACCTGTCCGTTTTTCTCGAGTTTTCCCTGGGCGTTGACCTTATAACCGGCCTCGGCGAAAAGGGCGGCCGCTTTCTCGGGGTTATACGCCGTCACGGGCCGTGCCGGATTCACGTATCCGGGATAGAGATCGGGGAAATAGGAATTGAGCAGTATATACTGGCCATACATCAGCTTTTCGTTCATCGTCTGACGATTGAGCAAGAGCCCGAGCGCCTGACGCACGCGCAGATCCTGAAACCTCTCGCGGCGCAGGTTGATGGCAAAGCCCTGAAATCCGCGGGGCTCGCGGTTATGAATGGTCTGTTTTATGATCCAGTTCTTCTTCACCTGATCGAAATCGGTCTGCAGGGCCCAGATCTTCGCCGTGTAAATGGCATAGGCGTCGAACATGCCGCCTTTAAAGGTTTCAAGCGCCTTGTCGCGATCTTCCATGAAACGATAACGAATGTAGTCGAAGTTATACTTGCCGGCGTTATAACGCAGCTTTCGTCCCCACCAGTTCGGCTGACGTTTTAACAGCACGAATCGATTCACCTTATTCTCTGCGACCTGATACGGGCCGCTTGTGACCGAGAACGTATCGACTCTGTTGAAGTCCTTGCCTTCGAGATCGTGAGCGGGCAGCGCCGTCATGCCCGCCACGGCCCAGAAGTTGCGCCAGTGGGGCTCTTTTGCCTTCATGATGAGCGTGCGATCGTCGGGCGCCTCGGGCCTTTCAAAGCGACTCAGATCGATGCGAAAGACCGTCGTCAGGTTTTTCGGATTCATGATCGTATCGTAATAGAAGACGAAGTCTTTTGACGTGATGGGGCGGCCGTCGCTCCACTGCGCCTCGGGCCGCAGCTTGAATGTGAAGGTACGCCGATCGGGCGATACGGTCCACGACTCGGCCAGTATGCCGATAGGCTCCTCTTTTGCCGAATCCATGACGACAAGGGATTCGAATTGCAGGCCCATGATGTCAGAAGATGTGCTGTTATTATCGACAAAGGCGTTCAGCGATCGCGGATAGGATGACCCCCATACGCTGTAGACGCCGCCTTTTACGGCTTGCGAGTCGGCCATCGTATCGGGCGGGCCGATGAGCTCTCCCGAATACGGGGTCTCTTCGACCGGAGGCAGGCTCACATCGACATCAGAACTGCATCGGAAAGTCGCGGCAATGAGCGTCACAAGAATAAAGGCACGAAAGATCATGTCGCGCATGCTGTTTGCCCGGGCCGGTATGTCAACCTGATCTCTTGCTTTTAAAAAGATAAGATATGACTGTGCGCGTTCTATGGAAAAACCCCGTCGTGGTTTTTGTCGGCGTTGTCCTGGCCTATGCCGTCACCGGCCGACTCGGGCTTCAGCTTTCGTTCGTGAATTCCAATGTAACCCTGGTCTGGCCGCCGACCGGAATTGCTACGGCCGCCCTTCTTCTGTTCGGGATTCGTTACTGGCCGGCCGTCTTTGCCGGCGCACTGATCGTCAACCTCTGGAACGGGAACCAGGCGGCCGTGGCCGCCTCCATCGCCGTCGGCAAAACGGCTGCCATCGTCGTCGCCTGGTACTTTCTCGGCCATCGCTTTCGCATTCATCATGACCTCTCTCGCGTGCGAGACGTGATGGCGATTCTCTTCTGGGGAGGCTCGATTGCGCCGATCATCAGCGCCTGCTGGGGAACGGCGACGCTTGTGTTTTCGGGAATCGCTCCGGCCGAGGCTGCGCTGAGCATCGCCCTCGTCTGGTGGGTGGGCGACGGCATGGGAATCCTGCTTCTTCTGCCTCTGCTGCTGGTTTATTCACAGAGGCCGTCGCAGCGTCTCGACTGGCGTCGTCTGACCGAATGGGTGCTTTCGCTTGCCATACTGGCCGCAGTCGGGGACGTCGTATTCATCGGTCCGTTCGGCCAGCTTTCTGGTTATCCGCTCATCTATCTGCTCTTTCCTTTCATGATCTGGCTTTCCGTTCGCTTCGGATCGCGCGGCGCCTCGGTCGCTCTCTTTCTCACGGCCGTTTTTTCGGTCTGGAGCACGCTTCGCGGATTCGGGCCCTTTCAGCGTGAAGACGTTCATGAGAGTCTTATCTTTCTGCATACCTATCTTTTTTTTACCGCCCTTTCGACCCTGTTGCTGGGGGCCGTGATCGAAGAGAAACGACGCATCATGCATCAGTTGATGCAGGAGCGGATGCGCTCCGAAGAGGCGAGTCGGTTAAAGAGCGAATTCCTTGCCAATATGAGCCATGAAATCCGCACGCCGATGTCGGCCATTCTTGGATACGCCGACCTGCTTGAGTCGGATTCGCTCGAACCATCTACCAAAAGGAGCTACGTTCGTACCATCCGTCGCAACGGCGAACATCTGTTGCAAATTCTGGATGATATTCTCGATATCTCGCGTATCGAGTCGGGAAGGTTAACCGTCGAGCCGGTCGATATATATCTTTCAGAGATGATGAATGAAATGGCCGAGCTGTTTTCGATGCGAGCCGAGCAAAAAGGCCTGGCCTTTCATGTCGCCGTTGATCCGGGCGCTCCGGTGGTGATAAAGTCCGATCCGCTGCGATTGCGGCAGATTCTCGTAAACCTCATCGGGAACGCGATTAAATTTACCGAACACGGATACGTCAGCGTTGCCATGAGTTCGACCGAAATGCACGACTGCTGCGAACTGCGTTTTACGATCCGTGATACGGGCCCCGGAATATCGGGCCCGGAGCGCGAGAGGCTGTTTCAACCTTTTGTGCAGGGGAATAGCACGGTCAGTCGCAGCTTTGGAGGAACGGGTCTCGGCCTGGCCATCTCGTCTCGTCTGGCAGCGGCGCTGGGCGGGCATATCGAACTCGAAAGCGAGCCGGGACGCGGATCGACGTTTACGGTGCAGCTTCGCATTCCCGCCGCTCACTGCATCCATGAAATCACAGAGGCGACCGATGTCCGCTCGAGTACAGAGAACGGTCGGGAATCGCTTCGTGTGTTGCTTGCCGAGGACTCTCCCGATTTACAGATATTGATCCGCCACATGCTGGAATCGACAGGGTGCACCGTCGAGCTCGCCTCAAACGGGCAGGAGGCCGTGATTGCCGCTCAGGCCGCCCCCTTTGACATCATCTTTATGGACGTGCAGATGCCGGTGATGGACGGGCTTCGCGCTACACAAGAACTGCGGCGATTGGGCTACGCAGGCCCCGTTGTCGCGTTAACCGCACATGCCATGACCGAAGAGCGAAATCGCTGTCTGGCCGCCGGCATGAACGAGCACATAAGCAAGCCGGTGCGACGTCAGGCCCTGATCGACGTGATTGCCCGGTTCACTGTTTCGGCTTCAGATTCCAGGTGAAAAGAAGAAGCAGAATCGCGCCGAGAAGGCTGCCGCCAAGAAAGAGAAGGACGGCATTCCAGCCGGGACCGTCGGCAAGCATACCGAGAATCTTGCCTTCGAAGGTACGTCCGGCGTAGCCGAAGAAGCCGATAAAACCCGCCGCCGTTCCGACAGCCTTCTTCGACGTGAAATCAAGCCCGGCCACACCGAGCAGCATCACGGGCGGATAAATAAAAAATCCGATAATCGAAAAGAAGAGCAGATCAAGCCACAGATAGCCCGGCGGCGTCATGTATATTCCGGCGAGAGAGCCCGATATGGGCAGAAGGCAGAGCAGGCTGACCATGCCGCGTCGACCGCCCAGGCGATCCGACAGCCATCCCATAAGAAGCGTGCTGATGATGCCGGCGAATTCATAGATGAGCGTCGACCAGCCGCCGTCACTCAGGGAGGCGCCTTTCGCGGCCTTCAAATAAGTCGGCCCCCAGTCGAGAAGGCCATAGCGCACTATATATACGAAAAAGTTGGCCGAGGCGAAAAGCCAGAGCACGGGATTCGAGAGAACGTCTTTGAAGAGCAGCTCATAGGTCGTACGTTCGCGTTCCGCGTCTTCATCGACCTTCGCATCTTTGTAATCCTCGGGCTTGAAGTCCTCGATGGGAGGCAATCCCACCGATTGAGGTGTATCGCGCAGACGAAGAAACAGATAAACGGCGCCGACGGCGGCGATTGCCGCCGGAATATAGAAGGCCGATCGCCATCCGAAGTAAAGAGCGCTCTGCGCGGCGACCATACCGACAAGGCCACCGCCGATATTATGGGCGATGTTCCAGATGGCAAAATAGGTGCCCCTCTCTTTAATAGAGAACCAGTGGCCGAGAGATCGTCCGCAAGGCGGCCAGCCCATGCCCTGAACGAAGCCGTTCACGGCCCAGAGAACAATCTGCAGCGAATAATCAGAAGAGGCGCCGAAGAGAACGTTGATGATGGCGGTGAGCGCAAGACCGAAGGCCATGAAAACCCTTGGGTTGCTGCGATCTGAAAGTATGCCCATCACAAACTTGCCGAGGCCGTAAGAAAGCGCCGTCGCCGCGAGGATGTTACCGAGCATCTCGTACGAATAATGAAGCTCGGCGCTCATCTCTTTGCCGACTACGGGCAGGTTGTTTCGCACAAGGTAATAGACTGCATAACCGATGAACGTAGATTCAAGGATCTGCCAGCGATAGTGTTGATACTTAGAGGGAATCTCAGAATCAGGCAGTCTCGGAATGGCCGGTGCCGGCGCAAATATACGGCGGAGCAGAGTCATGCAGCCAGATACGCGCTGCCCTCTTTCAGAAGCATCTCGTTTTTCGAACGGTGTATTGAGTTCGCCTGCTATCGTTCCTTCATATAGAGAGACTTAAAGAGCGCTACAGGCAGATCGAATCGCAACGACGGGGCCCGTGGAAGAGAGTATTCATCGCAATATTTCGATGAAAGAAACGGCAAAACTGCCCTGTTTTTCGGTAATTTTGTTTACATCTTGCGCAAACCGTGTTCGTATTGGGTAATTCCTGATATGGATTCTAAGTTCCGCTCAGGAGAGGCCCGCAGGGTTCGATGCAATGCGAAGTTCAGGGTCGAAACAAAAAGAAAATGCGAACCGAAAACATCCGGTTTCGCGGAAAAGATTGACGGTGCCGGCGGTTTGTGATATAGTGAGCATTGAAGACTTGAAAGTACTAAATAACTGTCCGGTTCATGCGAAACATAGGCCGGCTGTAAAAAAACAGGAGATCCAGATGAAAAGAGCAGTTCTGGTTATCGCGGTCCTTGCACTTGCCGCGTGCAGCAAGCCAGCTGAAGATGCAAAAAAAGAAGAGCCGGCTTCGTCCAAAGGAATTGGACCGGTGCAATCCGTAACGATCGGCGCCCTTGACGCCGCTATGGCTGCGAAAGGCGAGAAGCTTTTTAACGACAAATGTTCGGCCTGCCATAAGATCGATGAACGGTATGTCGGTCCGGCCATGAAAGGCGTTACGACCCGTCGTTCTCCGGAATGGGTTATGAACATGATCATCAACCCCGTTGAGATGACGCAGAAAGATCCGACGGCGAAAGAGCTGCTTGGTGAATACATGGCTCAGATGACGAATCAGAACGTAGGCGAAGAAGAGGCCAGAGCCCTTCTCGAATACTTCCGCAAGGTGGACGGGGCGCAATAGCCCCGTGTTTGTTCTCTTTACATAAATTTTTAGAAAGCTCCGGAGCTCGCAGGAGATCCGGAGCCACAAACACAGAAAGCAGACAGGATAACAGGAACCGCGAACCGATTTTTTAAAGGTTTAAATCAAGGGTTCAAGAGTACAAAAAATGAAGACTGACAGGACAATATTCAGAACAGGTGCAGTCTCTGTTCTGGTACTTGCTTCCGCCATCTTTTCCGTCGTAGCATGCGGCGGCAAGGGCGGAAAAGAGATGCTGGCCAGCGATGCGGCACAGCGTGTGTATGTCGCTCCGGGAGATAAAGACGAGGTTTACCTCTTTACCTCCGGCGGCTTTAACGGACAGGTCGGCGTTCAGGGCATTCCCTCGGGCCGTCTGATCAAGGTCATTCCGGTGTTCTCCGTATGGACTGAGAACGGCTACGGTTTTGACGAAGAAACGAAGATGATGCTGAATACGTCGCACGGGTTTCTTCCGTGGGATGACAGCCACCACCTTCAGGCGTCACAGACCAAAGGCGAACAGGACGGCCGCTGGCTCTTTATCAACGGTAATAACACCCCTCGTATCGCCCGAATCGGCCTCGAAACGTTCGAAACCGAAGAGATCATCGAGATCCCGAACAGCGCCGGTAACCACGCCTCTCCTTTCTTAACCGAGAACACGGAGTATGCGATGGCCGCCACGCGTTTCTCTATTCCGATTCCGCAGCGCGACATTCCCGTAGAAAGCTACGGTAAAGGCGAATTCAACGGAACAATCACGATGGTTGCCATCGACAAGAAGACCGGTGCGCTGAGCGTTAAGGCTCAGGTTCTTGTGCCGGGTTATAACTACGACCTCTCGCATTGTGGTAAAGGCCCGTCGACCGATTGGTGCTTCTTCACCACGTATAACACCGAGCAGGCCCACAAGATGCTCGAAATCGAAGCATCGAAGAACGACAAAGACTTCATCCTCGCTTTCAACTGGAAGAAGGCCGAGGCCTGCGTCGATCAGGGCAAGGCGCGCACCGTTCCGGGACCACACGTAATCAACCGTCGCGGTCATAACAGCAAACCGGCAACGTCCGAAAAGGTCGCCACCGTGAAGATGCTGAATCCGACCGACTGTCCGGGCATCATGTTCTACATGCCGACTCCGAAAAGTCCGCATGGCGTCGACGTCGACCCGACCGGTGAATACATCGTCGGTGGCGGTAAGCTTGCGACAGTAATTCCGGTTCACTCCTACTCTAAGATGATCAAGGCCATCGAAGATAAGTCGAACTTCACCGATGAGCGTATGGGAATTCCCGTTCTGAAGTATGAATCGACTCTGGCCGGCGAAGTGCAGAAGCCCTGCCTCGGTCCTCTGCATACGGAGTTTGACGGTAAAGGCTACGCCTATACCTCCTGCTTCGTAACGTCCGAAGTCGTGAAATGGAAGCTCGGAAGCTGGGAAGTCGTTCAGAATATGCCCGCATGGTATTCGATCGGTCACCTGAGCATCGTCGGCGGCGATTCGGCTAAACCTTACGGCAAGTATCTGGTTTCGCTGAACAAGATCACGAAGGACCGCTATCTGCCTACCGGCCCCGAGCTCGTGCAGTCCGCACAGCTGTGGGACATCTCGGGCAGCAAAGCAGAGCTTCTGCTGGACTTCCCGACGCTGGGTGAGCCTCACTATGCGCAGATGATTCCTGCCGCTCTTATCAAAGATAAGACGAAGCAGATTTTCGAGCTTGAAAAGAACGAGCATCCTTACGCTGCAAAATCCGAAAAAGAAGCGAAGGTTGTGCGTCAGGGTAACGTCGTTCATGTCTACATGACGTCGATCCGCTCGCACTTCAAGCCCGATATCGTCGACCTGCGCGTCGGTGACGTCGCCTACTTCCACGTAACGAACCTGGAGCAGGACTTCGATATTCCTCACGGTTTCGCCATCTATGGCGCACCGCTTCCGAACATTCTGATCATGCCGGGTCAGACGCTGACGGTGAAATATGAGCCGAAGCAGCCTGGCGTATATCCATTCTATTGCACGGACTTCTGTTCTGCGCTCCATCAGGAGATGCAGCAGTACATCCGCGTCTCTCGCTGATTCTCACGGGGGCGAAAGCCCCCGTTCTTTCTCATGCACCGGAGGTGTGTCATGAAATTTCTCAACAATAAGATAAGCCCTCTTCATCGCAATCTGATCCTCGTCATCGCGGCGCTTATGGCCGTCGTATATTTTGTTCCGTTGTGGTACATCAGCCTGACCGCTCCGCAGTATCCGGAGGGATTGAGCATGAGTATCTACGTACATGCCATTCAGGGCGGCACGCCGCACGATTTAAAGAACATCAACCTGTTGAACCACTATATCGGTATGGCGGAGATCGTCGAAGAATCCATTCCCGAGCTGGCATTTATGCCCTATGTGCTCGGCTATATGATCTTCGGTGCTCTTGTCACGTTCCTCTGGCCGAGAGCGTATATGATCCTTCTTGGAATTATCAATCTGGGTCTTGTCGCCATCGCCGGTCTGTATGACTTCTGGAGATGGGAGTACAACTACGGTCATAACCTGAATCCCGACGCTCCGATCATCGTTCCCGGTATGACCTATCAGCCGCCGCTGCTCGGGTGTAAGACGCTTCTGAATATCGAGGCATGCAGTATTCCGCATTTCGGCGCGATTCTGCTTTTTGTTGCGGTCGGTATCCTGGTGTTTATCCTTTATACGGAGAAGAAAAAGGGGGTCGCATGATTCTCAATGCTGCCCGATCGGCTGCTATCGGATTCTTACTGCTATTCGCCGTTTCCTGTGCTCCGGACGGGCCGATCGTCGTCAATCCGGGGCAGGAGCGATGCGCGCACTGTCGCATGGATGTGGCCGATATGCGTTTTAACGCGCAGCTGATCACTGAAAAAGGAAAGCGATATCACTTTGATAGCATCGAATGCATGGAAGCCTGGATCATCGAAAACGCCGACCAGAAGGTCGCCCATGCCTATGTGAAGAACGTCGCTCAGCCCGATCAGTTCATCGAACGCGAGAAGGCGCTCTATGTTAAGTCCGAGCGTCTTGCCTCACCGATGGGAGCCTATCTTGCCGCGTACGGAACAGAGGAGCAGGTTGCAAAGGCGATTGCCGAATACGGCGGCCGCGAGTTACGGCCTGATGAACTGAAGGCTGTCGCCGATGATTGGAAGCGCAGCATGCACGATCACGGCAATCATTGAGTAGAGCATATACAGGGGCTTTGCTCCAAAAACCGTCTCGGTCCTGAAGCCCTTCCTGGGTTTCAGGACCGGCTCTTAATGAGGAGGGAGATTCCGTGAAAAGGATTGCAACATGGATGTCAGGAACGCTCTTTCTTTTGAGCCTCTGCCCTCTTGCAGCGCAGGGACGCGAGCTTCGCGTTTGCGCTGGTTGTGAGTTTACGTCGCCGGGTGAGGCCATAGCGGCATCGCGTGACGGCGATACGGTTTTGATCGATGGCGGCCTGCATCAAGTCGGTACGCTCGCGATCGATCGTTCGATCACTCTCAGAGGCATCAACGGAGCGACGCTTGATGGCGAGAGCAAGGGGCATGTGATCGACATGCTGGCCGACGGGATTACGATCGAAGGTCTGATCATCGAGAATCCAGGCGTCAGCGATATGAAGGAGTTTGCGTCTATTCACGGTGAATCCGTGCATGATTGCAGATTGCGCTTTAACGTACTTCGCAACGCCACCTACGGCATCTATCTTGCACGAAGCGAGAGGTGTTTGATCGAGCGGAACGTATCGCTTGGTAACGCGAAAGACGAGGTGCTCGGCGGAAACGGCATCCATCTGTGGTACAGCAGCAACAACAGTCTTTTCGGTAATACGGTCATCTCTCATCGTGACGGCATCTATTTTGAGTTCTCAGAGAATCTCGTGGTTAAAGATAATTCCGCTCTCTCAAACATTCGCTACGGTTTACATTTCATGTTCTGTCATCGCTCGCATATCGAAGGGAATCGGTTTTATCAGAATGCGACAGGAACGGCTCTTATGTATTCGCGACACCTTGAGCTTGTGGGTAACGCATTTAACGACAGCCAGGGGCCGAGTATGCAGGGATTGCTTTTGAAAGACATAACCGACAGTGTCGTGAAGAGAAATACGCTCACGCGCAACACGACGGGCGTGCTGGCCGATAACTCTTCGCGCAACAGGGTGGAAGAGAATCTCTTCGTTCAGAATGGACGGGCCCTTGAGGTGTTCGGCAACGCGCAGAAAAATACGTTTCACGGAAATATCTTCTTTCGCAATACGTTCGATGTGGCGACCAATACGCGGGATAACACAAACGACTACGACGGCAACTACTGGGACCGCTATCAGGGGTTTGACCTTGACCGTGACGGTAAAGGAGATATTCCGCATTCGCCCGTGCAGATCTTCAGTTTCTGGGTCAGCAAATACCCGGAGCTGTCTTTGCTTGCCGGATCGTCAATGCTGAATTTCCTTGAAATCATGGAAAAGGCCTTCCCGGTGTTAACGCCCTCGACGCTGAAAGATAAAACCCCTCTCATGCGACGCCCGCAGCGCGACAAGGACGGCTTATAAGAATGGAATCATTTCTATCGCTGAAGAATATCAGCAAAACCTACAGAAAAAAGGCCCGCCCCGCTTTGCATGACGTTTCTATTGACATGCAAAAGGGACAGGTCGTCGCTCTGCTCGGGCCGAACGGTTCAGGAAAGACGACGTTGATCAAGATACTCATGGGACTCGTAAGACCCGACGAAGGATCGGTGCTTCTGGTCGACGGTCGTCCGGTTCCGTTTGATATTCCGGCGCGCATTCCGACCGGATACATGCCGCAGAATCCCGCATTCCCCGATAATCTGCGCGTATCAGAGATCGTAGAGTATCTTATGGGATTCTCGAAATCCGATCCCGTCTATTTCGACGATCTTATGAAGCGCATGGATCTTCATGCCTTCTATGACCGGCGTTTCAGAGAGTTAAGCGGTGGCATGAAGCAGAAGCTCAGCGTCTTTCAGGCCTTTCTGTATGAACGTAGAATCCTGATTCTCGACGAGCCTTCTGCCGGACTGGATCCGTTTCATGCAACGTCGCTTAAACGTCTCATTCGTGAGCGAAGGGACGCCGGTTCGCTCGTTCTTATCACCTCGCATGTGCTCTCTGAGATCGAAGAACTGGCCGATATGATGATTCTATTAATAGACGGCACCGTACATGTTCAGCAGAGTCCGGCTGAGTTCGTAAACGCTCGCAACGCGAGAAATCTTGAGGAGGCTCTCAGTGGTATTCGCGAATATGCTTGAGTCTGCAAGGCGCAGATCCGCCTTTTCTAACATCGTTCTTTTTGAGTTCGCCGACGCTCTGCGCAGTCGGTGGTTGATCGTCTATGCGCTTCTGATCTTCAGCTTCTCGTTCTTTCTTCTTTCGCTCTCGTCGGGAGGCGGAGACGTCGCCGCCTCGCTTCTGAATTTCGTGCTGCTGCTCGTGCCGCTCTTTCTGCTCGTTTATGGCACGGTGGCCTTTCATGGCTCGCTTTCGTTTCAGCGGGTGATCCTGGCTCTCGGCGTTTCGCGCACGACTCTGTATGCCGGGCAGTTTGTCGGTCGGCTGCTGGGGCTTCTTCCTGGTTTTGCCGTCGGATTGTTGCTGGCGTTCATTCTCGCCAGTTCCATCGAGGCCATCGGCTCGCTTTTCCTGATTCTGACCTATGGCCTGCTTTTGAACGCCGTCTTCCTGGCGTTATCCTTTCTGCTCTCGCAGCTTTCAGAGCGTCTTGAGCTCTTGATCGCCGCCGCAATGGGAATCTGGTTTGTGTTGTATGTGCTCTATGATTCGCTTCTGATGTTGATGGTGATCTTTTTCGGCGATTTTCCGTTGCAGAATGTTCTTCTTTCTATGACGCTTGTAAACCCCATTGATACAATGCGATCGATCGTGCTGATGCAGGGAAATCTGCAATCGCTGATGACGCATTCATCGGCCGTCTATGCAAAGGTGCTTTCTGGTTACACGGGAGTTATCGTCGGCACGATCGTGCTCTTTTTACAGGCCGGTGTGGCCGCCTTCATCGGTCTGCACCTGTATAGAAAAAGGGATCTGTGAGACGCTGCGCAAAAGCGGCACAGGCAGCGCTGCAGATTCGGGATTAAGCGCCTATTTCTTTCGGCCTGAGATGGTGCGATGAACGACGGTGTAGAGCTCGGCCGCTCGCAGCGGCTTTGCCACGTAATCGTTCATGCCCGTCGCCAGGCATCGCTCTCTGTCGCCCGACATGGCCTGCGCCGTCATGGCGATGATGGGAATATCGGCCACAGGCACCTCGCCCGAACGAATACGGGCCGTTGCCTCAAAGCCGTCCATCTGCGGCATCTGTATGTCCATAAGCACGAGATCGAATTTTTCCGTGCGTAGCTTTTCGATGGCCTCCGCTCCGTTCGCGGCAGTGTCGACGGTGCATCCTTTCTTCTTCAAGAGAAGAATGGCCAGTAGCTGATTTTCGGGCGAGTCCTCGGCGAGTAAAATGTGAAGCGGCCCGCATTCAACGAGATCTTCCGCCGCGGTGCTTGAAATTCGTTCAGAGGCCCCCGTTAGAGTTTCGCTCGACGAATCCCCTGCATGAAGTTGTTCAGAGTGCTTCATCGGCAGTTCGAACCAGAACGTCGAGCCTTCACCGACTTTGCTGGATGCTCCGATCGTACCGTGCATACGATGCACGAGTTCGCGAGAGATGGCAAGGCCCAGGCCTGTTCCTCCGAAACGGCGCGTGGTCGAGCTATCTGCCTGTGTGAAGGGCTGAAAGAGCCTGCTCAACGCTTCTTCGGGTATTCCGATACCCGTATCTTCGACCTCGAAGCGAACGATGGATTCCGTTTCGGTTTCGCGAATCAAGCGAACGCGCACTTCGATCGTACCTTTTTCGGTGAACTTGACGGCATTGCTTAAAAGGTTCAAAAGCACCTGGCGCAGCCGCAGCGCATCACCGGACGCGATAGCGGGAACATGCGAGTCTATATCAACCATGACTCGCACCCCTTTTTCGCCGGCCTTCAAGGTCAGAAGACCGGTCGTTTCTTTGATCAGAGAGGGCAGATCAAAGGGGGAGTCGCTCAATTCAAGCTTGCCGGCTTCGATGCGCGACAGATCGAGGATGTCGTTGATGAGCGACAGAAGCGCCTCTCCGCTCTGCTCGATGATGGCTGTATAACGCTTCTGATCGTCATCGAGATCGGTTCCAAGCAGCAGAGAGGCGAAGCCGAGGATGGAGTTCATCGGCGTGCGGATTTCGTGACTCATGTGAGCAAGGAAGCGACTTTTCGCTCTGTTTGCCTCTTCGGCCGCCGTACGGGCACGCAGCAGCTCTTCCTCCATCTCTTTACGTTCGGTGATGTCGGTGGCCACCCAGACATAACCGCGCTGCGGATCCAGCGGATCAAGGAAACGCCCGGCAACAGTACACCAGAGCAGTTTGCCGTTCTTATTGCGGAACTGCCAGTCCAGCTGCACCTCGCCTTCGGCATTGATCTTCGCGTAGGCAATGCGTGCAAATTCGGTGAAGCTATCGGAGTCGGGAAAGATCATCCGGGAGGATTTCCCGGCGACGGCATCGGACGTATAACCGAAGATGCGAGCGAACTCCTCATTCGCCTCGATGATGATCCGATTATGATCGAGAACGAGAATAGCCGCTCCGTTGTGATGAAAGATCGTCTCTTTCCAGTTCAGAGATTCGCGCAGTCGCTCCTGCGTATCATGCCACTCGGTGATATCGCTGATGTAGCCGTGCCAGAGCGTGCTGCCGTCGGGAAGCCGTTCGGGAACGGCGTCTCCGCGTCGCCATTGTGTGCCGCGATCCGGAAGGATCACACGGAATTCCAGCCGCCAGGGTGTCAGGAAGCGCGCCGACATGTTAATGGTCGACGTTACGGTATCGTAATCGGCCGGATGCAGGCGGTCAAAAACGGCAGAGGCATCATCGCGAACGTCTGCAGAGCTCAATCCGTAGATGGCCATCATGGCTTCGCTGGCAAATGGGAAGCATGCCGTTCCGTCGGGCCTGAGCAGATATTGATAGATCATGCCCGGCACGCGTTCTGAGAGCTTCTGTAAAAGTCGGTCGCGATCGGCAAGAAGCTGTCCCCGTCGCTCCTGCTCGGTTCTGTCATGGATAATCGAATAGAGGATCTTTCGGCCTTCCATCTCAACGGGACCGGAATGAACTTCGACCGTGCGGACTTCGCCCGTCGACAGTCTGTGCGGAAAAATAAAATAAGTGCGCTTCTCGCTGAGGGCGTTTTGCATCTCTTCGCGAATCTGTTCGTCCGAGAGCGTGTTTATCTGCTGGATTCGCATCGATTGCATCTGCGATCGAGTATAACCATAGAACGAACAGGCGGCCGGATTCGCATCGACGATGCGGCCCGTAGAGGGTTCGACGAGAAGCTTGATCGCCTGATTGCGATCGAACATGGCGCGATGCAATTTATCGCGTTCTCGTAGCGCTGCAAGCGCCTCGGCGCTGCGCCGGCCGACGACAAGAAAGCCGATGTAAAGCAGACAGACGAAAAAAATACCGGCGATCGTAATGAGTCGGGTCGTATGAACGGTTTCGTTCCATTGCCTGCTCGGAATCATCTCAAGTAAAAGCCGATTTTTCGCATCTCCGGGAATGGGTTGTCCGATGACGATCCATTGTTCGTTAGCCGAGTCCAGGGACATGACAAACGGCGTCGCCGAAGGCGGGATTCTCTGGAGAAGCTCCGCTCCTGGATAACTGAGAGAAGCCTCTGGAATGGGCGTCGCGCCGTCGAAGCGCAGAATCTGAACGCGGGCGAATTCGGGTAAGATGCTTCGAAGACGCAGCAGGCTCTCGGGCATATCTGCGGAATCGTTCAGGATGGCGGCGCTCAGGCGCAGCGTGTGAAAGGATTCGCGTCGCTGGCGATCCTCTTCTCTCTGTCCGGCCCATTCGGTTAACGTAAATCCTGCCGCGAGAATGACGAAAAGCAAGGCGGCGCCCGACCATTTAAAGCGCGGACGGATAAGCGGACTCGATTCGCGAAACAGCCGTCCATAATGAAGCCACAGGATGAAATTCAGACTGAACAGTATTCCGGCGGCGGCGATATCACAGGAGAAGACGGCGTTCGGCGTCGGCTGCAATATCTGATAAACGGGACAGACGAGATGCCGGATCAGAATATAGAGCATTAGAAGAGACAGGCTTGATTGCAAAGAGCGGCGCACCTTCTGTCGCCAGAGGGTGATGCCCGCTGCAACAAAGAGCGGTAGCGTGCCTGCGGCAATGCTGCTTTCAAGAAGTAAAAGGCGTTCCCGACCGGAAAAAGGCAGGGCGACGACAATCAGCGCAAGCGCCGGAGCGGAGTAACTCCAGAGCGAGGCGTTCAGAAACTGGCGGGCGAATTCAAAGAGCGACAGCAGCGAAAGGACGGCGATAAGGTAGGCAAAGGGCTCAAGATCGGGATCGGAGTATTCAAGCAGGCGCATCCAGTGCGACAGCGTCTGCAAGAAGCCGGCGATAATCAGCCCTTCCCAGGGGATGGCCGCCGTCTGCGTGTCAAAACGCCGCATGCCTCGCTGCATCGAGGCGAATAGCGACAGTAGAGCGGCCCCCAGGCCGTTCACAAAATATAGATAATCCAAGACTGACTCCGGCGCCGTTGTTCAGGTTGCGCTTGTTCGACCTTTTTCTATATGACGGGCGAACGGGTGCCTTCCACTTTTTTTATCTATATTGGTGGCGGAAGCATCCCTGAGAAAGCACTCAGGGATGATCTGTCAATCTTTATCGAGGCAGAGCGTTTACAATCTGCAGATACTGCTCGGCCATGCCGCGCACAACGTCGGCGGCCGGCGTGATTTGCTGAATCTGTGTGACCCCCTGGCCTGCCGACCAGATGTCTCGCCAGCGCTTGTATTCCTCTTCTGTGTGCGACTCGCCTGCGATGGTGCCGGGCTTGCCTATATTCGCACGTTCCACGCTCTGCTTCAGCCAGTTGGCCGGAATGCCGCTGATCTCGGGAGTGTAGACGATGTCGGTGTAAGTGGAGTCGAGGATCATCTGCTTGTATCCCTCGGCTGCCTTTGCCTCGGGCGTGGCGATGAGGCGAGTTCCCATATAAACCGCCTGAGCTCCCAGCGATAAAGAGGCAGCCATCTGCCGGCCGTCGCTGATCGCACCCGAGGCGATGACGGGCAATCCGATCTCGTCCACAAGCTGCGGAATAAGGACATATGGGCTTACGCTACCGGCATGGCCACCGGCTCCATGCGAGACGGCAATCAGAGCGTCGGCGCCTGATTTGGCGACGATACGCGCATGCTTCAGCGTCGTCACGTCGCAGAAGACCTTTGATCCGGCTGCCTTCGCTTCGCTTACGATGGTGCGCGGCGATCCGAGCGATGTGATAATCAGCTCCACCTTGAATTCCAGGCAGACCTCGAACTGACGGGCCCAGTTAGGATTATGTTCTTTATGGAGTATGAGGTTGACTCCGATCGGTTTTTTTGTCCGGGAGCGTATCTCGGTAAGACCTTCGCGCAGCTGCTCGACCGTTCGGTAGTTCAGAGCAGGAAAGCATCCGATACCGCCGGCCTCTGATACGGCAACGACAAGGTCGGGCATCGACACAAGGAACATCGGAGCGCCGATGATCGGCAGATCGATGCCAAGCATTTCTGTAATCTTTGTTTGAATTTTCATGGTCCTGCAAACTCCCCGGGCGTCTATGGCTCTGCTGTCCAGGCTCCGGTTTATGAGATTGACTGTAAAGTCAAAAAATACAGGCGGGAACGCATACAGTCGGCAGAAAGGCATAGGTCCCTTTGCCTCGTTGTTTTCTGCGCCATGGCCTGAGATTCGTCCGCTTGTCGCCGCCTCGCTCGTTTATTTCTTCTTCTTCCTGGGGCATGGCTCTTATTTCACGACGCTCAGCCCGCATATGCTGTATCGCTTCGGCGATGATGCGCGTTATGTTTTCTTTACCGGGCAGCTGTTGTATCCTTTCGGATACTTCTTCGCCGGATGGTTCTCTGATAAAACGCGACGCATTCGTTCGGCGCTCATCGCCTTCTTACTGCTTCAGACGCCCTTCCAGTATCATCTTTTTTCGCCCGATTTACCTCTTATGGGATGCATCGTTTCGGCGGCGGTGACGCGGTTCTTCTTCGCGGCGAATACGCAGCTGCTGACGATAGCCGCACTGGAAAGTCTGAGCTTTCGCGGTTTCAGCGTCAGTCGTTCGGCGGGCACGTTTGGATTTTTCTGTATTCAGATCGGCATGCTTTTACTCGAGATGTTTGCGCTGAGCGATGCGGCGCCCGAGATACAGGGCGGGCGTGGAGGGCAGTGGGGCTCGGTATTCATGCTTGTTACGGCCCTGTTCGCGTATCTTGTTCCGGAGCGCCGCCGTTCGCATACGGAGTATTTCTTTCGCGATGCCTTTTCGGCTCTGAAGAAAGAAGGATTCTTACCGTTTTTTATCGTATCGTTCGTGTTCTACTTCTCATATCAGGTTGTGGACTATTATCTCGGCGGTTACTTACGTCAGGCCGGCGGCATGTCTTACGTCTATGGCGGATGGGGACTGGCCGTTCTTGTCGAGATTCCGCTGATGATCCTTGCCGATCGAATCGCCGGTCGACGCGGCGTTCGTTTTCTCTTCTTGCTTGCCGTGATGAGCGGCGCGATCAGGTTTCTTATTCTTGGCCTGGATGCGGTGATCGGACTTCCCGGCCTCATATTATTTCAGCAACTTTTGCATGGCATACATTTCACAGGATACTATATGGGCACGGTCTATCTGCTGCGGCGTAACTTTCCCGAGCATCTTTATGGCACGGGCATGGGCATCTACATGGTTGTCAGCGTCTCGGCCGGGGCGACGATCGGCAATCTGCTGACCGGCCTGCTGTTAAAAAGCGACCACGGATTTGCCGGTATCTTCTTCGTTTCTCTTCTGCTGCATCTGGCCGTGTTTTTTTCTTTTCTTTTTTTATCGCTTCCCGCTCGCAGCATGAAAAAAGAGGATTCGGCTCATGTCTGACCTTCAACGAAAAATTCGATCTTTGCCGCTGCGATTGAAAATCTGGATATCGGTCGTATTCGTCCTGATTCTCGCATATCAGATCCTCTTTTCTGCGCCGGTCGTCTCTTCCATATTGAGCGCGGCGATGCCCGCGTCGACGGAGCTGAAGGTACATGTGCGCAGCAGCTCTCTTTTCTTCGGCTTTGTTTTTGACGATGTCGTTTTGAAAGACCGCCTCTCGGGTGATTCTATCTTTGCCGCCGATCAGGTGCGCCTGAAATGGTTCCTGCCGGGTTTCCTTGCCGGGCAGATCGGCGTGCGTGAGATCGGGCTGCGCAATCCTACCGTATCTTTGATCAAGCGCAACGATCGTTGGAACAGCGATGCATTGAAATCCGATCGGCCACGCAAGAAGACCGAGAAGTCGAAGGAATCTTCGCCGCGGCCGCCGGAGATCGAGCTCTATCTGCCTGTGCGCCTTTACGGCGCGGTGCGCATCGAGGGGCTTCGTTTTCTGCTTGAAGACCATTCAGGCGAGAGGCTGCGGCGGGTGGATCTTTCGGACGTCGATCTGCACCTCGGCTTTGTGACGAAGACCTTTCACACCATTCCGCTTAACCTCGATTCTCTACAGCTTTTCGATTCGTTGTTCTTCGCCCTCAATCCGATCCGTCCCGTGCAGTTTGAGTATTCTGAGTTCGACAGCGTTCAGGGAAGACCGACGTTAATGCTCAAGCTGTATCGTGAAACGCTCGAAAACGGTACGGCCTTTCTTTCACGGCTGCGCATCGATGCGCGTGATCTGTCGCATAGACGATCGGGTATGGATATTCCCTTCGGATTGCGGCTGGAGCATGATATTCAGTACGATCCCGCGAAGGAGAGGTTTCTGATTCGCAGATTCAGGCTTGAATCGGGGCCTGATACGTGGCTTTCTCTTACGGGGGACTTTCGCCGTGATGAAAGCGGCTTTCATCACATGGAAGTGCGCATGCAGGAGTCGAGCATCGATCTCGACCGCATCGGACCTTTTATACAGAGGTTAACCAATAACGCCGTCGAAACAGGCGGACGACTTTCTCTTTATCCGCTTTTGATCACCGGTCGTCTGGATCGACTGAGCGCTCACTTCGGGTTAAGCGGCAGTAACGTGCGCGTGCGTACCGGAAAGTCGGTGCACGGCGTTCCGACGGCGCAGATCGACGTGCGCGGAACGGTTGATCTTTATGCGCTCGGCCTGCTTCCAGTCCCCGAAGGCTACTCGGCCGATCACAGCCTCGCATATGGAGTCGTTCGCGAAGCCTACATCGATCGCCTCGAACTCGGGTACAACGGCGCCTCACTGAGTGGAAAGGGATCTCTGCATCCCGATCAGGGCATCGTGCTTGATCTCGATCTCAAGAATTTTGCGCTCGGTCAATTCACGGCTCCGCATCTGACGGCGACGGGATCGGCAAGTTTGCGCGCTCGCTCGGGTACAGATTTCAGTCGCATCACCGTACTCGGGCTGGTGCGCCTTGATGCTGCGCGTTATCTGATCGATCGATCGCTGTCCGGCGTGCAGAACGTGGCGCTCAATACCGATCTTGACCTTGTCTTCCCCGGGCGAGGAGTGCGTCTTGACATCAGAAAAGCGGATCTGACCGGAACGAGTATGAAGGGGGCGTCATTGCTGCGGCTTCTCGCGGCAGGCGAGCTGACTTTCGCCGGGGGCCAGAGTTATACGGTAAGGCTGTCGGGCCTTGACGTGGACTATGAAAAATTGCATCCGCTGCTTCCAGGAAATCTGCGATCTGATCTGGAAGTGATCCGACCGTATCTTGAAAAAGGAGCGCACCTTGACGGAAACGCGCAGATACACATGGAAAAGGGGAGCGGTGTGATACAGGCGAGCGCCGCCCTTCTTCTTCCGTCAATCAGCGCAGAAGGATTGAATCTACAGGCCGACATGAGTACGGCGCCGGACGGCGTTCGCTTTCGCCGAATTCACCTGCACGGACTTCGTGGAGCGCTTAACGCCGATCTGACGGGATCATTAACCGGCCCGCCTGGAGCAAGGCAGCCCTATCTGGACTTTCGCCTTAATCTTTCGCGAAAGGGAATGCTGCCCGTGCATGAAAACGTCCGGCTTGACGGAACGGTCGATATCAGCGCGCAGATCCGACCGGAACAGATTGCGGGCAATATCGACATCCGACGATTCAACCTGATCTACAGCAATACGGCCTGTGTGCAGAAGACTGCGGGTTGCACATACTACAATATTGAAGATTTGAATTTCACGCTTCCGTTCGTGCATCGAAATCAGATGATCCCCGTTCGTTATGAAACGATGATCAATCCCGATCTCATCGATCGATTTCCCGATCGGCCGAATCTAACCCTGAAATCGGTATGGTCAAACCGGAGCCCTGACGGCCTTGTCGTCGATCAGGGCTTCTACTTCCTCGGAGCGCCGGCCGGCGGGGCCCGACCGGCGCTTGAGGCGAACCTTACATACAAACGCAATATTCTGGAAGGCCGCCTGCTTCGTATCAGCACCTACAGACCCTTGAAAGCGGGCGAGAAGACGATGGCGCCCGTGTACAGAACGGCTTCCGGTACGGGCTACGTTTCAAACGGAACGATCGAACTGCGGAATCTGTTCTTTAACGTTGCCGATATGAAGCCGGCCTCTATGGAGTATGGCGCTCATCTGTCCGTTCATGACCTGAACGTCGAACCGTACTTTCCAAAGGCCGATTCTTCTTATGACGGCATTATCAGCGCGACGGCTAACGTGCGAGGTGCGAACCTTGCCGACGCCGTTCGCAACATAAACGCTCGCCTTGCCGTCTATCGTATCAGCAAGGACTTCACAGGTCTTGCCGTGCGTATCATGGTGCCGTCCGATATTCTGGCAAAGCTTGTGAATAACACCCTCGAAATACCGGCGATGTCGGCAGAGCTTCGCGGCGGACTTGTCTATACGACGATACAGGTACGCAGTTCCGGAATCGTATCGTTCTCCAGGCTCGTCAAGCCCGCCGACGAGATGATCCGGCAGGAGAGAATCCCGCTGGCCGAGTTCCTCGAACGAACCCGTAAGGAAACAGGAGAATTCCAATGAAAAACAGACCAATCCTTAATTTCTTGCAATTCTGCGCCTCACGGATGCATGTTCCTATCATTCTCTGCCTGTCTTTACTCCAGTGCACGATCTATCAGAGGTTAACAGATCCTAAAGAGAACCCGCTTGCAGACGTCGCCAACCGATGTGCGATCGTAAAGGTCGACGTGCCGCCGATAACGCTGACACCTGAGCGTACGGCCGCCGAGCGTCAGCTGATCGGCGAAGAGAAAGAACTGCTGCCAGACGGGTGGTTGATTTCGTCGTCCAGCTATCTGCCGCCTCAGCCCTCGGCCGTCAGTCATCTGCCCGAGAACGTTCGCGCAGAATACCGAATGCTTGTTCTTTACGACGATATTCTGCTGCGATATCGTTATCTGGAATTCCTCGGGGAGGGACGGGACGGAGAAGTCTTCTTCGTTCCTGAAAAGGATGCTGGACGACGACTGAATGGAGAAGAAAGGATTCGACTGCAGGCCATCGTCGCCGAAGTAAATCGGGCGCGAAAGCAGATCTATAAATACTATCTTGAGAATAACGAGACCCAGGCCGAGGATTTCAGGCATTCCTTCTTTCTTGCCGCCGGTCGTAACGAATGGGTGCGCGACGAAAGCGGACGCATCGTGAAGAAGGCTTCTCTATAAGGCGGTCGTGATGTCTCTCAATAAAGGAATCCTGTTTTTTCTGGTTTCGGCTCTTTTCTCTTCCTGCGCCTCGGCGAAGATCACCGAGCCGCCGGCGTTTGATTATCCGAATCTGCTTGATACGTTCTTTAAAAAGAATCCGGGCGGACATTTTCCCATCATCATTCAAAGAGGAATGAACACCGATCCCTCGGTATCGGCTGCAGGCTATTTATTTTATGTGTCGGACGTTCAGGGCTCTCCCGATATCTGGATGAGGCAGCTTCGAACTACGGTTAACGTCCCCGTTGTGGAACAGGAGGCGGTTCAGAATTCCCCGGCGATCAGTCAGGACGGACAGCATCTTGCCTATGTGAGCTATGATCGTGACGCCTCTGGCGATATTCTTTTAACGAAGATCAACCCGGAGCGCATCGCATACGATGTGATGCGTGGAAACGCCATCCCGAATCACAGCGCCTCTTCTTTCAGCGTTTCGGATTATATCTCAGAGCAATTCAGCGAAAGCCGCGACGGATGTGCGGGCGATGCCGGCGAGCTTGATCCGGTTTTCTCGGCCGATCGCAGAACTCTATTCTATGCCAGTGATCGCTGTCAGCGAACAGTTTTCAGACTGTGGAGCCTGAAGCTGAACGAAAGCGGTCGCCCTGAAGGAAAGCCGGTACTTCTTTCTACGGAAAGAGCAATCCAGCCTTCTGCAACTGCTCGCACCATTGCCGCTACGGCTCTTGATGACCGAGGGTTACCCGAAGGCTTCCTGTTGATCTCTCTCGAATCGGGTAAAAGCCAGCGCATCGTTTACAGAAATGGAGGGATGGCGCTGAGGCCCATTCTCGCCCAGGACGAAAAAGAGCTGCTTTTCCTTGCCATCGACGAAGATACGAACGGCGATGGTCGGCTTGATCTGAACGATCGTGGCGCTGTGCATCGCATGTCCCTGAAAAGCGGATCGGTACGGCACGTAACCGACAGCACAATGCCCGTTTACAATATCGCGCTATCGCCGTATCTTGGCGGCGGTATATTGTATGCCGGTTATGATAACGACGCCGGCCGATCGCGAATCTTTCTTTCGCGTCCCGATGGACTGATTCCGCGCAAGAAAAACGCCCTCGACCAATATGAATTCGCGCAGACTTTTTCGGGCGACCGACGGCAACTTGCACTGGAGAGCGTTATCCAGTATTTCTCGGAATCGCCTGAATTCATTCTCGTAGAATATGACGTGCTCACCGATCTTTTGCGCGGATCTACCGACGGCGGGGATCGCAGCCGATACACGGAGCAGCTTCGAAAGGCCGAGCAGCAGAATGCCTTCAGCGAAGCGGCTCGAATCGCTCGTCCGGGAACGGCCGCTGCTATCGAGCTTGCGCTTCGATCAAAAAGGCTTTCCGATCTCGACCCAGTTCGACATCGGCTTGCCGTTTCTTATTTGCGAGAGCGTCTCGTACAGGCAAGAATTCGGACCGGGATGATCGCCGTCGCTCTTTCCACCGTGCAGCAACTGAACGCCGAGGATCCGGGCTATATCAATCGCAATAATACGCTGCTGACCGAGGCCGCTCTGCAGATTCGCATGAACGGTCGCGTCCCGGATCGCTTTCGCTCATTGCTCTCAGCTCCTGAAACGGAGCAGGCGCTGCGACAGCGTATTATTCAGGTCGTTTACGAAGAGATTAACCGGAACGCTGAAGACATGATTCCTGATCCGACGAACGAGTCTCAGCCGATTCTGCGAGGGCTTTATTATATATTGCAGGGAGAGAGGCTGTTTCGCGCAAGGCGATATCATGATGCCCGGTCCCGCATTCAGGAGGGTTTGAAGTTCACCGGCGACGGCAATGTGGCATATACTATCGGATGGAAGCTACTTGCCGCCATTTATGACATCGAGCAGAATCAGCAGCTTGCTCTGGATGCGCGTCTGCGTTTCTTGAAATCGTATAACCGAGATTGGAATCTTGACGTCGATGAGGCCGACTTTCTTCGTTTGATCGATGCTTCGCGTTCTTATATCGAACAGTATCGTCGCTCGGCGCAATCCATAGCCGAAGACGTCGAGGATCGACTGGACTACCGTTTTTTCTTGATCGGCGAGATACAGACGGCCGTCGGCAGCGAGAGAATCCAGCTCGATATGGTCGACCGGAATATGCTCGTTCAGTTTTGCGCCTCGGATTCTGCGGCGGGATTGCTTATCAACAACCTCGGTTATAAAGACTATATCGAGCGTTACGCAAAGATCTGTCGCTCCGTCTCTCCTTTTTTGCAGGGCAAGGCGGCGTCTATATCCCTTGAAGAGGGACATGAAGTCAGTCAGCTATTCTATCTTGTCAGCTATGCGAATGCGACGCTGGTTAACATTCTCTTTTTGCAGTTCAGAACGGCCGGGCTTTTCGACGAATTGCATGAGACGTGGTCCGTGCATTATCATCGCTGGAAAACCGACCTTGCCATTGAGCGATTGAAGCGAAATCTCACATGGGAAGAAAAGCGCAGCCGGATCATCAGTCGTGATACCGTGCAATCGCTCTTTCTTGAGAAAGATCCGTTTGACGCTCAGATATTTAACGAAATCCTGTTCGGCTATAACTTTGCCGAGCAGGACGGTCGTCGTTATTTCGATCATTCTCTGCTTTACGGTCATGCCTATCTTCTGATAAGAAAAACCGAAGAACGGGAGCGGTTCTACGATTCTCTGTTGAAACAGGGAGTGCAGATTCCCTCCGCTGTGATGACGGAGCGCAAGAAGGCTATCCTCGATGATTTAAAGCAGGCAGAATACAGACTTCTCTATATTCTGAACGTCGATCCGGGTTTTGTCGATGCGACACTGCTTCTTTCCTGGCTCTATCAGTACATAGATAGCCGCAAACAATCCGAGATATTGCTTGAGCCGGGCTATATCGACAGAGCCTTTATTTTTCTGACGGGCGTTCGACCGAGCAGCGTTCGTGACGGTATTTTCTATCGGGCGGAATACCAGAATACCTTTAACGGACGTTATTATGAGAAGAACGTCGACATGTTGAATGCCGCGATAGAAGAGATCAACCAGAAGATCAACCAGAGCGTCAGGCAGACCGGAGGACGTGAGCGTGATCTGGCACTTCTACAGTTAAACCTCGGTAACAACCACTTTCAGCTTGTGAATTACAGGGCTGCAACCGAGGCGTATGATCGCGCCGAGAAGCTTTCCACCCGCAGCAGAACGGCTATCTTTGAAGACGATATGCAGAGAATCCTGTTTCATATCAATCGAGGCCGTGCTCGCTTTTATTCGGGGCAGGCGGAGTCTGCGGCCAGAGACTTCGACTTCGCCGTCGATAAGCTGCGACAATCCGACTACTGGCCGAAATTTGAAGCGGCCAATCGCGCCGGATACAAATCGCTCTCTGAGCCTGATAACGCATACCTGAAAGCGAGAAGCGAGAGAAAACAGGCAGAACTCGTTCAGAGCCGTTACAGGCTCGCCTTCGCCCAATCGCTTCGCGGACTGGCTCATCAGGATGGCGGCAATGCCCGCGAGGCGATACAGGCCTATTCTGATGCATTGCAGATCCTGTATGGTCGTGAGCCGTTTCCCGCTCAGGGAATGGATAGAGCCGGCCTCGAAAACTATATAGCTCTCGCCTTTCAGGATCTTGAAGATTTCGATCGATCCGATCTCGCCGCTCGCGAGGCCGAAGAATCTTCGAAAAGGCAGGGGTTAACGCGCAACGATGATCGCTTTCAACCTCAGACGGTGGGCGGGCGCATCTTCGGCCTTCTGCTCGGATACGGCGAAGACTTTTCGGTAATCGGCGACGGACGTACTCCGTATGGATTCTCTCCGCTGCGACAGTTCGAGCTTTCGCTTGGAATTCGATTTCGCAACTTCATGCGTCAGGGCGACCTAGATCGAGCGGTGGAAATCCTTGCCCGCCGTATCGAAGTATTCAGCAAGCAGGATGGCGATGTTCGTCTCGGCAGTGAAGGGCAGATCTATGCATTCAACCAGAGGGCCGAGATCGCTCTGAATCAAAGAGAATATGATAAAGCCTTCGAGGATTATCGATCGGCGTCCGATGCCGCTCTGTCGGCCGGCATGCTCGATTCGTTTCGCCGTAACTTTCGCAATTCGTATATCGTTCTCTTTCAGCAGTTTGAAGCGACGGACGGCGATCCAGCTCTGAACGGTAGAATGCAATCGGCTCTGAAAGATCTCGTCGCCTTTCGGCAGAGTTACCGGGAAGCCCTGAAATCCGCCTACATTCGACAGCGGGAAACCGAAGATCCCGATTTTGAATACACCGAAAGCCACGATGATCCGGTACTGGAAAAGATGATGGTGCGAGATCTATCGGATTTCTCGGCCATCGAAGGTCTGCTGGCTTTTTATCTTCATCGGCAGATGAAGCGAGCGGGAAAACCCGACGATCGCAATATGCTGCTCATAGCCGAAGAAAGGCTGGATCAGGCCTCGTCCGCAGACGCGGGCGCCCCGACGCTTGCCGGAATTCGAACGCGGTTAAACCTGGCAAGGGTGCTCATTGAAAAGGGAGATCGCACGAACTTCGAACCGTTGCTGGAGCGTATTCAAGAGGAAACGTTCGAGTTTCACGCGATTCCCGAGCGATTCGAGTATTTCAGAATTCGCGGCGACGTCGCCGCAATGGACGGCCGCTTTGACGAAGCCCTGCGACATCTGAATAGTGCGAATGCCCTGCTTGTTGAGTTTCCGTTTATACTGCCGCTCGTTGCCGAACGAATTCATCCGCTTTTTGAGCGAATGGCGGAGCTTGAGATTCGATTGGGGCGACCGCAAAGGGCGCTCGTCTTTCTGGAGCAGGCTCGCCTGTACGGATTGCAGATCGAATTTTATCGTTATCCGCTCGACTTTTCGCGGCGGGATTCCGTCGAGATTCATCGCATTCTGAGACAGAGCCGCTCGAAACTGCGTAGCCTGCTGGCCGAAGAAACCCGACTCCGGCTTCAGCGGCGAAATCCGACCGAAGTCGTTAGAATGAGGCAGGAAGAAAGGAAGCGCCTTGACGCCATGCAGAAGGAGATGCTTCTTTCTGAGCCGTCGCTCCGGGATTTCATCGTTGCAAGCCCGCCGGCCCTGCCGTCGTCGCAAGATCGACAGCAGTACGTGAGGTTATTCTCCACCCCATCGTCCCGATATTGCATCCGTGTGTTCGGGCGCATAGCGGCCGCATCGTCTGACGTCGATTCTTGTGGCCTGGCCGTTGCTCCGACAGTGATAATTGCCGACTGGCGCAGCGCTACAAACGGAATGCTGACCGCCGCACTACAGCGCGTCGGACCGGAGCGCGTCCTGCGTACGACGATGAGCGACTCCTCAAGTGTTATGATTCGAAGCGCGTCCGATATTGCGAAGGGGTATCGGTTCTTTAATATTCGCTCAACAGGCCCGGCCGCCCATGATAACGTGCTTCGAATCGACGATGTGCCCGCTTCACATTTTTTTGCGCGCCGTTCGGGAAGGGTTTTCTCGGCGGCGGACTGGATCTCGCGGGATCGCCGTGCCGCTTTTGCGCTGATCGCATCGGGATCCGACGGACTGCTTCCGACTGCAGAAGAGGACAGTGAAGCCTTCCGTCGCTGGTGGGCGGGCATGATCTTCAGCTATGAGGTATTCAGGTCGACCGGCGGCGGCATCTTCCTGATTCACGGGAAGAATCCGCCCGCAGATCCGTCCCTGTTCGGTAAAGAGGATTCGCTGGCCTTCGGTACGCAGGGCTTTGAAAGGTCCGCCTTGCAGGAGTATCTTACGGCCAGCCATCGTGAAGCAATGAGACGCGGGCTGGCTTCTGTGAAGGACGATCGCAGGACCGCTTTACGGGAGTTTGAACTGGCAGACAGCCTGCTTGAGGGGTTACCCGAAGAGCAATCGATCGGGGCGAAGAACAGGGTGTATCTGGCTCGATCTTTAATCCTCGTTCGACCGGACGAAGGCGAGACTTTTTTCAAAGAGCTGCTTGCCGCTGAAAAACAGCGTCTGGAGCGGTATGCCCTTTACCGATCCTATATCGGCGGACTTGCCACAGTCGGTCGATATCAGAAGGCGCTTGAAGTGTATGAAGAGAGTCTGCGAGAATTCCCCGAACAGCGCGAGAGAAAGCAATCCGAGAAGGTCGTTCTTGAATATCTGAACGGGCTCAACCAGGCCGAACCGTCGGGACGCGTCGTGAATACGCCTGCCGAGCTGTATGATCTATTTCAGAATGATCGCAGCCTCGTCGAGGCGGGCGTGCAACTGCTCTACCGACACGGAAGCTTCGATCTGGCCGGCTCTCTTATCACGAAGGGCGAGCGCGAAAGCGGATTACGCCCTCGTATCGCTCTTGAATCGGCCCTTCTGCGAGGCGAAGGTATCGATGAAGCCATAGCCCTGATTGAAAAGTCGAACCTTACCGAAAAAGACACCGATCTCAATCTGATCCTCAGCGCTTACAGGGGGCGCTGGAAATACGTCGAAGATCTTCTGAATGGAACGGCCGGTTCCGTCGGCCGCTCGCTTTTCGAACAGAGAAGGCTTCTGTTGCGACAGATGCGTCAGCGCATGGAAGAAGGTCGCACCGGCCTTGATAGCCTCACCTGCCTTCAGGGACCGCCGAATACGTCCAGGTTGTTGGATTTCGTTCCTTTTCGCGATAAGACGTCCGATAGAGAATCGGCCTGTTCGCTTCTATCGCAGACCGAGCAGCTGCTTCAGCTGCGTATGGCTCTGGACTCCATCCCCTTCGACGGCAATGATCAGGTAAAAACGATCCTGCACCAGATGATCGATGGAGCGAAGGTGCATTCGACGCGGCGAGCGTCGCTTTTTGCGCTGCTTGCGGCAAAGGCGTATCTGCTGGATCGCCGCCCTGCGCTTGCCGCAGAGTTCTTAAACCTGCATGCATCCCTTTCCGGTGGGCGTCCTGTGCCGGCCTCCCTGGCAGAAACGCAGGCGTTTACGACTCTCTGGTTAACTGCTCTTGGATGGAAAACGCCGGAAAAGCAGCTGGAATATGCGATGCAGACCGAGTACGGAGCGGCTCTTTTCAACAGCGTTGCCCCCGTCGTAGCGTCGCCTCTTAACAGTAGCGTGCTTCCGGCGATGAGAGATGCGCTTAAGAGACCCGCCTTTTCTGCGGAGGACTCGCTTCTGGGTTTGTATCTTCTTGAAGAGAAAGCGGTGAAGGCCGGCGATGCGGAGCTTCTTTTTGATCTTCTGATCGCCCAGAAAAGGATGCAACAGGGAAGAGACTGGAAAATACCGCCCGTTGCAAAAGAGCTGATAAGACGGATCCCGTCCGAACAACAACTGACCGTTCTTCATGATAGCGGAACGGTCTTCCGGCTGTTGCGTATAACGTCCGACGGGATCACGATGACGACTCTGCCCGGTACCTCCGTTTCGCTGCGAAGTCGACTGCTTGAGTTCTTTCAGAATTCGCAGGGGCGCGAATCGGCGGTTGCGCTTGCCGGCGAATACGATGCCATGCTGCCCGTTGCCGGCGAAAAAATGCATTATCGATGGTTAACAGGAGTGCATGCTCTTGCTCCGCTTTCTCTGTCGGGAAGCGAGGTTCAGATCATCGATCCGGAATCGCTACTTGATTCGACACGTAATGATGGTCGATTCCGACCTGACTTCAGGGTCAGACTGAAGACGCAGCAGACGGCCCACCCGTTGAATGAGTTGTACCGCCGCACAATAAAGCAGCTTGTCGACTGGACCAACCTCGAGCTTGAACGCATGAATCGTCAGAGGACGGGTACCGTTCTTGTGCAAGAAGGATGGGAGCCCGTTTCTGGAGCCGGCGTCTGGGTTATCTATGAAGAGATGAGCCGACCCGTTCAAGATTTAACTCCAGGACGTCGGCAGCCTCTTCTCTATGGCTTTGGCGTCGCTCCAGGCGTATTGCAACACGGTTCTGGAGTCATCGGTCGTATGCCCGCCGGTAGCCTGGGCTTTGTACCCGGCTTTGTCAGGGCATATATTAAAGCCGACCTGCCTTCGAATTCGGCCCGTCAGCGCTTTGATTACGCCCGTCAGCAGATACAGGAAGGAGAGGGTGCTGAATACCTGTTCTTGAAACCGGCTACGTCCGCCTTTATCGAACAGCCCGTGCTCTCAGAGAAAAGCGGACGATGAAGGTAATGCCGACCAGGTCAAAAGGGCAAAAAAAACCCCCGGGGGGGAACCGGGGGAAGGAAGAGTGTTCATGCGAAAAACATTAGCACCTGCGGCGCTGAATGCTACAGTCAGAATATTCAAAAATCGTCGCCGGTCAAACATTTTCCAGACTCAGGGTGCAGAAAAAAGGGAATTTGTGCCTGTTTTTCGGAGCCTGTCGATCAAATCTAATCCGCTCTGGTTTCTGCGGCCCCGCTTCGGCCTCAAGCGGTATCTGATCACAGCTCTCCCGTTTCTTGCTTGTTGCGGGCAATTGCTTGCAGAATCGAATCCGGTTGAAGAATTTCAGGTGTTTGCTGGTGCAGGCGGTGGCATCTATCAGAGCGGAGTTGAGGACCGTCTTTACGGCGATAGATTGGATGGATTGCTGATTCACGCTCCGACTGGTCTTCACGAAGACCACATTGCAAACGCCGCATCTTTCAAAGTGGCCATCCAGTATAGGAAAGGCCCGTGGCTTGTCACCCTTGATGGTCAGACAATGAGATCCGTTTCGCATCACAAAGGCCTCATAGGGCAGAGTCGGGTGATCAATGCCGTAAGTGAAGCCGTTCAGGCGCGTCACTCACGATGGAACAGCCAGCTTGTTGGCGGCTACAATCCGTTTTTCGATTCATCGCACTTGACGTCGGCCTCTCTCTTTTTGCTTATCGGATATGATCTTACGGGCGCTTATACACATCTTGATCGGGCGCGCATCAGCCAGGGGATAACTGGTTTGAGCAGCGACGATCGCATCGATGTCTTGCACACCGGGCGTCTTGTCGGGCTTGAGTATCGCTTTGAGGGCACTCGCATCGGACTGCAGGCACGGTATCTCTATCAGTACTCTCCGTATGGCAGATGGGAAAGTGAACGTAAAACGTTCTATGCGAATGGACAGATGGAGTTCTATTCTGAGCTCGGGCCTGTCCGCACTGACGGACATCGTATAGGGATTGGATTTGATTACGCCCTTTCCCGCGCATGGCTGCTACGGTTTCAATATATGGCAGGCACTACGAGTATCTATGGTCAGGGAGTGCGTGCCGCCTGGACGGGCACAAGCGTCTTTCATCTGGAGCGGTTCATGTTGAATCGCCTGCTTGCCGAGCGAACCAGCGTCTACAGGGAAGAATTTCAGATCTTCGAGATGGGAATTGTATGGAGAGTGGAGTTGAAATAACGGCCACTACCGGTGAAGATAGTGGCCTGGAAATTACTTACCGTTAACGATCAGACATTTCTGAAGATAGATCGAACCCAGGACCTGAGTGTTGCTGTAATCAACAGAGGTAACTTCTGTGATCTTTCCGTCAGCTGCAGCAGCTTTCAGGCTCATGTCGCCAGTTTGGATCAGACCGAGAACAGCTGAAGCGCAGGCCTCGCCTGTTTTCGTGCCGACAACCTTTCCGTCTTTTTCAGCAGCACAGCCACCTTCACCGCCAGCGTAGCAGTTAAGGTTTGCCTTTGTTCCGCTGTAGATAGCAGCAGAGCCAAGCGGCGGATCGATCGGGCCAGTTGCGCAACTGGCAAGTGCGATGGCTGCGGCTCCAGCCATCATTGCAAATCGGATTTTCATCATAGATGGAAACTCCTTGTAAAATTTGATTATAATAATGTGAATCTCATGCAATACTTGTAAAGCGAAATTCTGTTTACCGGAAAATATGATTTGCAGAAATAATCCTGCATGCTTTCTCAAAAGTTCATTTTTTTTCTTTCTTTTTTCCTTTCTGTCGCTGCGTGTTATTCTGATCAGGCTGCGGTAGTAACACCACCGCGGTCCGTAACCTGCCTCGACGAAGAGTACGAAATCCCTAATCTCTGCGAAGATGAAAAGGAATACCTTGACTGGGCCCGTGGGTATCGACCTGAATTGAAATTTAGCGACCTGACAGGTGAGGATTACAAAGGCATTGTTCAGACCACGAAGGATGTGGATAAGGCGGCCGCCCTTTTTTATCAACGATTGATTGCCGATCCTCGTAATCGCTCGTTCTTGAATCAAATTAAAGCTATTGAAAGAAGGGACTCTGAGAAGCGGTCTCAGTCCGGGGCAGGGTTGCTTCTGGCCGTCGCACCGGGAATGTTCTACAAGGACAACAAAGGCGAGGTGGATGCCACAGGCGCGAGCCTGCGCAGCATTGCACGTGAACTGGGAATGGCCGAAGCGATCATTCCTACGGAGCAAACGGGTACTGTGCAGCAAAACGGTCATATCATATGTGAATACGTCGAAAATATACAAAAAAGCAAAAAGGTGAGCGGTTTGATTATCGCCTCGGCCAGCAAAGGAAGCTCCGATATGAAGATGGCGATCCGCGAATGCGGTCGTCAGCCATGGTTTCGCGTCGTTCGCGGTTGGATTAATATGGGAGGCATCCTGAACGGCAGTCGGCTTGTCGATTACATTTTGAACAACCCCTCCGCTTACTGGCGAGCGCGTTACTATTTCTGGCGCAAAGGCTATGACTGGGATGGATTGCGTTCCATGCGTCATGGCGAAGATGCCCCGCTTTCCGGGCCTGTCGATATTCCATCAGGCATGACCGTGATTAATATAGTTGGCGTTCCTCTCTTTCGACATGTGACGACGCGCGCGCGCCCTTTTTATCTGGCGATGGTTCCCCAGGGGCCAAGTGACGGTATTATCCTGCTTTCCGAGGCGTATATTCCGGGCACGATTACCTATGCCTCTTTTCGTAATGACCATTATTTTCAATGGCCCGTGCCGGAATCACGCATCAGGGCTTTTCTCATATACCTGATAAATCAGGCTCGCCTGGTGTCGCGGTAGGCCCCTGTGATGGTCAGATATCAAAAAGCAGATACATAAAAAAATTCCGAAAAATGATTTGACGGGTTGTCGGGAACACTTGAAGCTCAATTCGCTCCAAGGAGCACTTGAAATTCTGGAGGACGATTGATGAAAAAACATCTATTTGTAGCTTCTGCTCTGGTAGCAGGTGCAGCTATGTTTGTAACACCTGCGAAAGAAACGACTGCCGCTTCTTACGGTATGGCCGGTTGTGGACTCGGTTCCATGCTTGGCGTCTGGAAGAACGACATCACTCAGATCTTCGCAGCTACGACAAACGGAACAGGTATGCAGACAATCGGCATCACACTTGGAACGTCGAACTGTACTCCCGGCGGCGCTGCCTACCGTGAGAAGCAGCAGGAGATCTTCGTAACCGTTAACTTCGAAAGCCTCGAAAAAGAGATGGCTTCCGGAAAAGGCGAGAAGATCGACGCTTTCTCCAACCTGCTCGGTTGCAAGTCCAGCACAGAGCTTGGCCGTATTTCTCGCGAGAACTACAGCCGCTTCTTCGGCCCTGAAGCCACCCCGGCTTCTCTTCTGAAAGAAGTAAAAGCAAAAGTCGGCGAGTCCTGCACGCTTTAATGTGCAGAACGGGAAGTCGGCCGCGTCAGGCGGCCGGCTTTTTTCTTCTTTATGTTCAGAGCCTTCATCGTTATCACTGTACTCTTTTGCATTTTTCCGGTTTCGCTCATGGCTGCGGATCCGGCTGAAATAAAGCGACTGGCCATAGATAAAAAACTCCACGAAGACCCTTACTGGCATGTTCTTCTGCACTATCGTAAGACATGGAGCGGATTTGAAAGCGAGGTTGACGGAGAACTGTTTTTCCTATCGGCGCGAGGGAAAACCGATCCTGCCGAAGAATTGAGCGCCACCGTCGACGGTTTCTTCCTTCCTCTTACGTCGATTCGCAGAGAGGATATCGAATCTCATCCTCGATGCGCCTTTCCGGCTCGTTATCGGTTTATTCGCGACAGTCTTGGCCTGACTGACGGCGATTTTCCCTCTCTTCCGTGCCGCAATTTCGACGTCTATCGCGCCGATTTCAACGCGCGATCGGTCTCTTATATGTTCGCCTCTTATTATATGGCGGCGCCCGCTTCCATATACGGGCATACGTTTATGAAATTCAACACGGATCGCGCAGACCGTGAAGAGCTGCTCGATTATGCCGTCAATTTTGCGGCGAACCCTGGCGATCTGGATTTCTTTCGGTACGCTCTTTACGGCCTTCTCGGCGGATACCAGGGAAACTATTCGCTGCTTCCTTATCACATGAAGGTGCGCGAATACAACGATATGGAAGATCGAGATCTCTGGGAGTATGAGCTGAATTTAACCGACAGGCAGATTTATCTATTGCAGTTGCATCTGTGGGAGCTGGCCGGCCGCTCGTCCTTTCGCTATTACTTCGCCACTGAAAACTGTTCTTATCAGTTGTTAACGCTGCTGGAAGCTGCCGCCCCCGAGGCCGAGCTCAGTTCGGAGTACGGGGGCTGGGTGATTCCGTCCGAGACGGTTAAACTTCTCGTGAATCGAGGCCTTGTTCGAGAAGTGAGATACCGACCGTCAGCTCGCAGTGCTCTGCGTCAGCGCATGAAGCAGCTCACCGAGTCGGAGCGTGATTATGTGATGGCAATCATCGAGAGTCGGCTTGAACCGCTGCTGCCGCCGACGGAAAAGAACACATATCTCTATGACACCGTACTTGCAGCCCTGCTTTATAAAAAAGATCAGGGGGATTGGACGGACGAGGACCGTCAGTATTACCGCAAGCTTCTTCTGCAAAGAACGCAGATGCCTTCTTTCGAGGATAACAGAAAGTATGAGCCGGAATCGACTCGTGTGGATCAGGGCCATGCGCCGGTTTTGCTGCGGCTGGGCATCGGGCAGGACAGAGACGGACTTGCGTCGCGTTTTGTATTTCGTCCGATCTATCAGGATTTTCTCGCAGCCGATACGGGCTATATGCCTTTTTCAGAGATCGAAGTCTTCTCTTTGAGGGTTCGAGCGTCGCAGGAGGCGAAGCCGCGTATTGAATCGGCGCGCCTGATGTATCTGTATTCGCTTTCGCCTGCCGATGGCATCTCGCTTGCTCCCTCATATATGGTCGATGTGGGGATGCGCACCGTTCGAGCGCGTACCGTTAAGAGATCGCCGGCATTGACTTCGGATGCTGCGCTTTTCATGCAGAGCGAGACGATAAAAGAGGCGGTCGAGCGCGACAGACATCCGGAGCTAACGCTTGCCCATGAGCTCCTGCTTGGCATTCGCGAAGAGACGGTATACCGACCGGTTGCCTATGCTGACGTCCTGTACGGTCTGTCGACGGGGAACGTTTACAGCCGCTCGCGCTTTCGCTATGCGACGGGACTGCTCGGAGGCGCGACGGTTGAGAGCGGAAAGGCCAGTTATATCATTCCGCGAGCCTCGGCCGTCTTTGTCGGTGGCACACAGACGATGCGCAGCCATCTGCAGGGAAACTGTTACGCCGGTAACGTTCGCAACGGCTGCGAGATTCAGATGGGGTTTGGCTTTACTCCCATGAAAAACCATGAGCTGCGATTGGAAGGAATCTATGGTAAAGAAACTCGCGAATATTTCGTTTCTTACTCTCATTATTTTTAGTCTGTTCGCTGGCTGTAATACGACGTTCTTCTATCATCCGACGAGACTGGAGTATTTCAATCCCGATCGTATGGGATTTCCATCCCGTGATATCTGGATTAAATCAAAGGACGGAACGTCCCTGCATGGCTTTCATATCGGCGCGACGGGCCTATCAGCGTCAAAGAATACGCTCGTGCTGTTCTTTCACGGGAATGCCGAGAACATCAGCAGCCACTTCATTTCCGTTGCCTGGATGGCGGATCGCGGCTACGACCTGATGATGTTTGATTATCGCGGATTTGGCAGATCAGATGGAGAGATTGCTCACAGCGACGTTCAGGACGATGTTCTGGCGATGCTTCGAGCCGGCGATGATTTCGCACGCCGGAAGGGAATGAAGTTCGTCGTCTACGGCCAGAGTCTCGGAGGCATCCTTGCCGCAAACGGATTGATTCGTTGGAAGTCTGACCCGTCATACGGGCAGCCCGATCTGCTCGTACTGGATAGCACGTTCAGCTCTTATTCTTCGATCGGCGCATCTAAGATGAGAGGCTGCCTTCTGCCCGCATTCTTTTTACCGTATCTGATTCTATCAGACAGGCATGCCGTTAGCGGAAGGTTAGGCTTGCTGGCGCCGCTTCCTTTGCTTGTTATTCATGGGGATGCTGACGATACCGTGCCCGTATCATTCGGTAGAGAGCTCTTTGACGAAGCGGCCGAACCGAAACGCTTGATTATTGCGAAAGGCGCATCTCACGCTTCCTGGGCCGGCCTGGGTCGTTCGCCGATCGTATCCGATTTTCTGTCGGCTATGGGCGAGATGTTGCAGAGATCTCATTGATTGTTTGACTGTCCAGCGTTAAAGAACTCTCAGCACTTACTGATCTTCGGATTGTGTATGAGCGTACATTCGACCGGCTTCGGTAATCAAGAATCCTGCGGCCTGTTCGCGGTCCAGTTCGATGATGCGTATATCGGCGCGAGAGAACGGCTCCCGGTTAAATATTTCAATGGAGCGAATCGATGTCTGCCCGCTTCTTATATGTAAGATGTGCCTGTGGCCTTCCTGCTCTTTCAGATGGATCAGATAGAAGCCCGGAGTGAGCTTCAGATAAATATACTCACCCGTATGCAGGGAAACGCTTTTCGCCAGCGTTTCGCCTCCCTGGCTGAAGTGGCCCGGATAACGATAGATATCAACGTCAAATGAGTATATTGCGAGAATGGGAGAATTCGGTCTGAGAATGTATAGCCCCGTTTCGTCTGTCTTCGCAAATCGCTGGAATTCCTTTCCAGAGCTGCATGCGGTAAAGAGAAGGCCGATCAGCAGCCAGACGCTTCCGGATCGCAGAGCCAGATGCCATGCTTTTAAAAAGCCGCCGCGCGTTTTCATCGCTGCTCTATCGCCTGCTCCAGCGTGTTCCAGGAGAGTGTGGCGCATTTGACGCGCACCGGATAACGCACCACGCCCTTCAGGGCTTCAAGATCTTCGAGATCGTCCGAAAACTGCGGATCTTTCTCTTCGAGAATCATACCCTTGAAGCGACCGATCAGGTCTCTTGCCTCTTCGAGCGTCTTTCCTTCGACGACGGTGGCGAGCATCTCGGCCGAGGCCGTTGAAATCGAACAGCCCTGACCCGTAAAGCCCACCGTTTTGATGATGCCGTCTTCGATCTGCAGATGCAGCGTCACTTCGTCGCCGCAGCTTCGGTTCACGCCTTCTTCGTGAATCGTACAGCCGGCCGGCTCGCCGAAATGCTTTGGATTCTGCGAGTATTCGATGATGATATCTTTATACAGATCTTCGCTGAGAGACATGAAAACCTCGACCCCTGAAATACAGGTTAAACAAAACCGCGCACTCCGCCGCGTAAAGCTTCTTTCTCTTCTGTTGTGGCGATACGCTTCTCACGTGAACCGTCGCCTGTTCACTTCAAACGCCTGCCGGAGTCGCGACTTTAAAGATAGAGGCCACCTTTTTCAGGCCGAGTACGAGAGCATCGACGTCTTCGGGGCCGTTATAGAGATAGAAGCTCGCCCGTGCCGTGCCGGGAAGCCCTTCTCTTTTCATGAACGGTTCGCAGCAATGATGCCCGGCGCGGATGGCGATGCCCTCTTCGTCGAGTATAGAGCCGATATCATGCGGATGCACGCCGTCGATGAGAAAGCTGACCACGCCTCCGCGCTCCTGCATATGCTCCGTGCCAAAAAGTCGGATTCCGGGCACCTTCTTCATCTCTTCAAGCGCATACGAGGTAAGGGCCATCTCATGCTCGTGGATGTTTTCGAGGCCCACCTGCTTTAGATATTCGAGGGCGACGGCAAAGGCGACGACTCCGGCGATGTTCGGCGTGCCGGCCTCGAACTTATTGGGAAGCGGCGCCGGCTTGAAATCATCTTTTGATACGGTGAGGATCATATCGCCGCCGCCGAGAAAAGGCTCCATCTCTTCAAGAAGCTTCTTGCGCCCGTAAAGCACGCCGACTCCAGTCGGCCCGAGCATCTTATGCGCCGAAAGAGAATAGAAGTCGCAGTCGATGGCCTGTACATCTACGGGCAGATGGCAGGCGCCCTGAGCGCCGTCGACGGCGAAGATGGCGTTTACGGATCGCGCCGCTTCGCCCAACCTTTTCAGATCATGAATGGTGCCCACCGCATTCGACATATGGGCGACCGAAACGATGCGCGTTCGGTCCGAAAGTACCTCATGCAGTCGTGAATAATCATACCGGTAATCGTCGGTTAACGGGATGTGGCGCAGCACGGCGCCGGTCTTTTTCGCAGCCATCATCCAGGGAACGAGGTTCGAATGGTGCTCGAGCTCCGAAACGACGATCTCGTCGCCTTCGCGCAGATTGTTCATGGCATACGAATAGGCGATGAGGTTGATGCTTTCGGTCGTGTTCCGCGTGAAGATGATCGATTCAGGTTCGGGCGCTCCGATGAACTTCGCCATCTTGCGCCGCGTGCCCTCGTAAAGATCCGTGGCCTCGTAGCTCAGGCGGTAGGCGCCGCGATGGATGTTCGCGTTGCGGCATCGGTAATAGTCGGCGAAGGCTTCGATGACGCGCTGCGGCTTCTGGCTGCTTGCCGCCGAATCGAGAAAGACAAGCGGCTTTCCGTTCATCAGCTCTTTCAGAATGGGAAAGTCGTCGCGAATCTTTTTATAATCGAGCATGTAGAACTCCTTTCTCGCTCTCGGTTCAGAAGCTTCGAAGTCGAAAGTCTTCTTTTTCGTCGTCAGTGAGCGGCATCTGACCGAGCACCTCTTCAAAAAATCCCTGGATCATCAGACGGCGGGCCTCCTCTTCGGGAAGGCCGCGGCTCTGTAAGAAAAAGAGGGCGTCTTCGTCCAGATCGCCGACGGTGGCGCCATGTTCACAGGCGACGTCTTCGGCACGGATCACAAGCCAGGGCCTTGATTCGGCGCGAGCCCTTTTCGATAGAATCAGGTTGTGATTGAGCTGGTGGCTGTTTACTTTTCGTACGCCGGCCGGAATCTCAAGATTCCCGAGGAATACCGTATGCGAATGATCGGTCATTACGGTTTTGTAGAGCAGCGAGCTTACGCTATGATCGGCAAGATGCTGAACCCCCATCTCCAGATGAAAGACCTGTCCTTCGCGGCCCGAGTAGAGGGCCTTTCCGTGAAACTCCGCTCCGGTGCCGAGCATCGAAGCCTGATAGAACGTCTTACCGACGCTGCCCCCACTCTGTAAGAGTCCTGCCTCGACGTAAGCGTCCCGCTCAACAAGAAAACGAACATGATGAAAGTGCGCGCTCTCACCGTCATGCCGTACCTGTGTATAACGTAGACGCGCACCTTCTTCGACGACGATGATCGTATTCCCGCTTCGCAGCGCTGACGTATCTTCGGGAAACTCTTCGACAACGGTAGCTTCTACGCCGCCGGGCACGCGAATGACCGTGCATGGCAGGAAGAGTGAATCCGACGGAAGATGGCGAATCGTTAAGCGATCGCCCTGTTCTGCGACAAGAACGACAGGATTCGAGAAGGCGAGGTTGATCAGGGTGAAGACGTTTCTTCGAAGAAAGGCCGCCGGCTCGTTTCTCGCCTCTTCTGGTTGCATCAACCTCTCTTCGAGCTCTGAGTAGGTGGCCAGGGCGTCAAGCAGTCGCTCTTTTTCTTCGGCCGGCGGTACCGTATGCGGTCCTTCCAGCCGATAGTTCACGGTCGGCGATTGGTAAGAGGCCAGCAGATTGGATAGAGCATCCCACGGAACGGACGAAAGATCGACCTTGCGCCACGACTCATCTTCAGAGGAGGGCAGAATGGACTGCCACTCCCCCGGAAATGACAGCAGCAGCTGCCGGGCGCGCTGTCGTGCTACTTCATAGGAGACGGTTAACTGCGTCGTCATATCAGGCTTCCTGAAGCAGCCGTTCGTAGCCGCTTTCTTCAAGCTGTTTCGCCAGCTCTTTGCCGCCGCTCATACGAATGGTGCCGCCGACGAAGATATGAATGCGATCGATGGTCAGATAGCTGAGCAGCCTCTGATAGTGCGTGATGAGCAGCATCGAACGCTCGGAGGAGCGCATCGCTTCGATATTCTGCGCGATAATACGGAGGGCGTCGACGTCAAGGCCCGAGTCGATCTCATCGAGAATAGCAAGAGCGGGCTGGATCAGGCTCATCTGGAGGATCTCGTTTCTTTTCTTCTCGCCGCCCGAGAAGCCGTCGTTCACGTAGCGCTGCATGAAATCCGTTTTCATGTCGAGTTTTGTTAGCGCCTCGTTCACCTCTTTGCGAAACTCGCGAACGGGAACGTCCTGTCCGCGAATGTTTTTCAAAACGTTCTTTAAGAAGTTCAGGCCGGTAACGCCGGGGATGGACGTCGGATACTGCAGTGATAGAAACATGCCAAGTCGCGCACGTTCATCGGGCGTCTTATCGACGATCGATTCCCCTTTAAAGAGGATATCGCCTTTTGTAACCGTGTATTTCGGATGCCCGAGCAGCACATAGGAGAGCGTGCTTTTGCCCGATCCGTTCGGCCCCATCACGGCATGTGACTGCCCGGCCGGAATGACCAGGTCGACGCCGTTCAGAATGGGTTTGCCGTCGATTTCGGCGTGCAGATTTTTTATTTCGAGAAGATTCATTGTTCGTTCCTTATCTTAATGGCATCTCAGTGGCGTCGCTCTCGCATAGGAGCGTTAACAGGCCGGCCCCTGCTGCGTCGCCGATGTTCCCGTGATCGCCGGAGCTTTGCGTTCGATGGCCTTGCCGTCTTCGAGAATCATGCGGATCAATCGGCCGATCTCTACCGAATATTCGACGTTCAGGTCGCGCACGACGCCTTCGCAGAAGCCGTTTACGATCAGCAGCTTCGCCTCGTCTTCGTTGAGTCCGCGCGTTTGCAGATAGAAGAGCATATCTTCGTCGATTTTTGAAACGGTCGCCTCGTAGTTCAGCTTACCGGCGTCGCCCGTCACATCGTTATACGGGTAGGCGTGGCTCTGCGAGCGTTCATCAAGCATCAGTCCGTCGCATTTAATATGCGATACGGCCCCTTCGGCCTTTTTATCGAACTTCACAAGTCCGCGATAGCTGTTGATGCCGCCGTCAAGCGAGATGCCTTTTGCGAGAATATTGGAACGGCTGCGCTTGCCGACATGGATGATGCGCGCACCCGTATCCTGGATCTGCTCGCCGCCGGCGAAGGCCAGCGAAAGGATATCGCCGGTCGAATCGTCTCCTTTCAGGATGATGCCGGGGTATTTAATCGTCTGCGCTCCGATATTGACGTCGTTCCAGGTGATGTGCGCACGTTCTTCGGCAAGGCCGCGCTTCACCGTCCAGTTGAACATGTTCTTCTTCCAGTTCTGGATCGTCGTATAATGGATACGTCCTTCTTTTTTCGCGATCAACTCAACGACAGCCGTATGGAAGTTCGTCGCCGAATCTTGCAGCGACGTGCAGCCTTCGCTGTAAACGATCTCGGCGCCTTCGTCGGCGATCAGCAGAGTGCGCTCGTACTGCCCCGAAGATGCGGCCGTAACCTTGAAATAAGCCTGCAGAGGCATCGGCGTCTTCACGCCTTTCGGGCAATAGGCGAACGATCCACCCGAGAAGACGGCGCTGTTCAATGCGGCGAATTTATTGTCGTTCGGCGAAACGACGGTGCCCAGGTATTTACGGACGATTTCAGGATACTCTCTGATGGCCGTATCGATGTCGCAGAAAAGAATCCCCAGGTCGGATAACTCTTTCTTAACGCTTGCATAGACGGTTTCGGAGTCGTTCATCGCCTCAAGCCCGGCCAGGTAGCGTCGCTCATGCTCGGGGATGCCGAGGCGTTCGAAGCTCTCAAGCACGGCCGGATCGACCTCGTCCCACGATTTCTTTTTGCGCTGTCCTGATCCGACATAGTGAACATAGGAGTCGAGATCGATGTTAAAATGCGGAATAAAGCCCCATTGTGGCATCGGCTTCGCTTCGAAGATAGCGAGCGCCTTCAATCGAAACTCCGTCACCCATCCCGGTTCGTTCTTGATATGCGAGATGGACTCAACGACCTTCTTATCGATACCGCGTGGGAATGCATCAGGCTCGTAGTATTGCCGCTCGGCCAGTTGTTCTGCGACCATCGAATTCCTCCAGAATCTTCCATAAAACACGAACGCCGTAGCACGATGCTGGGCCGGTCATGCGGGATACAGTTTAGAATGATTCTAAATGCTCTGTGTTAAAGAAAACTGCGCCGGGGGTAGGTGACAAGTAATAATTGATTCTGAGATTGAATGATTCGGATTTAATACTTTTAAATCCTGCGATTGTGGAAGGTCCTTTCAACAGCGGAATGTGAGCCCGTTCTGCGCTCTTCGCAGTCCATCCTTATTCAGCCTGCTTTGCGGGGGCGCTTTTTCGCTTGATGAGCTGGATCATCTCCTGCTGCGATTTCACCCTGCGTAGCTCCTCAAAATCCGCCGGGGTCCAGGGAGTCAGCCCCGCCTGAACGGCCTCGTCTGTCGATGCACCGACGTAGAGGCGGGCATGCTCGGTATAAAGAGTGCGACGATTCAGTGGGTCGGTCACTCTTACATAGTGCAGATCGGTGTAGTAATTGCGGACGAATTCAAGGATTTCGGCAAGTTTCTCGTAGGGGAAGGCATGGCCGACGATAAGCACGGCGTGGGAGTTGTGCGTGAACGGCATGGATCCGGCTGGTGCCACAGTTATAGGAAGATCCATATCGCGCACCAGAACGACGATCTGCGGAGCTTTATCGTGAAAGGCGATCACTACATGCGGTTTCGTCTCTTCTCGCAGGAAGGGAATCCACTGCTTGAAGGTCGTACAGGAGCTCAGGGCAAGAAAGGAAAACAGGATAAGAGCGTAAGGATGCAGCCGCATGAGCCGGTATTGCTTGCCGCTTCATGCTCTCAACCGGAAAAATTGTGTTCGCTCATACTCCGGACAGTTATTTTGAGAGAGATTATCATTACCGGAGCTACCGATGCAAGCAGAGATGCAGCAAATTCAACCCGACATGACAATGGAACAGATCCTGAATCTGTATCCATCGGCCCGTCGTGCCCTTTTCCAGAAATACCATATTGGCGGATGCTCCAGCTGCGGCTATTCGATGAGCGATACGCTGGAACAGGTTTTGATCAAACACAATCGAGCCCAGCACGTCGAGCAGGCCGTAGAAGACATTTATGAAAGCGCCCGTGTCGACGAGGCCATGCAGATCGAGCCACAGGCCTTGAAGCAGGCTCTTGATGCAGGCGAGACCTGGCGCATCATCGATGTGCGTGACCCGTTCGAGACCGAGATTGCCACCATTCCGGGATCTGAGCTGCTCAGCCGGGAACTGGCGATGGATATGCTACAGAAGTGGCCGAAAGATACGAAGATCGTTTTCTTCTGTCATGCCGGCATTCGTTCGCTTGAAGCGACCTCTTATTTCAAGGGGCATGGACTTGTAAATGCGAAGAACCTGAAAGGTGGGATTGATCGCTGGTCCGAAGAGATCGATCCCTCCATTCCGCGTTACTGAGACTCTCAAAAAAAATAAATCCTGTCAGACCGGCCGGCCGAAAGGTCGGCCTTTTCTTTTTCTCATGCGCCGGCCTGCTTTCCTGCCGTTTCAGGCTGCCGCTCAGGTGGATTTAGTGGCGATGCAATACTGCTCTGAGTTCCAGCGAATCCAGTAGCGACCCTCTTCTTGATAGATGAATTTGCTGATTTCCAGCAGGGCATGCCTTCCCAGGCGGCCGGCGATACCGATCTCAGTCGGATGATAGAGCTGCCCCGAGGCATCGAGTGTCAGGGCCTCGGGCATGAAAGGCTGTAGCTTCTGCCCGGCATAAAGCAGGGACGTGCCGGTTTCGAATTTCATCAGTGCCCGGAATACGATAGGCGAGCTGGACTTAATATAATTCATCTCTCGTCCACAGGGAGAGAGAAAGGCGTATTCGGGATGAAGCGGGCCCGGATTGGGTTTAAGATGTGTGAAGAAAAAATCGAGAAAGCGCGTATCGGTCAGCTCGCTTCCGTCATGAAAGAGACGGCCGTCGGCATCTATCTCGTAGAAGTATTCGCGCTGCGGATTCACGGTTCTGTGGCCTGAAAGCCCGTTGGGCTTCAGGCTGAGAATCAAACAAACGGCAAGTAAGGCGACCGTTATTTTTCGAGCATGCCGTCAAAGCGCTTGAGGAAGGCCCGACGCTCGGCGTTCATACGACCGAAGATATTGAAATAGAGGATGTAAAGAATGGCCCAGATGCCGTCTTTCATGCCGATCTTTTTGCCTTCTTCGTAGGTACGGCCATAATACGAAATCGGAACCTCATAGACGCGCACGGGCATCTTGCCCACCGTCGCCGTGATCTCGACCTCCATGCCGAAGCCTTTGCTTGTCAGCGGCATATCTTTAAAGAATTCCGTGCGGAAGGCCTTATAGCAGGTTTCAATATCGGTCATGTTCAGGTTGGTGAATATGTTCGAGAGGTAGCTCAGGAATTTATTCGCCAGATAATGATAGAAGTAGAGTACGCGCGATGCCTTGCGCACAAGGAAGCGGCTACCGTAAACAACGTCGGCAATCTCGCGCTGAATCGGATCAAGAACCTCTTCGAGCTCATAAGGATCGTACTCAAGATCGGCATCCTGAATGACAAGGATGTCTCCGGTGGCCATCTGCTTGGCCTTGCGGATGGCCGCCGTCTTGCCCGAATTCTGCTCGAGTTTGAAATAATCGATTTTCTTCGAGCGTATGGCAAGTACGGCATCTTCGGTTCCATCTTTTGAGCAGTCGTTTACGACGACGATCTGGGTAACAAAGGGAAGCTCGATGAGCTTTTTCAGAATGATGCCGATCGTTTTCTCTTCGTTATAGGCGGGCACAAGCACGCTCACACTCAGAGGATAGGGATCTCGTTTCGTCGCAGTTCTTTTCTGTGTGGCCATTGGAATTACTTTTCCTGATCGGTTTTATCGGTGGCAGGATCTGATGCCTGGCCGAAGGCGAAGCGGTCAAATCCTACAAAATTAAAAAAGAGTATAAAGGCGATACTGAGCACTGTGGCGAACATCTCATGCATGCCGAGATAGGAGAGACTGGCGAAGATAGCCGTTCGAATCGTCAGCGACCCCGCCGAGACGAGGTGAAATCGCCAGAGCTTCGACCAGATCGAACCGAAGCTGTGACGCCATGTCAGCGAGTTGTGTATAAAAAATGATATGACGACCATGAACTCGGTCGTGATCAGATTGGCGATATTCTCGTTTCGCCATTCGTTCTCGGACCACTGCACCTGAAACATCGCATAGGCGAGGATGAGGTTGATGCCGAATATGAGCGATCCGTTAATCAGATAGAGAACGCGCCGGTCGCGCAGAAGGGGCAGAAGGCGAGAGAATCGTTCCATCATAGAATCCGGCTGCATCCTATCATTCCCGGGCCTGCAACGGATCAACCCGGTTTTTCTCGACCTCCATTACAGTCTGAAAAAAATGCCTGCATGTCTGAATCGATCAGCATCCCCGTTTCCATTCTGCTTGGCTTGATCCAGGGCCTTACCGAATTTCTGCCCGTATCAAGCACGGCGCATATTCGCATCATTCCGGCCTTTTTCTATATGCCCGACCCGGGCGCCGCTTATACGGCGGTCATCCAGCTCGGGTCGCTTGTGGCGCTGCTTTATTACTTCCGGCGTGACCTTACCGCCTTTGCTCTGGCCAGCCTGAAGGCCGTCGATTCTTACAGAAAAGGCGAGCCTCTTTCGCATGAGGCCCTGATGCCGGTGTATCTGCTCATCGGCACCATTCCCGTTTCGGTGTTCGGGTTGCTCTTAAAAGACTATATCAAGGGGCCGTTCCGGTCGCTTTACGTGATTGCTGGCAGCCTCATCGTTTTTGCCTTCTTTCTTTTTATTGCCGACCGGATCGGTAAGAAAGATCGTCAGATTAAAGAGATGAACTGGAAGGACGCCGTCTGGATCGGCCTCGGCCAGGCCTTTGCCCTGATTCCGGGTGCCTCCCGATCGGGTACGACGCTGACCGCCGGTCTTCTACTTGGCTTTGACAGGGCGGCGGCCATGCGCTATTCATTCTTGCTCTCGATTCCGGCTATCGCCCTTTCGGGCTTCTATGAGCTGATCAAGGACTTTGGCGAACTCCAGCAGCAGGGCCTTGTCTCTCTTCTGGTCGGCACGCTGGTTTCTGTCGTTTCGAGCTATGTGGTCGTAGCGGGACTTCTGCGCTTTCTCAGGACACATACGACGATGGTCTTTGTGGTCTATCGCGTCGCTATGGGGCTTTTTATCCTTGGCCTGCTGTATACGCAGGTCCTTGAACCCTGAGAGGCGTTGCGGCAAGGCGCTGCCCGGACTCAGAATCGCGCAGAAGTCGTAAAAAACGTTAAGGCCGTTTTCCGTTTCGCCGATTCTCTGATTACGGGAGAATGTTATGGCCCTTGCCGGGAAAAAGCACTTAGACGCGTACAAAGATACTGAGATTCAGACGGCCGACCAGGGAAAGCTGATTCTGATGCTCTATGACGGAGCGATCCGCTTCCTGAATATTGCCATCGAGAACATGACTCCCCGCCGGTATGATGTCGTGAATACGAACATCATCAAGGCGCAGGATATCGTGACCGAACTGATGCTTTCTTTGAACATGGATCAGGGCGGCGAGATCGCTCAGAATCTGTTCAATATTTATGCCTACATGAAAAAGCGTCTGCTTGAAGGCAATATTGCCAAGGATGCCGAGATCCTGAAAGAAGTCGTCTCGCATCTGAACGGCCTGCGTTCCGCCTGGGATGAGCTCTCCCGCAAACAGCCGGTACAGCAGCCTGTACGGCCGACAGGCACCTACGGCGGATTTTCGATTCAGGGCTGATCGGGCCGTGCCCGAATTCACCGAAGAGGAGTCACGGAGGCTGCTTTTGCAGTATCGCAGGCTCCTCTTTTCGCGTTTTCGAGCCCTGCATACAGGCGATCTCGAAGGCGCGATTGCGCTCAGCTCTGAAATCGAGCGTCTTGAATCCGATCTGCTTCTTATTGAAAGACTTCCCGCATCCCAGAAAAGATTGCTCGATCAGTGCGAAAGCTGGATGGATCGCGGCGAGCAGGCCCTGCGCACGGTTCGTCGTCGTGCCGACGGCATGCTTTTCCGCGAAAGAGCCGACCTGGAAATAAAAAACTTCTTGCGAAAAATGTTTCAGGACGAAGCCTGAAGCGTGAACCTTGATGGAATCCGTTCCGTCCAACTCTCACCTACCTCTACCGGGAGAAATCCATGATTTTGAAACGTACACACCTCCTGCTGCTGGCCCTGCTTTCCGTCGGGCTGTACGCGGCCGGCCCCTCTCTGGAGGCGAAGCGAATCGCCGTCATCATCGGCACGAACTATAAGGGGAACGATGCGGGCATTCCGCCGCTTGATCTCTGCGAGGCCGATGCAAAGCTGATGGAGCAATCCCTGAAGGCACACGGCCGCTACGACGATGCGAAGGTGCTGCTCGGTTCGATGGTCACCGCCTCGCGCATTCAAGAGGCGATGAAAGAGGTGGCCGCAAAATCTTCGGCCGATGACTCCGTTTTCTTTTATTTCTCGGGCCACGGAACGTATCAGCGTGATTCTAACGCCCCGAACGGCCTGCGTAACTACATCGTCATGTTCAACCGACCGCACGTCTCTGATAAAGAGCTGTCGGACTGGATGAGCGGCATCAAAGGGAAGATTACGTTCGTCTTCGACTGCTGCTTCTCGGGCGGTATCGTACAGAAGGGACGCCGCGGCGTCGGCGATATTCCCGTGGCCGAGAACTCTCCAGGCACCGTCATCGAAAACGGCGGTAACGATTTTTATTTCAAAGATGCCGTCCTGATCGGATCAAGCGACGCGAACGAAACCTCGATCGAGATTCGCGGCTCGGTAAATCACGGTGTGTTTACTTACTATTTTGCGCAGGGTCTGAATCCGGCAAACGGCGATTTGAACTCCGACCGATCGGTAACGCTTTATGAGGCCTTTACATGGTCTGCGAAGCGCGTTACCGATCATGCGAAGAAGTTTAACCACAAGCAGACCCCTCAGCTTCGCGGTAACGCCTCGGGCTATGTCGTAACCGGTCAGGTCGAGCCGGTGAAGCCTCCTGTACAGGATAATAAACCCGAAAAACCCGAAGATAACAAGCCCGAAGTCGTAACTCCGCAGCCCGATGTTTCGCCGCAGAAACCGCCTGCCGATCCCGTTCAGCCCGCTGATCCGGTAACGAACGACGAGCCGGCCGTTGTGGATAACGGCCCGACGCAGCAGGGCGGATTCCAGATCTGCACGACGATTCTGAAAAGCCGTCAGGCAGGGCCGACTCCGCTTGATCCGATGGTGTTACTCAAGAAGAAAAAGCTGGGCGACGACGTGCGCAAGATTCGAGTGCTTCTCTCTGAGAAGGAATACAAGACGTCGATTCAGTGGCTCGATGAAAACCAGTTCAAGGCGATCTGTGGCGAGCAGGTGCCGCTTGGGTTCTATTCTTTCAAAGAAAAGGTGATCAAGAATCAGGTCGCTCTTCTGACCGTTTCGGGCATTCCGGCAGGCGTTCATGAATTGAAAATCGAGGCCGATGATTATCCGGTGATCAAAGAGGTTCTTGGCGTCGAGAAGCGTCAGACCGGTAAGATGCTCGTCGTGGCCAGCCTTGCCGGCTTTGGAACGATTCGCGGAAAGGTCTTCTACAAGAACTTCGAGCAGCCGCTTCCAGGCCAGGAGGTCTGGATGCCGACGACGATGACGACGAATCAGCAGTACAAGATGAAGACGACCTCCGATGGAGCGTTCTGGTTCCTGAACCTGCCTCCGTCTCGCTACTACAATATCAAGGCCTCCTTCCTTGAGAATCTGGACCTTGATAACAAGCAGCTCGAGGTAAAGGCCGGCGCCGTAACGACGGTTGACGTCGTTCTCAGCCGAAAAAGCGTGAAAGAATGATCAAATGGCTCATTCTTGCCGCTGTTCTGTATCTGCTGTATCGCCTGATCCGGGTCATTTTCCGGGTCAGGCGTGTGCTGCATATCGTGCGTGACGGCGCCGTCCCGCGACCGCAGGCACACGGCTACGACAACTACGAGAAAGATATTACCGACAGAGCGCGTCCCGTTAAATAAGCGTTCTCGCTCTGATTGTCCATTTAGAGCTTTCGCGAAGACGATTGACATGCGAAATGCATCCTGTTTCTTTAGCGGGATACCTGAGGATTGTTGTTTTCGGGTAGCCCGGCTTTATACAGAAAAACAGGAGTCTCTGGCATGTCAGCAGCCGTTCAAAAGCAGGATATCGATCAGCTCGGGCCTGTGGCCCTGAATCGAATCCGCTTCGTCCTCTCCATCTTCTACTTACTTGCATCGTTTATGGCTCGCGATATCAGCACGACCTTCGAGGTGATGCTGTATCTGGCCGGCGGCGTTATCGTGATGTCATATACGGTCCTCATTGAGATCGCCCTGAGAAAGAAGAGCGCATCATTCTGGGCACGGGAAGGCGGCGTCATCGCCGACTGGCTGCTCACCAGTCTGATCATCATCGGCATTGCCGCACAGAGCCCCGAGCGTGGAGCTTATGTCGGTCGTGCTCCGGCTCTTCTCTATCTGCTGACATTCCCTCTTGTCGGTGCCGGCATCGCCGCTCGCGCTCCGCGCTTTGTCATCTGGATCGGGGCGGCCGTATGCGCGACGACGCTCGGCATTCAGGGAACGATGGCTCTGACAGGCGTGAAGTTCTCCAATGATCCGGCCGTCGCTCTTGCGGCCGATGGAGCGTATCCAAATACGCTTTTGATCATGGTATTCTGGTTTGCCCTTGTCTCTTTCATCGTCTATACCTTCCTGCGCATCTCAAGCCGTCAGCGAAGTAGCATAGAACAGGAGAAGACCGAAAGCGAGCAGGGCGCGGCCAGCCTGTCCGAGGCCTACGGGCAGATGGCGTCGGTTGCTATGGAGATCGATACCTTTGCCGAAGGCTTTCGTACCTTTGTCGAACAGTTCGATCGCGAGATGCAGGATCAGGGAGCGGCCGTCGAAGAGATATCGGCGACGATGGAAGAGGTATCGTCTACGGCGCAGAAGGCCTCGGAACAGGTCACAGGCCAGTACAGACTCATTCATTCGATTACAAACGATACGGGCGAGTTGCAGACGGTGCTGCAACGTATCAATACGTCTTCGAAGTCCCTCGCCGGCGAGGTTGGCGTTATCCGCGACCAATCGCAGCTTGCCGACCGTGCCATGTCAGACCTGCAGAGCGTGATGGAGGCCATCGGAGCCTCTTTTGACCGCGTGCGCGAGGTGACCGAGATTATGGGCGAGATCGCCGATCGTACTAACCTTCTTGCGTTAAACGCATCCATTGAAGCGGCCCGGGCAGGCGAGCAGGGGCGGGGCTTCGCCGTCGTCGCTCAGGAAGTGAGCAAGCTCGCCGACTCAAGCTCATCGAACGCTCGTAACATCGCCGACATCATAGAAGAGAGCGGCCGACAGGTGGAGCGAGGATTGCAGAGCGCCCTTATGACGGGCCGACACGTACGAGAACAGGGACAGGCCTTTGAAAAGAGCGTTATGTTCTTTCAGGATCTGGAATCACAGCTGCAGGAGCAGCTACGTCGCAGCTCTGATCTTGTAAAGGCCATCGATCAGCTCCAGAAGATGAGCGCCGAGATCGAGACGCTGAGCCGTGAGCAGACGGGCGGCGCCGAATCGGTCACGAAGGCCCTGAGTATGATGGAGCGTTCGGCCTCTTCGCTTGTGCAAAAGTCGTCGGAGCTGCGTAGCAGGCTGGATCAGTTTCTTTCTCTTGCGAAAACGCTGCGCAGCGTTAAGCGGCAATGAAAAAGGCGCCGCAGCGGAAAAAGACCCCACAGCGGACGAAGCCCACAGCAAAAGGATCGCGGCCCGTCTATCTCATGCTGCGTGGACTCGGGCGCGAGGCAGGGCACTGGGGCGCTTTTCGAAAAGAAATAGAAAGTCGTTATGAGATCTATGCCCTGGATCTGCCGGGTGCGGGCAGCGAGCGACATCGCAGCTGTCCTCTGACTATTGATGAAATCGTCGACGATATCAGAGAGCGCTGGCTGCGCATCAAAGAAGAGCGTCAGTTGCGCGATGCGGGGCTCTTTGCCATTTCGCTTGGCGGTATGATCGCTCTCAGCTGGATATCTCGCTATCCCGACGATTTCAGCCGGCTGATCCTCATCAATTCCAGTTCCAGGCTCAGTCCGTTTTATCGCCGGCTTCGCCCTGCATCCTATCCTGATTTTGTCTACGCTATGCTGACCCGACACAGAGAGCGGCGCGAGAATCGCATGTTCTCGCGAACCTGTAATAGCGACGCCGATCGCGAAAGCAAGGTGGGCGTTTGGATTCGAATGTCGGCAGAGCGGCCGCTCAAGCGGTCCACATTCTTTCGTCAGCTATGGGCCGCCTCTCGCTTTGTGTTGCCCGAAAAGATCGATTTGCCGGCGCTCTTTCTCGGCGCATCGCGTGACAGGCTTGTTCACGTGCAGTGTTCGCGAGATCTCGCCGCACATTATGGAGTCGATCTGATCGAGCATCCCTGGGCCGGTCATGATCTTACGACCGACGACGGGCCCTGGGTTCTCGAACAGATGAAGCAGTTTGAGCGACGTTTGAATGCCCGGCGTTAAAGTACCCGTTTGAAGGGCAGCTAAAAGAACCGGCTCTTTACATCAGATAAACTTTACCGTGGCGATCCTTTTTGCGTGGATCGGCACCGGCTGCAAGCAGCATATCGGCAAGATCAGAAAGGCCATGAAACGAGCGTGCGAGGTTCAGGCACGTCACGCCGTCCCGGTCGCCCAGGTTAACGTCGGCGCCGGCTTCAATAAGCAGCTTTGCCATGTCGGGCTTTCCCAGGTTCACGCACATATGAAGCGCCGTCTCTCCCTGCTGATTCTGTAAGTCGGGATTGGCTCCTTTAGCAAGAAGTAAGGCCACGATGCTTGATCCGGTATTTTCCGTAACCGCCGTCATGAGCGGGGTGATGCCGAGCGTGCTGTTGCGCAGATCGGGATTCGCTCCGCATGAAAGAAGCGCTTCGGTCATCGCCGCATCTTCGTTCTGAACGGCGACAAACAGAGGGGCGGGGCTTCCAAACACGCCTCTATTCGGATCGGCGCCGCCTCTGATATGACGGGACGCCGCAGCGGCATCGCCTCGATTGACGGCTCTATGAAGGAGAAAGTTTCGCATGAACATCAGAACAACGTAATCGAAGCTTTTTTCGAGAAAAGAAGAATAATCGGCCGCTTCGTGAATAGCGGTGGGTTTTTAGCGTTTCGATGCCAGACGAGCGGGGCTGGTTTTTATTTGGAGTCGAGGATCTGTCGTGCTCTGCGCATCAGGTCTCCGCTGACCGGAACGCGCACCATGCCATCGGCGTCGGTGCCGACGTAGCGGGCCTGAGGGTGATTGCGAGCCTGAAACTCGGGCTTCAGTTTGTCCTGACCGATCCATTCGCCGAGAGCCGATACCATACGACGGTGCAGGTCTTCGATCTTATCGCTGGCGCCGGCTTTTCTATAATAACCGTAGGCGAGAAGCGGAAGACGCTTCTCATACATATAATAATCGCCAAGGCGTATCAGGCCGTCGCCATAGCCGGCCTTGATAAAGCAGTCGCGGGCCAGGGAATAATCGCCGTTATTGAAGGCCTCGTTGCCCTTGCGGATGAGTTCGATGCGTTCCTGTGCCATACGTTATTATCATCTTCCCGAATAGGGCGGCGCTTGATTCTTTTTTTCAGGCGCTGATTCTGTTAATCGTGCACCGACCTTCGAAGATCGTGCCCTCTTCGACGATAAGACTCGGCGTGATAACGTCTCCATAAAGGCGGCATGTGGAGAGAAGGACGATCCGTTTTTTTGCGATGATGTTGCCGCGCACCTCGCCGCCGACGACGACGATGCCCGCCTGGATATCGGTGTCGACCTCGCCGGTGCGGCCGATCAGCACCTTGCCGTCGGTCAGAATCGTACCTTTAAAATAGCCGTCGATGCGCAGCAGGTCTCTGATCTTGAACTCCCCTCGGAATTCAGAGCCTTCACCGATGATGGAATTGACGATCAGGGATTCTGTGGGTTCAGCCATAATGATTGCAGGTGATTGAGGAATGCGTGTGGATTGTAGGCCACGGTTCCGATGTGGATCTCATAGTAAAGCATGTTCGACGCGGGGTTGGCCGAGCGACCGACCGTGCCGATGACCTGCCCTTTCTCAATTTGATCGCCGGCGTTGACGGTAACTCGATCGAGGTTGGCATAGAAAGTTCGGATGCCGACCGGATGCTCCACCCACATATAGAGCCCGAATTGTTTGTTATAGCTGATCTCGGTAACCTTGCCGGGGGCCGTAGCGAAGACCTCGGCGCCCGGAGTCGCATGAAACCAGACCCCGCGAAGAGGCTGTCCGTTGCCGCGATGAGCGTCAAAACGCGAACCGTACGGAACGGCAATCGATCCGCGTACGGGCCAGATGTTCGGGGTGATCTTGAGCAGATGCTGCTTCTCGGGCGTATTCAGGTCTTCGATGATCTTATCGGTGATGTCGATGGCCTGTTTCAGCTTTTCGTTATCGAGGATGGAAAGATAAAGGCTGCGCCGCAGAATACCTTCTATTCGGTGTTGCTCGCACTGCTCGCCGGCCTGCTTGCACTGCTCGATCATAGCACTGAGGTCCTGGATTTCGCGCTCCACCATCTGCTCGGCGACGCCGCCGCGAGCGGGCAGATCGTCCGGCCGACCGCTCAGTCGCGTATGGATGCTTGCAATCGTGTTCGTATAAATACTGATGCGCTCGTGCAGGGGGATGATCTCGTCGGCAAGTCGGCTGCTCTGAATATGGAACTGGCTGTTAGTCAGACCCATATCGTAGAATTGAATGGTTTCGGCGCTTCGGTTGATGATGGTGATCAGCGATGCGATGAGAAAGACGAAAATGACGCCGGCCGTACCAAAGAGGGCGTAGTTGGAGATGTGCAGATTGAGGATGTTGCTTTCAGTATGCGGAACGATCATGATCGTGATGCGTTCTCGCCCTTTCCGGTGGATCTTGTATCGCAGCTCGTTCCACCGACTCAGCCAGTCTCTGCCCTGTTTCGGGCCCGTATCGGACTCGTCGAGGTAGCGGCGCAGATTCGAATCGGCGTCTGTCGCTTTGCTTTTTCTCTCTTTTGCCATGGGCCGCTGCAAGAAAGGCCGGAAGTTGCCGGAATCCTGCTTTTCGTTGAAGAATCCGGGAAGCCCTCTGAAATTCAACTACAATTTTGGATGCCTGGTCCCGGTTCCCTTCACCGAATCGCAGCTTCCGCTGAAAGTTCAATGAGCCCGGCCAAATGGACGGTTCACCTGGTCGGACCCGGCTGAAGAAATCCGACTGCTCAATAGACGCAGGGATGCAGCGATGCAGGAAATTTCGCCGTTTTGTTCTGTGAAGAGCGAAAAACAATTTACAGAACGCCGTCTTCGAACGAGCATTCAGCCCGTATGCATGACGACAAAGACACAAAGGCAGGCGAAACACACGCCCCCTGGCAACGAGAATTCTTTAAAAATATCGAGGCCTTCATCCGCTACGGCGTCCCTGAAGAGGAGGCGAAAAGGCGGCTTTATACTTTTCTAAAGCTATCGGTGGAAACTCCGCTGCCTGCCGTCATGGACACGTTCAAAGATCCGACGGCGCTTGAACGCGTCGGCGTGCATACGCGACAGAACCCGGAGCTGCGGGATTTCGTCGTATCGTTCCTTGATCCGCTGATGACGAATTTCACGTTTGAGGGCGAGGAGAATCTCAAATATATCCTGCCGCTTGCCGGCAAATTCCCCGTCGTTCTTATCTCGAATCATATCAGCCATCTCGATGCGCCGGCCATCTACCACCTGCTGTACAGGCAGGGAGGCGAGGCCCGCAAGGTCGCCGATCAGCTTGCCTTCATCGCCGGACGCCTGGCCTTCGAAGAGGACTTCGGCCGTCTCGGGCTTTATATGTTCGATACGCTGCTCGTCTGCTCGAAGCGTGACATGACGCAGAATCCGGGCCTTGCCGATACGATGACGCGCATCAACATGCGCGCCTTCAGACAATCGCAGGCCTTGCAGAAGGAAGGAAAGGTGCTGGCCATCTTTCCCGAGGGTACGCGCAGCCGAACCGGATCGCTTCTGGGATTCGTCGACACGGTCTATCATTATGTGGCGAACAAGATCATCATCCCCGTTTCGCTCGAAGGGACCGATCAGATCCTGCCCGCCGATTCGTTTCTTTTTCAGCAGGCGCGCGGCAAGATGTCGCTCGGCCGTCCTGTTCTCGTCGGCGAGCTTTCGAAAAAGCTCATGGCGGAGTTACCCGACTATGTGGACAGGCTTCCCGTGCCCGAAGAAGGCGATAAGAAGCAGTTCATCATTGATAACCTTGCCGCCCTTGTAGGCAGACAGCTGCACCGGCATCGTCACGGAACCTACCGCAATCTCTATCGCGGGCTTGATCCGACCGAAGAGAACACGCTGATTCGCATGCCCGCACAGCCACAGGAGAATATCCTGGTCGTCGGTCATTCTCCGGCGGCGACGGCCATCGCCTGCGTGCTGGCGAATCAGAACGTAACGGTGAGCATCTATGTGCTTGAAGACGAGCTCGCCGCCGAATGCAACGAGATGCGCGTCGATCGAACGCACTTCCCGCTTTTCAAGCTTCCGCCTAACATTCAGTTCACGACGAATCCGCAGACGGCTGAAAAGGCGACGATGGTCTTTCAGTGCGTGCGACCGTGGGAGCTCGATCGCTATTACAGCCGGCTGAAGCTCTATCTTGCGAAGAACGATGCGCCGATTATCAGCGCCGTAAAAGGATTCACCGGCTCGCCGCGCGGGCTCATCCTCGACGATCTTGCCGCCGACTATGATCTTGATCCGGTGCGCTTCTTTGCCATGTCGGGGGCGAATTATCCGCAGCAGATCATGGAGCGCAAGATCACCGGATACGAAATCGCCGCCGTGTCGCGGCTCGATCGCATAGAGTATCTGACGAAGCTCTGTTCGAATGCCTATATCTTTGCGCGTCCGGCCGTTGTGCCGTCCGACGTGAAGGGCGTGCAGCTGGGCGGAGCGTTAAAGAACATCTATGCGCTTGCAACCGGCCTTCTCGACGGCTACTATGAGAAGAACCTGGGCGGCAACAACGATAACTCGCTCTTTCACGTATCGAACCGTTTTTACAGAGAGATGACCGCCATCGGAACCGCTCTTGGCGGAAAGCCCGAAACGTTCTCAGGGTTATCCGGACTGACCGATCTCATGCTTGCCTGCTTCGGGCAGGAATCGAAGGACCGCCAGTACGGCCATGACCTTGTTTACGGAAAGGCCGACCCGTCGCATAAATCGTCGGGCCTTTTTGGAATACGTTCACTTCCCAATCTCATCGACTTCAAACCCGAGAAGTATCCTGTAGCCTGGGCCGTGCATGCCATCCTTGTCGAGGGCCGTTCGGGAGAAGAGGTGCTGGATAAGATCGTGTACAATCTGAGGCGAGTCTAAGTTCCCGGCGCCCCCATCCTCACCCCGCGGGTGGCACTTTGTTGATGGGTTGAGTGCCAGGCGGGGTTCGGACGGGGGCGCCGGGAATGGGATTGGATTAGGCGGGAGCGGCGGTGGATCGGCGGGCGAGACGGGGGCGCCGGGAATGGGATTGGATTAGGCGGGAGCGGCGGTGGATCGGCGGGCGAGACGGGGGCGCCGGGAATGGGACGGGTTAGGCGGGAGCGGCGGTGGATCGGCGTGCAGTTGACCCGTTTTTCTTAGAAAACATTGATACCCGTCGCTCGATCCAGCGGATCTTCAGCGGGGATCTGGTTTTTGCAGTAGAGATACATGGTGCTGCTAAAAAGGATGCCGTCTTCTTTTGCTTTTGCGGCTACGGTACCTGTTGGGTTAAAAGACGAAAAGTAAGCCAGGGATCGCAGATAAGCATCGCAGTCCTCTTCTGTCGTTTCGGTATTCGCGCAGCCTGTACTGCCGGTGAAGCAGAACAGAGAATAAGCTAAGAAAGAGATGGTCTTTTTCACGATTCCCTCAGGCTTTTAGAGAACGTTGCAGCATCATGGCTCAATAATGTGCATCTATGTATTCGGGCCGGACGATACAAAAGAAAATAAGGCCTGCTATGTCATTCGTATCGTCATATTCATCGGGATCTCTCGATAGTTTTCGGTCAATGTAGATGGCAGAGACGGAGAGGCATAGATCCTTGCTCAGCTTTTTTTCCTCTTCGGCGTATCCAGTAAGTCGGCAGCTTGATAACGTTGCCGTTATGAAGAGTGTCAGAATGCGGAATAGCTGAAGTCTTCTCATTGATCTAAGCCCCCCGAAGGAGTAAAACTGCTCGGTCGCATCTTAAACGATTCTATCCCTGAATTGCTGCCTGAGTCAAGAAACGACCTAAAAAAACTATACGGTTCACCCCGAGTGAAGAGCTGGCTGCAGCCTCCAACCCCCGCGCCCCCCAATAAAAAAGGCGACCCGGAGGTCGCCCTTGCCATGAAGGCATACGTAAGAAAATTTCAGTAGTCCTGATTTCTACGTTCGCGGAAACGATTATCACCGCGTCCGCCGCCGCCACCGTTACGCTCAACGGGACGAGCTTCATTTACTTTTAACATACGGCCCATGAACTCAAATCCGTTCAGGCTGTTAATCGCCTCAGAGGCCTCGGCATCATTGGGCATTTCCACGAAGGCAAAGCCTCTTGAGCGGCCGGTTTCTCGGTCGACGGGAATGGTTACGCGGGCCACAGTTCCGTGGGCTGCGAAAATATTCTGTAGCTCGTCGGAGCTGGCTCGGAAGGGAAGGTTCCCTACATAGATGTTCATACAGCAATCGATCCTTTCAAAAAACAAATCAAATTGAATCCAGGTAAATTGCAAACGTGAAAAAGTCAACAGCTTCCTTTCACTTTTCCGGAGATCGGCAGCGGTTCCAGAGACGCCCATCCGCTGCGTTATGTCGTGTTCAACTACCCCGCAAACTTGTGGAATTTCGTCAGGTTGTCTTTGATGACGGTGAAGATCTGCGGCAGAGCGGACTTCGGAACCTTCAGATCCTCGTTCAGGACGGCGCCGACGAAATGGCAGATGATGTCTTCGACGCCCGGCGCTCCGAAGATGTAATATACGAAGTTGCCGTGTTCGGGTTTGTCGACGGTAAACGAGCCATAGCTTGTGTACGGGTCTTTCGACATAATGATGCGGTCGCGTCTCGGCAGGTCGACGATGACGCATTCGTTGAAGCGCAGCGGAACCTGGGCCGCTCCTTCTCGCAGATAGGGCTCCATAAAGCGAAACTGGTAGTTCATCGGCTCGAAAACGACGAAGGTTTTGAATCCGTCGGAGTGGAAGGTAACGCCGGATGACGTGCTCTGGATGTTCTTCACGTTCTTGAAAGAAATCAATTCCATGACCGCATACGGGCTGTTCGGATCGAATCGGGTGACCACGATGTAGCCTTCCTGCTCGAAGGGAATATCTCCCTTCATCAATCCGTCGAATAGCTCGATCCACTTCTTCTGCATAATGAACTCCTCCCTGTTTGTCGTTATGAAACAGTAGACGATCGAAAGCTCCTGTAAACCCTTTTTGCGCCAGCTTTCGTTACGAACCTGTCCTTTTTTGCAAGAAGCGATACAATCTGAAGAGGATGCTACGGGTCGTATATTCGCGGACGCGCTCGCGATCCATGGGGTAAAAGAGCTTGAATGCGATGCGCTCGTTTGCTGTGACGATGGCCGAATAGACCGTTCCTACAGGTTTTTCGGGCGTGCCTCCGTCCGGGCCGGCAATGCCCGTTACCGAGACGGCTGCATCGGCATGAAAGGCCCGGCGCGCCCCGTCGGCCATGGCAAGGGCGCATTCTTCGCTGACGGCGCCGAACGTCGTGAGGATGCCTTCCGGAACGGAAAGCAGGTCCTGCTTGCTCTGATTGGAGTAGGTGACGGCCGATCCGGCGAAGTAGGCGCTTGAACCGGCGCGATCGGTGATCGTTTTCGCGAGCAATCCGCCGGTGCAGGATTCGGCAAACGATACGGTTATCCCTTTTTCAAGCAGCCATTCAGGAAGCAGTTCTTCGACGCTGCGATGCAGAAAGCGCTCGCCGTAGTGACTTTGAACGGCCTGCTGTAGTTCTGTGATAACCCTTTCATCGGTTTCATGTTCAAAAAAGGCCTTCAGTGAGCCGGGCATGGCGGCCACTCCCCACCGAAAGGCCGGATCGCTTTTCAATGCGTCAGCAGCAAGGGCTCCGTCATTGAAGACGGTCTTTTGAAAGTCGGATTCGGGCTCTTCATAGACATGAAACTCAACGCGATGCACGGGAGTGGCATGGATCTTTTCGCGCAATCGGTCGATGGCCATATCGCACATGGGGCGCATTTCAGAGGGCACGCCGGGCAGGGCGCAGTACCAGAGCGGTTGCGTTTCGCGCGCAACGGAGCCGAGCACTCCCGGTGCAAGTCCGGTGTTATTCGGAATAACGTCGGCGTCGGCAAGAACGCGAACCTGTCTGCGCGCGGTTTCGATATCGATGCGGCGTCGCAGACGGGCAAAGGCCTCCAGCCGGCGCAAGGCAGTCGGGTCTTCTATGAGGGCCGAGCCTGTCCACCTGCCGAGCACGTCGATCGTATGATCGTCCGACGTCGGACCGAGTCCGCCTGTCATGATCAGCGCGGTGACGTCGTTTCGCGATTGCAGCCATTGCAGATAGGCCAGTATGATTTCAGGATCATCGGGAAGGATAGATATGCCGATCACATCGAAGCCGAGGTCGGCGAGCTTGCGAGCGATTTCAGCGGAATTCGTATCGCGAGATCTTCCCTGGGCGAGTTCGGTGCCCGTCGACAGGATCCAGAAGGAGGGACGCATGACACATCGTTTTTGCACCTCTTTGCGTGAAAAGAACGATTCATCTTTCCGCTTGACAGTCGTTTCTCTGACGAGAATCAGAGATATGTCCTCACCGGCCCGTTCCTCAGAACGGACTTTACGGCTTGTCGTTCTCTTTCTGTGTATCGTGCTCGTTTCAAGTTGCGAAAAGCCGGTCAACCCGTTCGGTCCTCCGCTTTTTTATGTTTCGACGATCTCGGGATTGAGCGTGCGCGAATCGGCCGGTCTTGACGGAAAGCTCATCGATCTGATTCCCTACAACGAGGCCGTTCAGATCATCGAACGTTCCGCTCTGCCCGAAGAGATTGCCGGCAATCGCGGATTCTGGGTTAAGATTCAGTATTCTGACGGCGACGAGAAGAAGTCGTCGAAGCCATTGTCGAAGCAGGGATGGGTGTTCGACAGCTTTCTCTCTGATCGGCCGCTGGAACGTTATTTTCGCGTGCCCACGCTTGATGGCCTCGATCTGCGCGAGAAGCCCGATCTGCAGGCGAAGATCATCTCCCGTCTGCCCTATGGCACGATCGGCCTTATCGAAACGGCGGGCCGCCGTATCGATACCATCCGCGGAAGGCGCGGCTTCTGGTTTCGTACGACCTATGATGATGTGAAGGGATGGGCCTTTTCAGGCGCCGTTCTACTCGCCGGGCGTCGTTATGACCTGGAAACCGAGAATGAGCTTGATATCGACGATCGCGAGCTGGAAGAAAGCGATGCTCTTCTTGATACCGTTCTCGGCGCAGCCGTCAGCATTGAGGTGCATGATCTGAAGGATTTTCGCGTTCATGCGGCGCGTTTCCTTCTGCGCGATCATGAGATCTGCGATCGTCAGGAAAGCATTCTTGTTTTCGAGAGAAAGCGCGATGGGCAGCTCTTTCTCACAGGCGGATTCTCGAGTCGTATAGAGAAAGAGAATTATCCGTTAAGCGGAGCTCTGCTGATCCGCAGTCGCGACTGTGCCTGCTGTTCGGCCGGCGAGAAATTGCAGGCCGTCTTTCCCGATCGTGCCGGTCCGCGCATCATCGACTATCATAGAGAGAATCTGGAGGCCCGCTGCGAGGTCGATCCTCCGATGCGCAGGACCGTCTTCCGCTCCGAGAACCGCATCGATCCGGAATCGGGCGACCTTTTTCTCTTCTGGCAGGAGCCGGATTGTCGTTTTGAAGAAGAGCTGCTTGAAGAAAAGGAAGCGAAAACTGCGAAGAAGAAGCCTAAGGCCGTCAGAGTGCTTCAGGAGTTCCGGCATGATATCTTCGCCCGTGTTCGCTTTGTCGACGGACGGCTGCGCATCGATCGCTATCAGGACCGCAGCATCCCTCCATCGCTGCGAGAGGCGTGGGAACGATCCGATCCACTGTAAGAACACGTCTCAAAACCGGCTCAAGGCCCCGTTTCGATCTGACGTATAACTCTCTGTTGAGACCATCTTGCCTGGAGGCAGTATGCAGACTGACGCTCATCGCATAGCCGCACTCAGGCAGAAGTGTACTGTGGATTACCTGCATGCGATGACGACGGCGCTGATCGAGGCGCATCGTTCGGGAAGGCGCGCCTTTCTGAACGATGTCGGTCGTAAAAACGGCCTGGAGATAGAGGGCCCTCTTCTTTTCTCGAAACTGATTCTGCTGTATCATCCGGATCGTCTGCAATCCTATTTGAAAGCGATCGCCGATATCGAAGGCGGACAGAGGGCGTCGCTTGAAGATATGGAGCGCGTCTTTTCGGTTGATCCATCGATGGAACGATCGATTCGCATAACGCCCGACCGTGATGACTACGAAGGCGCCGATGAAGAGTGGGAGTACGGCGAAGAAGATTTTGATTCCGTGCGCTCCGCGTGGTTCGACAACGAGGTGGACCCTTATGGCTCTGACGGTGGCCCTGATCTCGATGATATTGACGATCTCGACTATGGCGAGACGGCCGATGAAGGGCGCACGCTTTTTGAGGCGGTACAGGCCAGAGAATACGGCGCCCATAACGTCGGGCTGGAACCGCATCATCTGGATTACTTTCAGGGAACGATGGACCTCTCGGATTACGAAATCGACGATCTGGCCGGGGCCGAGTATCTGATTCATGTTCGTGTGCTTAACCTGAGCGCCAATCACATAAGGAGCCTGCGCCGCCTGCGCGGCCTCGTAGAACTGGAAGAGCTCTATCTCGCCGGTAATGATATCGATGATCTCTCGGGCATCGAATCGCTGCACCGTCTGCGACTGCTTGATCTGGAAAACAATCGTCTTGAAGATATCGAGCCGCTTCTCGATTTGCCCGCTCTCGAATTTGTGAACCTGCTCGGTAACCGCATCGCCCCCTCGCTTATAGGGCGCCTCAGAGAGAGAGGCGTGATCGTTCTCACCGATGCATTGCTGCTCGGCTGATGGCAGGCGGCTCGCTGCTTTTTGCCTGTATCGTTGTATCAAGGGCGTGGAAAAAGCTTTGCGTGTAGAGGCGTGCTGGATTTTCTGCGACGATGAAATTATCCGTTACGGTTCGTTCTGCCGTTTGTTTCGCCGCGCTGTTCGTACTTTTTTCCTGTCAGGGATCGCCGGCTACGACTCCGAAAAAAGAAGGCGAGCCGGTTCTCAAATTTATCGTATCAAACGCCATTCAGTCCTATCTGCCCGATCTCAATCCGCAGAAGATGAACGCCTCGCCCGTCGAGGCCTTTGAATATATGCGCAGTCGCAGCGATGCGTTCTGCGAGCAGGTCTGGAAAGGTCGTCGCCCCACTCCCGATCTTGTGCCCGGCTTTGTAACGCCCGCTGCCTTCGAGAAAGAGGGCCCTTTCGCGAATCTGGAATCACCGGTTCCAAAACTGATGGCCGGATGCTGGAACTTTTTCAAGATGAACGACACACGCCCCGATCTTGACTTTGCTCCCGTTATGGCGCTTTTCCCGAAGGAGAAAAAAGAGTGCTTCAGTGTCGGCCTGATTCAACCGTATCTGATGCATTCTCTTCTGGATTGCAAAACGTTAACCATGCTTGATATCGACTGGCGTATCATCGATGCCCATCGTCAGATCCTTGCTCTTTATGACGCGGAGGCGATGAAGGATGAGGCATCTTTAACCGCTTCGGTGACGACGCTGAATCTTGGCTGGTCTGCGCGTTTTGATGGCAGGCCCATGGAGAAACGCCTGACCGCCTCGCTCGACGCCCTCTGCTTTGCCGGCGAGAAATCTCGCTGCGTGCAGACGCTGCTTACATTCCAGAAGAAATACTCCGCTCTTGAAAGCGTGCGTCTGCAGATTTCGTCGTTGCACGAAGCCGATTACAGCATCGCCGCCGATTCGATGGGCGTCGTCTTCTTGAGTAATGCTATCGAAGATCTTTACACGCCGCCCGAGCAGTTTGCGTTGATGATGGAGAATATTCAAAAGACGATGAGGCAGGGGCAGCGTATGCTTTTCGTTCATCATGCGGCCGGTCGGGCGCAATTCGGGCTCTATGTCGTCGAGAAGGCCGATCAGTTAAAGGTGACGACGCTCTGCAAGGATAACTATCTTTCGTCGCCTGTCGGGACCGTGTATCCCTATCGCACGCATTTCGATCGTATCAGCGAGACGAAGGCCCCGCCGCTCTGCGCTGGCTGGCGACCTGTTACTCCGGCTCCGCAACCGTAATGCGATTGCGGCCTTCTTCTTTGCTACGATAGAGGGCGTTATCGGCCTCGTGAATAAAGAAGGCCGACGTATGCTTTGCCCGCGGCAGAATACTCACGATGCCGATGCTCAGCGTTACCCATTGCGAGATATCCGATTCCTCATGCCGTATCTGCAGCGCCTCCACATCGGCGCGCAGTTTCTCGGCCAGCAGCAGAGCCTGAAAGGCGTCCGTTCCGGGAAGTATGACGGCAAACTCCTCGCCGCCGTATCGGGCGGGTAACTCGCCGGCCCGACGGAACAGAGCGGCAAGAAGATGACCGATTTTTATGAGGCATTCGTCGCCGGCCTGATGACCGTATCGGTCGTTGTATTTCTTGAAATAATCTACGTCACAGAAGAGAAGCGAAAGCGAGCGTTTATCACGGCGAGCCCGCCGAATCTCGGCATCAAGCGTTTCGTTAAAGAGTCGTCGATTTGCCACGCCCGTAAGCTCGTCACGTGTCGCCAGCTCGATCAATCGAGCGTTCGCCGATTGCAGCTCTTTTGTGCGGTCCTTTACGCGACGCTCCAGCTCCACGTTAGCTGCGTGCAGCGCTCGCTGGGCCAGCATGCGTTCGGTGGCGTCTCGGGCAATAAAGAGCACCGTATTTGCGCTGAGCGGAGAGATACGCGCCTCGAACCAGTGCTCGACGCCGTCCACTATGAGAGAATACTCGACGGTTAACGGTTGATGCACGTGCAGGGCTTTTTGAATAGAGCCCAGAAAGAATTCCGTCTGCTCCTTCGGGAAGAAGTCGGCCAGCGTGGCGGCGTCTGCGCCTTTCTGCTTCAGCAGATCAGACGTTGTGGGCGCCACCTCGTCGAGAGAGCCGTCGTCGCGAATTACCAGTATGACGTCGGTCATCGAAGAGAAGAGCGTTCGCAGCTTCTCTTCAGAGCGTCGCAGCGCCTCCGCCGCTTCGCGTTGCTGCGTGATGTCTTCGCCGATGCTGACGACGCCGGTAATCTCCTGGCCCCCTTCCATAAGAAGAGTGTTCGACCAGCGCAGGATCAGCGTCTCGCCTGCCTTTGTGCGAATGGTCTGTTCGAGCTTCGGCTTGATCTTGCCGGATCGCATCGCTGCAAGATACTTCTCGGGCAGCTCGGGCCTCTGCGGAACAAACTGCTCGAACCAGTTGCGCTCGATAATCTCGGATCGTTTCCAGCCCGTCTTCTGTAAAAGCGTCTGGTTCGCGTATACGATGCAGCCGCGTTGATCGAGCACGACGGCCACTAACGAAGTGTGCTCGAGGATCTGCCGGAATCGGCGCTGTGATTCGCCGACCGCCTCTTCAAGTAATTCGCGCTGATGAATCTCGCTTTCGAGCTTCTGTCTTGATAGTTCGAGCGACAGCGTCCTTTCGCGCACCCTGTCTTCGAGTTCGTGCTGATATCTATGCAGCTCTTTCTCGATCTCTTTCTGCTTCTGATTCTTTCGTTCAAGCAGAAGGGAAAGGTGAACGGAGTCTGCATAGCCGGCCATCGCCTGTTCGGCCAGTGGGCGCAACTCGAAATCCGTAGCTTCAAGACCGAGATAGGGGAGCGGCGAGAGTCGTTCTCTGTGCTGAACCTGTTTACCGTGTGCAGTAAGCTGTACGATCAGAGTATCCTGCTCGATGTGCAGATTGTTTCTTAGCCCGGCCGTACCGAAATCCGTATCAAGCTGCAAACCGGGAAGCGCCTGCCGGATCGCCGCTGGCGAGATGTCATCGGCTACAAGGGCTGCCTTTCTCCAGAGATGAATGGAATGGCGAGCGCCCGTGGCGGCGATACTGGCGTCTGGATGTGTGCAGAGAACGAAAAGGTTATCCGTATTTGAAGAGTAAGATTCGCCGTTCAGAGAGGCAAAGGCCTGAGCGAAAGAATGTTCATTGAGCAGTCTCTGTAACCGTGCCGTATCGTTACCCGAGCAGCTTACGGCGACAAGTTCAGTATCGGCGTTCAGGGCTTCGAGTATGGCCTCTTCTTTCTGTTCGTCTTTGAGCGGTTCCGGTATATAGAATTCCCCGGCAAAACGAACCCCCGATTCGAGAGCAAGCAGATGCAGCATGCGACCGAGCACGCGCTGATACACCATATCGCTGCCGAGATGAAAGATGCTTTTCTTGCCCGTTGCTTTCATCCAGTGAAAGAGAGGCAGCAGTTGCTGATTCAGGGTCAGGCCTGTGTAAACGATCGAGGGAGAGGCTTCGAAGCCTTCGTGTGGAGCGGGAAAGAAAAGCAGGGCGCCGGCATCCTCGATAAGCGGACGCACGGATTTTCTCGAAACGGAGCTGTAGCCGCCGGCAAAAAAACGGATGCCTTTGCCGAGAAGCTCAAAGGTGCGCTCGGCGAATATCTCGGGCGAAGAGCATCCATCGGTGATGACGGGCTCAACGCGAAAGCCGAGCAATCCTCCGGTAGCGTTGATCTCGTCGATGGCGTCGAGGGCGTTCTGTAAAACGGCTCGCTCCGTCAGCTCCATAGAGCCGCTCAAGGAATGCAGAAGCGCTATGGGAATGACCTGGCTCATGAGATCTTTTCCGCTACGAGCAGGTTCGTTCGTTTATCAGAGACCGAGACACGGGCCACAGTGCCCGAGTTGAATTGCATGAAGTCCCACTCCATGCCGTCAGAAAAGATGACTCCGCTTTCTGGCATATGACTTTCAAGAACAAGATCTTCTCCTTCTTCGATGAAGCCGGCGACGATATCGGTCTGGCTGACCTGACTGCGAAAGGGCTCGCGAACGAGAAAAAGCAAGCGGCGTTCTTCCCATGTGAGACGCGGCGCCGCAAGAGGCGACTGTGAAAGAGACGAAGACGCATCCGGGCTTTTTGGCTGCGTTTTATTCTGCGACTTTTTGGATATACTCTGCGGCTGCAATCCGGCGAACTGTGCGATGCCGGCCGTCTGATTGTAAAGCGAGCTCATCCAGCCGGTGCTGCCGGCCGGAGTCGAAACGATAAGCCCGCTTGAAGAGTGGTTTTCGACGGCGTTGCGATATCGGATCGAGTATCGGGCGCTCGTATGCGTTTTCGGCCCGATAAAAAGATCGTTGAAGGCGAGAAGCTCCTGCCCGTCGTTAAGCGCGGCCTTTGCCATCGTTATCGGACGCACGCCGAGCGCATCTGCTTCGTAGGCCTCGATGGTCTTCTGAACGTCGTCGACCTTGAAAGGCAGCAGGATGCCATCGAATCGCGCCGGATCGGGGTTCACGGCGAGAATGTTCTGTCCGTCGAGGTATTTCGCCGTGTTGACGACGAGGCCGTCCTGGCCGAGCGTGAGCACAAGATCATCGGGAGCGAAAACATAGTTAGGAAGAAAACTGCGATCAAGTTCGAGGAACTTCACGCTGCGCGGAATGGCGCGAAGCACCGCCTCGCGCGCTTCGCTGTACGTCATGTCTTCGAGCTCGTAGTCGTCGAAGGACTGGCCGCGGCTCTGCACATAGAACTCCGCCTGCGACTTCGTGTTGAAGCGCCGTTTCAGCTCTTCAAGCCGCGTCGGACGCCTGACGACGATGATGCGTTCCAGCTGCATGCCTTATTTTTTCGGCGCCCTATCGATGAGGGATTCAAGAAGTTCGGGACTGATGTTCAGATTACCGATCTTATCGGCGTTGCGCGAAAGGTCGCGCATCGCTCGAGCCACCATGCTTCCCGCGTCCATGTGATTGAGAAGCAGCGCCTCGACCAGTTCCGGGCTGAGATCGCGCAGCAGAGCGAGCTCCATGCGCGTCGCCTCGGATTTTGCCTTCGCCTGTTCGATCAGGTTATGCGAGGTATTGGCCACAAGCTCGCGGCGGCGCTCTTCAAGCTGGATCTCGGCCTCGAGTTTTTCCTGTTCGATCTCTTTGCGTTTTCGTTCGAGGCTTCGCGCCGATTCCATCTTCGTCTCTTCGACGACGCGCACCTTCTCCTGCACGGCGATCTCGGCGTTCATCTGCTCTTCGCGGATGATGCGGTTCTTTTCTTCGACGGCGATCTGCGTTTGCAGCTCGTTTTCTTTGATGCGTCGCTCCTGCTCGACGGCGAAGTTGCGTCGCTCGTAGACGGCCTGATCGGCCTCTTTGAGCAGCATCTCTCTTGCCGTCGCCTCAAGCGCTCTTGCCATATCGGGCGTGGGGCTGATCTGTAAGATGGTAAAGTCAAGAAGCTCAAGACCCAGCGCCGTCAGCGTTTCGTTTTCTTTAAGGCGTGTGCGCACATGCTCGACAAGCATCGTTCCCGAGGTAAGCGCCTCGCGAAGCGTCAGGCTTTTGAGCTTTTCGCGCAGCGTGATCTGCACGACGTTCGTAAAACGGACGGGAAGCTTTTCCATTCCGTCGCCGGTGTAGCGTCCGTGAATATCGACGGAGAAATCAAGAAGCGTCGCAAGCTTCAGCGGATCAATGATGGAGTAAGTGAACTGGCCCTGAATGGCGACGTTTTGGAAATCGGCCGTCGTTTCGTTAAAGATGCAGTTCGCATCCCGGCTGCCGGCCGGAACGATGACAAGGCTTGAAGAGGGAGCATAATAGAAGAAGCTGAGAGCTGTACCGTGGCGCCGGGCCTTTCCGTTGCGGAAGAGGATGACGTAGTCGGTGGGACGTGTTTTTATAAAGCGAAATCCAAGCATGCAGGAATCGGACGTCTTTAGCGAAGAAGTGTCAATTGCTTTTTGTCCGTGCCTGGCTCTCTACCTGTGCAGAGATGTGTGAAGAGTCGATACGCGAAAGGGCGAGTGGCAAAGGAAGCGACGCCAAAAATGCTGGCCGGGCTGACCGTATACCTGTATAGTGTATAAATGTCTGCTCATTTTGACACCGCAGCGCAGACGTGGGATGAAAACCCCGGACGTCTGGCCATGGCCGAAAGGCATGTGCAGGTTTTCCTATCGCATCTGACGTTTCGCTCCGACATGACGCTGCTTGACTATGGAGCCGGCACCGGACTTGTTTCGCTCGGCCTGCGCCCTCATGTCGGTTCGGTCATTGGCATGGAGCCATCACAGGGCATGGCGGATCGCTTTCGCGAAAAGATCGTCCGGGGTGGACTGACAGGCGTAGAGGCGAGAGTTTTTGATCCACATGAGGCGCTATTGCCCGGTGTCGCCGACCGCACGATCGACGTCATCGTTTCGACGATGACCTTTCATCATATTGAGGATATCGAGTCCGTTCTGCGTGAATTTCACCGTGCTTTGAAGCCGGGCGGTCGGATCGGCGTCATCGACCTCGAAACCGAAGACGGAAGCTTTCACGATGATCCGAATGCCGGCGAGCTGCATCATGGCTTCTCAAAGGATCAGCTTGAAACGGCCGCGTTAGCCGCCGGCTTTGACGATGTGACCGTCGAAACGGCCTTTGTACATCTGAAGCAGAAGACGGGGCGGGAATATCCGATGCTTCTTTTGAAAGGGCGCCGCTAAACATCTCAGTGACAGGCGGCGTCTGACGATTCGCCCGCCAGATCGGCAAGGATGGGACAATCCGGCCTTCCATCGCCGTGACAGTGGTTGATCAGATGATTCAGCGTCGTCGCCATGCTCTGCATCTCAGCAATCTTCTGTTCCAGTTCTTTCAGATGAGCGGCGGCAAGACGCTTCACATCCTGACTTGCACGTCGGCGATTCTGCCATAGGCCGAGCAGATGTTTGATCTTTTCGAGGGAAAAGCCCAGGCCTCTGGCCCGTTTGATAAAACGAAGCGTGTGCACGTCGTTGTCGTTATACAGTCGGTATCCGGAATCGTTACGACCGGGCTTGCGAATAAGCCCGATCGATTCATAGTGTCGGATCAGCTTCGCGCTGACTCCGGATCTTGCGGCCACACGTCCGATGTTCAGGCCCGCTTCAGAGGATCGTTCACTGACTGGCATGGTGCTTTCCTTCGTACTATTAATGAGCTGGCCTCTTCTCTGTCTGCATGCTTGCAGGCTTCCAGCGACGCAGAAGCAGGGCGTTGGTAACGACGCTGACGCTGGAAAGCGCCATCGCCAGGCCTGCAAGGACGGGGCTCAGATACCCGGCGGCGGCAAGAGGAATGCCGATGACGTTGTAGATGAAGGCCCAGAACAATCCCTGCCTGATCTTCGCGTAAGTTCTTCGAGAGAGCTCGATGGCGTCGGGAATCAGCAGCGGATTCCCGTTCATCAGGGTGATGCCCGACGACGACATCGCAACATCGGTTCCCGTAGCCATAGCCATACTGACGTCGGCGGCGGCGAGCGCCGGAGCATCGTTGATACCATCGCCGACCATCGCCACAACCTCGCCTCTGTCGCGACGCTCTTTTACGACGTCCGCCTTTTTCTCGGGTAAGACGTTGGCGATGACTTCGTCAAGAGGCAGATCTTTCGCGATACGATCGGCGCTTGCTCTGTTATCGCCGGTGAGCATAGCCGTATGGATCTTCAGCTCTTTCAGTTTCTGTATCGTTTTCAAGGCCGTCGGCTTTATCATGTCGGCGAAGCCGAGAATGGCAAGAATGCTGCGGTTATGCACATCGACAAGAAACGATACGGTGCGCCCTTCGCGATTCAGAGGCTCGATGATCTCACCGGCGGGTAACGTCAGCTGCATCTCTTCAAGCATGGTAGCGCTTCCAAGCCGCAACGACGAATCACCGACTTTTCCTTCGATGCCGCGACCGGGCAGGGCCCTGACCTCTGTCGCTTCGGGCACGTCGATACCGGCCTTCTCGGCCGCTTTTACGACGGCATGCGCAAGCGGATGCTCGCTTGTCTTCTGTAAAGCGGCGGCTTTTATCAGCGACGCCAGTTCGTCTTCGCTTATGGGAATCAGCTCGACAAGCTCGGGGCGTCCTATGGTTAACGTTCCGGTCTTATCGAACAGAATCGTCTGGATGGCATGGGCGCGCTCAAGTGCCTCGGCGTCGCGAATCAGGATGCCAAGGCGGGCGCCGAGTCCGGTACCGACCATGATGGCAGTCGGAGTGGCAAGGCCCAGGGCGCACGGACAGGCGATGACAAGAACGGCCACTCCGTGAATCAGCGCCTGCTCCCAGTTACCGGTCAGGAATCCCCATGCGAGAATGGTAAGCACGGCGACGCCAAGCACGACGGGCACAAAGACCTCGCTGATACGATCGACCAGACGCTGTATCGGAGCACGACCAGCCTGCGCCGTCTCGACAAGTCTGATGATGCGCGAAAGCATCGTTTCGGCGCCGACGGCTGTCGTGCGTACAAGCAGCATGCCGCTTCCGTTTACCGATCCGCCTGACACGGCATCTCCCTTCCGCTTTGATACGGGTAACGATTCGCCGGTTAACATCGATTCGTCGATTTCGCTTTCGCCTTCTTCGATGACCCCGTCCACCGAAACCGTCTCGCCGGGTCGCACCATGACGACGTCGCCGCTGCGGATCTGTTCGACGGGCGTTTCGATGAAATCGTTGCCTTTTTGAACGCGGGCCATAGCCGGTCGCAGCTTCTGCAACGCTCGAATGGCCTCGGTGGTGCGGTATTTTGCCCGGCTCTCAAGAAACTTACCGAGCAGAACAAGCGTGATCACCGCCGCCGAGCTTTCAAAATAAAGGCCTGCATGATGGGCATGCTCGCCTGCCGTGAGCAGATGATAGAGCGAAAGTCCGAAGGCCGCCGACGTGCCGAGAGAGACAAGCAGATCCATGTTGCCTGATTTCGCGCGCACCGCATGATAGGCCGCTTTGTAGAAACGAGCTCCGAATAGAAACTGAACGGGCGTGGCCAGAAGAAGCTGCCACCAGCCCGGTAGCATTGCCGCGAATCCGAAGGGCTCAAGAAGCATCGGAATAACGAGCGGAAGCGTTAACAGAATGGAAGCGGCAAGAGTCCTTTTCTCGCGTTGAAGCTTGCGCTCCGCTTCTTGCTGACGCTCTTCGGCCGCCGACTGAGAGCTTACCGGCAATTGCGCCGTATAACCCGCCTCTTCAACGGCGCGAATCAGATCGGCCGTAGAAACGGCTCCGACAGGAAAGCGCACATGGGCCTGCTCGGTCGCCAGATTCACAGAGGCATCAAGAAGGCCGGGTAGTTTGCGAAGCGCTTTCTCTACTCGATTCACACAGGAGGCGCAGGTCATGCCGCCGATCTCCAGATCGAATTCTTCGAGTGGAACGCCATAGCCGCTATCTGTTACGGCATCGATGGCCGACTGTAGTGCCGCATTATCTCGCAGCGCCAGCTCGGCCTTTTCCGTCGCCAGATTCACCGAAACGCCTTCGACGCCGTCGGCCTTTGCGACGGCCCGCTGAACACGTCCGACACAGGCGGCGCATGTCATGCCCTCAATCGGAATAGATATGGGCAGCGAGGTCGGAATCGAGACGGGCACGGAGCCCGTAGTGGGTATCGTTTTCGCTGTCTGGTCGCCTGTATCGGTTTTCATAATGTCTTCCTGTATTATTCCGGCGAAGCCGCTGGCTTCCCGTCATCTTCTCGTTGATACAGTTCAATGTAAACCTTCCCATGATGGGAAGGTCAAGCGCGGCGAGAAAAATTTGCATCGCCGGCATCTACAGGCAGGAATACCAGAATCCGGGGCGTCCGTCGAAACCGGTCATGATATTCCCCTGAAAGGGATGGCTGACGCTATTGAATGCAAAGGGAACCGTTTCCATCGGGCAGTTCATTGCGAAAACCCGGGTAAAGAAGATCGTCATAGAGTAGCTATCCTGACACGGAAAAAAGCGAATACGCTCGACGCATCCTTCCACATCGCTTCTTCGAAGTAGTATCGACTTGTTCTCGGCGTCGAGGCAGAGGGACTGCTGCAGGGCATAGGTCTCTGCCTCGACCGCTTCGGGATGGCAGCGAAGAACGTTAGAAAGAGCGGCCAGTTTCAGTTCCTGCAGCGCCTCGCCCGTCGATACGGTCTCATCGCCATCAACGCCGAACGTGCAGCTTGAGAGTATTACGAAAACAAGAAGAATGCGGCGCATTGATGGCAATTGTAGACGGATTGTGTGGATCTGTCAAGTAGCAACAGAGAGACTGAGCGGAGAACTTCTCTTTGATTTTCTCTGCCCTCTATCTCTGTGCCCTCAACGCACTCAGAGGTTTAATTCCGCCGCTTTCGCCAAATGCCAGAAAACCCTTTACCGCGAAAAACGCGAAAGACGCGAAAAAATCTCAGAAAGCTGCGCTGTCAGGTGAGTCTTACCCGCTGTATCGTTGAAACCTCTCTGCCTCACACCCAAATGCCGGGCATTGCCGGTTTCGTTCGACCCCGACGTTATAACTCAATAGCAGCCGTAATAGAACTTGCTCTGTGAGGATGTCAGGTCAGTAAGAAGGTTACCCTGAAGCGGATGACTGACATTATTGATCAAGAAAGGCACCGTTTCGATCGAGCAATTCATGGCAAAATTCGTGGCGATGATATCAGAGGTAAAGGCAGAGTCCATGCAGGGAAGCACAGCCGTGCGATCGACGCAGCCCAGGACGTCGCTGCGCCGCACTAACATGTCGGGATCAGAGGCCTTAATGCATGTGGACTGCGGCATGGTCATCAGCCCGAAGCCCGTACTCTCCCCATCACGACAACGCAGGTACACCGAAAAGGCCGCCTTAGAAAGCATACCTGCCGCTTCCCTTGCTCTAACGGTCTCATCGCCGTCCACGCCGACTGTGCAGCTTGATAGGATCGCAAGAACCAGAAGAATACGGCGCATCAGTGGCAATTGTAGACGAATTGTGTGAGCCTGTCAAGCGGTGAAAGAGAGACTGAGCGGAGGCCTTCTCTTTGATTTTCTCTGCCCTCTATCTCTGTGCCCTTAGCGCCCTCCGAGGTTTATTCCCTCTGCTCGCGCTTTACAGTGATTTTTTTCTTTTTCGACACTTGACCTTCCCACTATTGGAAGGTGTAGACTGTGCTTGAGAACGGAAAAATCCGGTCTACAGGAGCTTGAGATGTACGAATATACCGTAGAAGGCATGAGCTGTAATCATTGCGTGATGGCCGTGAAGAAGTCGGTCGGCGCCGCTGATCCGGCGGCTAAGGTCGAGGTCGATCTGGCGACGCAAACCGTGAAGGTCGAATCGACGGCGGCGAAAGAGGTCATCGCCTCTCGCATCGAAGAGGCCGGTTATCCGGTGCTTGCAGGGAAGTAAGCCGGCCTAAAGGCATCCGTAGTAAAACGGCGAGGCGCTTTCGCCGCCAAGTGCCGTTGCGACGGGAATATTTCCCTGAACGGGATGGTTCACGTCGTTCAGCAGAAAGGGCACCACCTCAACAGGGCAGGCAAGGGCAAGCTGCGTGGCGAAAAGCCCGGTCTGATAGGGGTTCTCCATACAGGGCAGGGCCAGCACGAGATCGGAGCAGCGGTTAACGTCGCTTTCCAGAACGAGAAGATCAGGGTTATTCGCGGCGATGCAGAGCGTTTGTGCGAATCCCATGAGTATGGGGCCCGACTGAGCCTGTTGAGCATCAGGATGACAACGCATCGCCGTCGCCGTAGCGGCGATGCGCAGTCGTGAAGCCGCTTCGGCCGCATCGATGGTGGCGTTTCCGTCCACGTGCAGAATGCAGGCAGTCGCAGAAAACAGGATTACGAGTATGCAGAATGCCGATAGAAATGTCTGTTTCATGGGCTTATCCTCGGTGAGGGAATCGGCGATGAAATCGGTGCAGCGTGAGAATGGCCGTAAAGAAACTCGTCGATTACGCTATGGAACTGATCGCTGTGACTTATATACGGAAAATGACCGGCCTCATGCAGCGTAACGCGCTTCGCCTGCGGGTACGTACCGACGAGCATCTCCCGTAATTGCTCGCTTACAAGCGGATCGTTATCCGAATCGACGATGAGCATCGGTGTAAAAGGGGCGGCCGGCTGAAAGGACTCCATGACGCAGAGGTAGCGACCGTAGAGTTGCGCTTTCGTCATGCCGCCTGATGCAAGTGTCATCAGATGAGCTCGCAGAAGAGGTGAATTCTGTGAGGCGGGCAGGACGCGCTTTTCAAGGCCTGCACGATAGATGCTGAAAACGACAGGCTCGGGCAGAAGGCGGAGCGCCCATCCCTGAAGGCGATTCTGCTCGGCGATGATGTCATTCGGCGGAAAGGTGTTCAGAAGCGCGGCACGCTCAAAGCGCTGCGGATGCTGCGCCAGAAGATACTGCGTCAGGTAACCTCCGAGCGATGTGCCCATAACGATCGTGCGGTCGATATTCTCGGCATCGAGTATATCGATGATGCCTTCGCTTAACCCCTGTAGCGTGCGCGCAGGAGGATAGGTAGGAGCGATGACGGTGAAATGCTTTTCGTAGCTCTCAATCTGCTGCCACCACAGATCGGCCTCGCCGCCCATGCCATGCAATAGCAGAAGCGCCGGCCCGCTGCCGTGCTTGCGGTAGGTCCAGACCTGTCCGTTACGTTCGAGTCGTTTGACGGGACGCTCTCGAAAGGCGCTGTAGGCTGCGATAGTCTCGGGGGCGACTTGCTGACTGAAATCGGCAAACGAAGCCGCCTCGCGCATCGACGAGGGAAGATTATACAGGGCGGTGACGAAAAGAGCAAAAGCGGCAATTATGATATAGAGGATCTTCTTTAATCGCTTCATGATTTCGCTCTCCGTGGCTCTGCATCTCGGTTGCTTACGTCTGGAAGAAGATGTCCATGGCCTTCTTCTCGAAAAAAACCGCCTGATGGTCGAGAGGTACGTTGAGGCGAAAGGAGCTGGACGTTTCGGTGATGATTTCGTATAACCGCTCCAGCCGCTCCGCTCCGAATCGCTGCGTTTCGTCTGACAGGCGTTTGAGCGCCTTCTTCTGTATAAAAGGATGTCGGTTTTTTAATCCGACTGTTGCAAGAGTTTCTTCTGGCGAGAGATTGAGAGCTCTGCATATACGATAGCGTCTCAGTTCGTCGGTGCGGTTCAGAAGCTGCTTTAACAGAGCGAGAAAGTTATCCTCGGGCGGACTGAACTTCATCATCTCTCGTGAGAAGGTGTAGATGTCGCCCGTGAAGCAGGCGTCGACAAGGCGGAACATATCCCATCCGGCCTTAGGAAAGAGGATGTCGCGCACCTCTTCAAGCGTGACGGCATGATTCTTCGTATGCATCTCTTTCAGACGCTTGAGGGCGTCCTGGACGGCGCCTTCGCGCGGAGACACGCGTTCGCGAATCTCTAAAAGCGCCTCTTCGGTCAGCTCCAATCGCAGATACATGGCCGCCCGTCGAATGGCCTCTTCCATGTTATCTGCATACAGGTTCTTCGTTTGCAGATGGATAAGCCGATCGCCGAACAGCTTGAGCATGGCCTTTGTCGGCTCTCCCTCGAAATAGAGGGCCAGCATCGTGTGCTCGGGCAGGTTGCTGAAGTTCTGCTGCTCGGGAGAGCGTTCGTTAGACAGAATATAGCGGAAGATGGGCTCGGCGTTCTTTACGACAAACAGGCGATAGGGCGAGAAAAGCGGCAGATTGAAGGCTCCGGCGACGAGGACCGCTGCATCGTTCTGTTCGCCCGTGAGCAGGGTGAGCTCAACGGCCTCATGCTTGAGCAGCTGGCTGCGGATGAAATCCTCCGTATGGTCGAAGATGGACGGATCGGAGCCCGACACAAGGACAACCGGAGGCTGGCTGATGTCGATGCCTTTGAGCTTTGCGAGCAACTCGTGAGAGTCCTTTACCTGCACAGTCCCAGGCTGAGATGATCCTGTCTGCTCGCCAGCGATTTTTACTTTTCAGGACGCTCTGTGACTCTAATATGGAGGAATCGCGCTGTTCTGGCTGCCACAGGGCAGAGAGCATGCGAAACCTCAGACAATCTGAGAACCATTCTGAGAGCAAACCTGCGAGGATATCTGCCATGAAAAAAACCGGCGCAAAACTGATGGTCGATCTGATCCAGTCTCACGGCTTCGAGCTTGCCTTCGGATATCCGGGTGGAGCCATCCTGCCCTTTTACGATGAACTGTATCATTCCGGCTTTCGCCATATCCTCGTGCGACACGAGCAGGGAGCCCTGCATATGGCCGAGGGCTACGCCCGCGCAAGCGGACGTCCTGGCCTCTGTATTGTGACAAGCGGTCCCGGAGCGACCAATGCGGTCACGGGCATCGCCGATGCGAAGATGGATTCCATTCCTATCATGGTGATCTCAGGGCAGGTACCGGCGGCGGCCATCGGCAGCGACGCCTTTCAAGAGGCCGATATGTTCGGCATTACCATTCCGATTACGAAATACAACGCCCTTGTGAAAGATGTCGATGAGCTGGCCGATACCTTCGAAGAGGCCTTCGCCATGCTGACGGCAGGCCGTCCGGGGCCGGTTCTGATCGACTTCCCGAAAGACGTGCAGACCGGACAGACGGCCAATGTACGCGGTACGAATAAACTGAGCGAACGCTTTCGTTCCTCGCCTCCCGTTTCGGGTAATATCGAAGGCCTGGCCGCCGCTCTGAATAGCGCGAAGCGTCCGCTGCTTTATATCGGCGGCGGGGCGATTAACGCGAAGGCCTCTTCTGAGATCCGCACGCTTGCAGAAAAGGGGATGATTCCGGCGACGTGCACGCTGATGGCCCTTGGCGCCTTCCCTGGAACGCACATCCTGTCGCTGGGCATGCCCGGTATGCATGGAACGGCGACGGCGAATAAGGCCATTCTGGAATGCGATTTTATTCTCTCTCTCGGCGCTCGCTTTGATGACCGCGTCGCCGGTGTTCCCGGCGATTTCGCTGCAGGCGCCGTGAAGGCTCATATCGATATCGACTCCGCCGAGATCAACAAGCGCGTCGAGGTCGATTATTATATTCATGGCGACCTGAAAGAGGCTCTGCAAGCCATCATTCCTTTTGTTGAATCGAAAGACCGCTCGGAATGGGTCAATCATCTCGAGGAATACAAGAATCGTTATCCTCTCGAATTCGAAGACAGCGAAGAGGTGATCAAGCCGCAGCGCTTCATGAAACGCTTTTACGAGAAGTCCGAGGGCAAGGCCATCGTCGCCACCGACGTGGGTCAGCATCAGATGTGGTCGGCGCAGTACTATCTCTTTGATCAGCCGAATCGCTGGCTGACATCGGGCGGACTGGGTACGATGGGCTATGGCCTGCCGGCTGCCATCGGCGCGAAGTTCGCTAAACCCGACGATCTGGTCGTCTGCGTCACCGGCGACGGCTCGTATCAGATGTGCATCCAGGAGCTGGCGACGATTCGTCAGTATAACCTCGGCGTCAAGATCGTGCTTCTGAATAATACCTTCCTCGGAATGGTGCGTCAGTGGCAGGAGCTTTTCTATGAAGAGCGCTTCTCGGAATCCGAATGGCAGTATAACCCGAACTTCGTGAAACTTGCCGAGGCCTATGAGATTCCGGCCATGAGCATCGCCTCGCCCGACGAGATCGATCAGGGTATCGACTTCTTGCTTGCCGACGACGGTCCGGCATTTCTTGAAGTCGTGATTCCGTCTGATGAGAAGGTCTTCCCGATGATCCCGGCCGGAAAATCGCAGCGTGATATGATTCAGTTCTCTGATCTTTTCAAGCAGAAACAAAACGTGAAGAAATAAGTAGAAACCGTGGTTTCTCGCGATTCAAAAGCCGGCAGCGATGCCGGCTTTTGAATTTGCCTGGAGAATTCTTCTTGCCTTTCTTTCGGCCTGAACCCAGGGTTGCGTTATGCATCTTCTTTACTGGATTCTGCCGCCTGTTGTTCTTCTGCTGATCGTTTATTTCGGGTTCCCCGGCCTGTTCTATGGCCTCGTTCTCTGGTTCGAGCGCTTTCGCGCCGGCTGGAGCGAGAAGATCGCTACGATTGAAAATCGTCCGGTTTATTATCTGGATTCCAATAAAGACCCGGCGCCCGATCGCGACATCCTGCTTTTCGTGCATGGCTTTGCCGGTGACCGCGACAACTGGGGGCGTCTTGTCGCTCATCTGCCGCGTAAATACCGTCGTGTCGCTCTTGATCTACCTGGATTCGGCGCGAGTCCTCTGGATAACGCCGATCAAACCGTCCTCTCCGCGCAGATCGAGCGGCTTCGCGCCTTCATGGATGAGCTGGGTCTTGACCGCGTTCATCTTTTCGGATGCTCGATGGGCGGTCATCTGGCCGTGCATTTCGCCGTGAAATATCCGCAGCGTGTGCGCTCGCTTCTGCTGTTTGACCCGAGCGGGATCGAGCAGGGGCGGCATTCCGATCATTTCAAGCTGCTGGCACAGGGCGTTAACTGTTTAGCGCCATCCGACTTGAAAGGGTATGATCGCATGTTCGAGATGCTTTTTACGAAGAGGCCCTTTGTCCCCGGACCTCTGAAGCGGTATCTTGGCGAGCAGGCCATCGGTCATTCGGCCTTTTTCTTGAAGGCCTGGCAGGTCGTCTTTCATGATCGCTATGAACCGCTTGAGCCGGTGCTGCCTGCACTGGCCGCCTCTAAGATTCCCGCTCAGATCTACTGGGGGAAGCAGGATCGCATTATCGGCGTCGAATCTCTGCCTGTGTTAAAGACGGCCCTTCCAGACGCCGAGACCCATCTTTACGAGGGATGTGGTCATCTGCCGTTTCTCGAACAACCGAAGCGGACGGCGAAGCTCGTCATTCCCTTTCTTTCAAAGGTAGAACAGAGCGGTCGTTAACCTCTCTGTTCATGAGCCATTAAGGTATACGGTCGGCGATCAGAAGATGCCGAGCATCATCTGCACTTCTTCGCTGGCCATCTCACGCGGATTCCACGGAGGTGAGAAGACGATCTCGGCCTGCGCCTCTTCGACGCCTTCAACGCGCTTGCAGGCGTTGTAAACCTCTGTCTGCAGATACGGGCCGGCCGGACAGCCGATCGACGTAAGGGTCATGACGACATGCGCCTTCTTCGTTTCCTCGTCGAAGCGAACGTCGTAGATCAGGCCCAGATCGACAAGAGGCAATCCGATTTCTGGATCGATGACGCCGTAGATCTCTTTCCAGAGAGCCTTTATCTTCGGATCATCGCCTTCGTAGCGGGATGTCAGATCGAATGTTTCGGGCTGCGCTTCACTCATGGATTCAAGATAATGACGGATGTCTTTTCGGGCAACTGAATCCGGAACTGCATACCGATAGAAATGCATGTTTTCTCAGGAGCCGAAGCGACGAAAGGCGCGGCGAGTCAGCTCCCGTTATTGAATAAATGCGTCTGATCTTGATCTGAATGACTGAACGAAAACGCAGCCCGAGCTAAAACCAGGAAAAATCTGAAAAGATACCGTGCGCGATGGTTAGCAATATACATGACGTACCCACATTTGCGGCGAACATACCGAAACACTCTTTGTGTCGTCACTCTTTTCTTTCTGACGGCCTGTTCCGATGCCTCAAAGAATATGGACGGAGCGCTCTTTGCTTTGCTTCAGCCGACGTCGGGCGGATTGCCCCATGAGATACCCGAACAGAGGCCTGTTTTGAATGCGCTTAACGTGCAGACTCGGCTGGACGCAGAGCAGGAGTACCAGTTCGTTGAAATCGAATATTCCTTCGCCGCAGCGCCTCCTGAAGGTACGACGGTCAGGGCCTATCTCGGGCGTCCCGGCTATATGGCTCTTCTGAGCGACGGCAGCGTGTCGGGTTTTATCAAAGAGGAGTTTGAATATAATGCCGGAGAGTTCCTTTTCCTTTCTCCGGAGCTCTGGGCTTCGTACAGGGTTATCGTTGTTGCCCGATCGCCGTCAGGTTTTGGTGCAGCACAGGCCCTATCCAGTCCACCTCCGCCTCCTCCGTCTCCTTGCGCTGGCGCAGTGGCCGCCCCGGCTACGATAGGCGACTGCGCCACGCATTGCATTCAGGTATCTCAGAATGGTGCGATGATGGAGCTGACGGCTTCCTACATTTCGGCGGTTACGATGGACTATGTTTACGTCGATCTGAGCACCAGCACGGCAGGCGGCGCCGGCGGACCGACGGCAACGTCATACAGGGAGGAATTTGCCGGCACGCCAGGAGACCTTCCGGCAGGGTTATACTCGCCGCCGATGAGCAGCTTTAACGTGAATGATTTTAGCGACGCCTGTGTCGCCGTGAGTTCCATCTATACCGTTGATGCAGCCGGCAATTTCGATATCGGCTATATAACGGGCAAGATCATCGTTCCCTGATCTTGTATTCGATACGATTCCGAGGAGAGACCGGGCGAGCTGATCAGATAAAGAGGCTATCACGGGCAGGCTCTGACCGCCTGTTCGCATAAAAAAACCCCACCTGCAAACACAGGCGGGGTTTCGTAAATGGCTAACTCTACCGATCAGATCTTGATCAGAGGAGCGATGACCAGAGCAACGACGCTCATCAGCTTGATGAGAATGTTGATGGACGGTCCCGATGTATCTTTCAGCGGGTCGCCGACCGTATCGCCGACAACGGCAGCCTTGTGCGGATCAGATCCTTTCTTGTAGATCTTACCGTTGATCTCGACTCCGCCTTCGAACATCTTCTTGGCGTTATCCCATGCACCACCGGCGTTGGACTGGAAGATGGCCATCAGAACGCCTGCAGCCGTTACGCCGGCAAGCAGACCGCCGAGAGACTCCGGTCCGAAGATGAAGCCTACAATAACGGGGGCGACGATGGCAAGAAGACCGGGCAGAACCATCTCGCGGATGGCAGCTTTGGTCGAGATCTCGACGCATTTTGCATATTCAGCCTTTCCGTCGGCGGCGTCAAAGATCTCGCGATCTTTGCCTTTCATGTCATGCGGATCTTCGTACTTCTGCATGACGGCCAGAGCGGCCTTCAGCTCGGGAATCTCATGGAACTGACGACGTACTTCGTTGATCATGTCCATAGCGGCACGACCGACGGCACCCATAGCCAGAGCAGAGAAGAGGAAGGGCAGCATGGAGCCCACAAAAAGACCGGCCATTACGTCGGGTTTGGCGACGTTGATCGATGTGATACCGGCCTGGCTCATGAAGGCCGAGAACAGGGCAAGGGCCGTTAATGCAGCCGAAGCGATGGCAAAGCCTTTGCCGATGGCAGCGGTCGTATTACCGACGGCGTCCAGTTTGTCTGTACGCTCACGCACTTCAGGCGGCTGCTCTGACATTTCGGCGATACCGCCGGCGTTATCAGAGATCGGACCATAAGCATCGACGGCAAGCTGAATACCGGTATTGGCCAGCATACCAAGAGCGGCGATAGCGATACCATAAAGGCCTGCGAAGTAGTAGGCGACGATGATCGAGGCGGCGATGATGAGGACCGGGATGGCAGTGGACTGCATTCCCGTTCCAAGGCCGGCGATGATGTTTGTCGCTGCGCCTGTCGAGGACTGCTTCACGATGTTCAGAACCGGCTTCTTGCCCGTGCCCGTGTAATGCTCGGTGACGAAGCCTACGGCCACACCGGCAACAAGACCTGCGATGGTAGCCCAGAAGACGCCGATCGCTGTGAAGGTACGGGGCGTTCCGTCAAGGATGCCCGTCGCCGTCCACTCAGACGGAAGCAGCGTGTCGATGGCGAACCAGGCGCCGATCAGCATAAGCACGGCGGCTACGATCTCGCCCATGTTCAGTGCAACCTGTGGGTTGCCTTTTTCGCCTACGCGAACGAAGAACGAACCGATGATCGAAACGACGATACCGATGGCGGCCAGGGCCAGCGGAAGAAGCACAAGCGAGAGACCATTGAACTGATCCTGACCGGCCAGTTCCGATACGAATACGGCGCCGAGTACCATCGAGCCGAGGATCGATCCTACATAGGATTCGAAAAGGTCAGCGCCCATACCGGCGACGTCGCCTACGTTATCGCCCACGTTGTCGGCGATGGTGGCGGGGTTCAGCGGATGGTCTTCAGGAATACCGGCTTCGACTTTACCGACAAGGTCGGCGCCGACGTCGGCAGCTTTAGTGTAGATACCGCCGCCCACACGAGCGAAAAGAGCGATCGAAGAAGCGCCCAGCGAGAAGCCGGAGAGAACGTTCAGAACCTTCGTTGTATTTTCTTCTCCGCCGAATCCGAAAAGCATTTCGTATCCAAGGAAGAGGGAGCCGAGGCCGATGACGCCGAGGCCGACGACGCCCATGCCCATGACAGAACCGCCTGCGAAGGCGATCTCAAGAGCGGGAGCCAGACCTTTACGGGCTGCATTGGTGGTACGGTAGTTGGCCTTCGTTGCGACGCGCATGCCGAGAAAACCGGCCAGAGCGGAGCAGATCGCACCAACGACAAAAGAAACGGCTACAAGCCAGTGAGAGCTTTCTTGATTTGCTGTGACGCCAAGCAGGATCGCTACGGCGACGACAAAGATGGACAGGACCTTATATTCGGCCTTCAGGAACGCCATGGCTCCGTCGGCGATATATTTACCGATCCGCTGCATTCTCTCGCCGCCGGCATCCTGGCGGCTGATCCATGCAGTTTTCCAGAAGCTGTAAAGCAGTGCAAGAACACCGGCGCCCACAGCTGAATAGACAATGTACATGTGGTCTCTCCTTTTTTTGTTGCTAACAATTACATGACCTGCATGCAGGTTTCTACGGGACTGAACAAATAGAAAGCAATGCGCCGGGAGTCAAGCCTGCTGTCAATTCGAAATTCTTTAGATTGTTTACTATCCTGGAAGCCCTCTGCGAAAGTCGTCTCGACTTTTGTAAAGCCTCCTGAGGCTCTGCCAGACATTCTGCCCGGCTTTCTATGGAGGCCTTGCGCTTCTCTGGCTCTTACATCTGTGCTATTCGGTCTACCGATCTCCGTGTCGGCCGCTCCGAACCTGGTCGATTCAGCCGTTCAGTCCTTTCGCAAAGGTCAGTTGGATGACGCCGCCTTTCAGCTGGAGCGAGCCGAGCAGGATGATCCGTCTCTCTTAAAAGACGAAAAGGCGCGACGACTGCGTCTGTTTCTGTCTCTGGCATCAGGCCGCTTTGACCGCTTTGATCGCCTGGCGCATGCGGGAACGGACGATCCCATGCTTGCCTATCTGATGGCGCTGCGCCGCCTGAACCTTCGCGACTTTGAAGGCGCTGCGAAGCTGTATCCGGTCGTTCTGCAGGGACAGAGCGACGCCGACCTGCGTCGTCTGCTCTCTGATCCGGCACGGATGCGTTCGTCCGTGCCCATGCCCTTTGCCTGTAGCGACTCCACCGAAGCCGGATGGGATGCCTTGCTTTCTGACGTGAGTCGCATCATCCAGCTCTATGATGAAAGTCCGGGGCCTGTTGAGCTTGCCGCTGTTTCTTTTCTGTGGAAGAGTCGTCAGTCAGGGTGGAGCGGCGTTTTTGCGGGCGTTCCCGAGAAAGACATGCCGTCTTTGCCTCCGGAGTCGGCGCCCTTTCTGTCGCTTGTATTCAAGCCCGATAAAAAGAAGCTGCTTCGTTGCTCGGCCGAGCTCAGCCGCAGCCGGCCCGGTTTTCGTCGCAACTCGTATCGCATTCTTTTTGACCTGATGATGCGGATCGATGATTCTCCATCCACCTATCGCCAGATCGCCCATCGCTACCTGAACGAGCCCGTTGCCGATGAAGGTTCGGCCATACTTGCCATCGAAGCCCTGCACGCTCTGCGCGCCGGACTTGACCGGCTGCCACCGCTTGAACAGGCCGGTTCGTCGCATCTTTCAAATGACGACCGACGGGCCATAGAGGAACGGCTCTTGATGTATCGATTGCTCCTGCAGACCTACGAACGGTTGAATCGCAGCGCTGACGCCATCCAGCTCGCTCAGGTCGCTGCGGTACTCGAACGCTATATCGCAAGTCCGCAGGCCTTCCCGCGCAAAGAGCTGCGCGACCGCACGGGCGAGGATCTCTATCAGAGGGAGGGGCTTGTTCTGCGTCTGCAGCTTGCCGATGCGGTCGAGGCGGCGCAGATCAAGCGCAAGATCGCTCAGTATGATGCGCGGCGGTCCGAGGAGCATATGGCGGTGTTTCGACGCATCTACAGTTACAGGTGAGCGGCCGGATTTTTCTTCCCCGCGCAGCCTGTTTGAGAAAAAAGGCTTCATTATGAGTGAAGCTCCTCTTTCGTTTACAGCTCAGGAAACCGCCTACATTGCCCGCCTCAATCGCAACCGACAGAAGGCCGGCGATCTGCGCGCCGCCAATGCCGGAAGCACCGTCATGGTTTCGGGCTGGGTATTCCGTTACCGGGATCAGGGGGGCCTTGTTTTCGTCGACCTGCGAGATCGCAGCGGCATCTTACAGCTTGTATTTGATAAATCAGAATTGAAAGACCGCTTTGACGAGGCGCAGGCTCTGCGCGGCGAATTCGTCATCGGAGTCGAAGGCACGCTGCGCAAGCGAGCGCCCGAGGCGGTGAATGCGAAGCTGGCCACCGGCGAGGTGGAGCTGCTTGTAAAAGAATTCATCATCCTGAACCGTTCCCGTCCGCTTCCGTTCCCCATCGACGAGTATTCCGACGTAGGCGAAGAGACTCGACTGCGCTTTCGTTATCTTGATCTGCGTCGCGACGAGATGCGCGATGCGATGATCTTGCGTTCGCGACTGAATCAGTCCATCCGACGTCATCTTGAGGGCGACGGCTTTATCGAGGTCGAGACGCCGGTGCTGAATAAATCGACGCCCGAAGGGGCCCGTGACTTCCTTGTGCCTTCGCGTCTTTCGCCGAATAAGTTCTATGCTCTGCCGCAGTCGCCGCAGCTTTTCAAGCAGATCCTGATGGTGGCCGGCTTCGAGAAATATTTTCAGATCGTGAAGTGCTTTCGCGACGAAGACCTTCGCGCCGATCGTCAGCCCGAATTCACCCAGCTTGATATGGAGATGAGCTTCGTCGACGAAGGCGTCGTCACTGACACGCTTGAAAAGATGTGGCGTTCTGTCATCAAAGAGGTCTTCGAGGTGCAGCTTCCTGCCGAGTTCCCGCGCATGAGCCATTACGACGCCGTCGAGAATTACGGCACGGACCGTCCCGATCTGCGTTTTGATATGAAGTTAGTCGATATCGCCGATATAGCGCAGCGCAGCGAATTCCAGGTATTCAAGACGGCCGTCGAAAAAGGCGGACGTGTGAAGGCGCTGTGCGTTCCCGGCGGCGCCGAGCTTTCGCGCAAAGACATCGACGAGCTTACCGAATGGGTAAAGCAGGACTTCAAGGCCGGCGGACTTGCATGGATGAAGCATGAGGCCGACGGACTGAAATCGGTCGTATCGAAATTCTTTAACGAAGATCTTCTGAAAGAGCTGGCCGTCCGCACCGGATCAAAGCCGGGCGACATCATCTTCTTCGCCGGCGATAAGCCGAAAGTGGTGCACGATACGCTGGGCAACCTGCGTCTGCGCATGGCGAAGCGCTTCAATCTGATTCCTGAGAACGCCTGGGCGATCGTCTGGGTCGAGGGCTTTCCTCTGTTCGAACGGGACGCCGATTCGGGAGAGTTAGCCTCCGTTCACCATCCCTTTACGGCTCCGCTGGACGAGCATCTTGACATCCTTTTCGACGAAGAGCGCTTCAAGAAAGAAGGCGATAAGATCCTGTCGCGCGCCTACGACCTTGTTCTTAACGGCTCAGAGATCGGAGGCGGCTCGATTCGTATTCATAATGCCGAGATGCAGCTTGCCGTTCTGCGCCGTCTTGGAATCAACGAAGAAGAGGCCCGCGAGAAATTCGGCTTCCTGCTTGATGCGCTTTCCTACGGAGCTCCTCCGCATGGCGGCATCGCCTTCGGTATCGACCGCGTGCTGACGCTCTTCCTGCATCGGGAAAGCATCCGTGACGTCATCGCCTTCCCGAAAACGCAGAAGGGCTTCTGTTTGATGTCGCAGTCTCCGTCGTCGGTCGATGTGAAGCAGCTGCAAGAACTGCGCATCCGCACGATTCCGCTGAACTGATGGCCGACGCATCGTCCCGGCCTCCGGCCGAAGCCGGAGGCGCCGGATCGCTTCTTCCCTGGAAAGAGAACGGCCGCAAAGTCGAGTACGACTGCGGTTGGTTCTCGGTGCACCGTCACGATCGCCAGTCGCAGGCAAGCGGCGTCGAGCATGACTTTTACCTGATCGAGACTCGGGACTGGATTAACGTCATTCCCGTGCTTCCCGACGGCCGCATCATCTTTGTGAAGCAGTACAGGCAGGCCGCCGAGCGATTTGGCCTTGAGGTGCCGGCCGGTATCATCGACGAAGGCGAGGACATGCTTGAGGCCGGGCGTCGTGAGTTAGCCGAAGAGACGGGATTCGGCGAAGGCGAATGGACGTTTCTGGGCAGCTTTTATTCGAATCCGGCGTTGATTCGCAACCACGTGCATGTTTTTGTTGCCCGCAATATCAGGCCGGTAGCCGAGCAGAGTCTGGATGCAGAAGAAGAGATCGACGTCGTTATACTCGATCGGCAGCAGGTGCGGCAGGCCATTCTCGACGGTACGATTCACAACGCCGTTACGCTGGCCGTGCTTTATCGAGCCTCGCTTCACGGCGTGCTCTGACGGCTGCCGACTCTCAAGGGTTTCTCTCAAGGCTCTCTGCACCCTATGCCCTGAACGCCGCTCCTGCATTTCAGGCCGGGTAGTGTTCATCTTGAATCCACCGACGCTCTTTAAAGAAATGATAGAGAGCGTATACGACGAAGTAAGCGCCAAAGACGTCGATGCTGTAATGCTCATGCGTTACAAATAAGAAGGTGACGGTGATGACGTGAAAGACGAGAAAGGGAACGAAGAACCGTCGTTCCTTTCGCGTGATCAACACCAGGAGAAACGTCGTCGCCGTATGGCCCGAGAAAAACAGATCTTGCGTGAGATACACGGCCGAAAGCCCCGAACCGCCCCAGAAGGCGTCGACGGGAAACCACTGCCTCATGAGAAAGGACGGACTGAAGTCGGCCAGCGAAAGCGAAAGCATCGCCTCTGATGTGTGCTCGGCGACGCCGGCCGGAGGACCGAGCGACGTCAGGACGATGAAAATGCCGCGCACGACGCTGACTGCCGCTCCGATTTTCAGATAGGTTATGCATAAGGCGCGCCTGTAGATCGCAAGCAGAAGCAGGCTCAAAAGAAGCGCCGGTAGCCAGAACTGCGAATTGACCCAGTCGAAGGATCGGTCGACGGGAATGCGATCAAGCAAAAGGTCGGGTAACGTCGGCCCTCTGCGCGTTTCGGCGAAAAGAGCCATCGTTTGCATGGCGATATAGGCCAGATAATGCAATCCCGCCCACTTTAATAAGAGGCGCTGCGAAGCCGTCTGCATGATATCAGAGCTGCAATTTGCTTCGGCCCGAGTCGAGCAGCGTCTGTAATACGCCCTGCAATTCGTCAAGCAGCTGCCGGTTCTTCTCGGCAAGAATACGCAACTCGTCGGATTCGCGCGCCTGCCCCTGCGCCGAGGAGTTGATATGCGAGATGGTGCCGATCACTTCCTGTATGGCGTTCTTCTCGGCGTCGGTGGCATCAAGGATTCTACGAGAAACCGCCGCCGCCGATTCGACGCCGCTGTGAATGGAGCGGTATCCGTCGGCGAATTGTTGCATGGCTCGGTTGATGCCCTGAATAAAACGATTCGCCTCTTCAATACGCGTGATCATCATGCGTATCTTCTCTGAGCCGGTCGTCACGACTTTCAGGCCCGTTTCGATTTCAGAGGCGTTGCGACCGATGAGTTCGTTGATGTTGCGCGTACTGTCGGCCGTTCGCTGCGCCAGCTTGCTGATCTCCTGTGCGACGACGGCAAAGCCTCTTCCTGATTCGCCGGCACGAGCCGCTTCGATCGAGGCGTTGAGTGAGAGCAGGCTGACCTGTTCGGCGATCTCGTTGATGATATCGACGATGTCGAGCATCTCGTTGGAGCTTTCGCGCACCGCATCCATCGTCTGCGTGATCGATTGAATCGAGCGATTTCCTTCGTTCGCTCCCTGAACGGCCTCGTTCATAACGGTTCCCGTCTTCTGGATCTCGACGGTGATCTGATCGCTGATCTTCTGCACATCGTCCGTCGTCGAGCGGATCTCGCCAAGATGCTGCGTCTGTGCCGTCGTGTTCTGGCTGATGTCTTCGCTTGCTCTGAAGATGCTATCGAGCCCTGCGTTGATCTCTTCGACGCCGGCTGCCGTTTCGCTGGCGATGCTCGAAAGCGTAGCCGAGCTGCTCACAAGCGTAGCCGTATCGTCGCGCAGCTTCTGCGACACATCCCACGATTTCTGGACGATGCGATTCAGCTCTTCGGTCACGGCATCAAGACGACGGATCTGATCCTGATTCTTGAGAAAATTCGCGCGAAAGGTTAACGCATAATAAACGAGTATGCTCGACTCAAAGACGACGAAGAAGGCGTGTAGCGTTACGATATCCCATCCCGTACCATAATTGAAAACCTTCACGGGAATACCGAGAATGGCGATGTCATACTGCTGACAGAGATTGAAAACGACGTGATGTACGGCGGCCAGACCGGCTCCGGTAATGACGGGCTTCCAGTCTCTATAGATCAGAAGAAAGGCCAGGGCTCCGAAGATGTGGAAGTGCATCTCGATGCGACCCATCTGCACCTGTATAAAGAGAATGGAATAGCTGAGAAGCGTAACGGCATAGAGATGCCGCAGAAGAACGGTCTTGCGAAGCAGAAATCTCCCGAGAACGGTAACGACAAAGAGCACGGCCGCTCCAGAGATGCCGACCCAGTAGGTATCGTATCCATAAGGGAAGATCAGCGCCGCAAACGGAACGTGGCCGATTAGAAGGTAAAACAGGAATCCGTCGGCTTTCTGTCGTTCGCGCTGAAGGGCGTCATGCGCCTTTTCGCTGATCTGTGTCATGGCTCTCATTATTTCAGTTGCTTGAGGTCGGCAAGCAGAGTTTCGGAATCGGGCGATGTCAGATAGATCAGGGCGATGCGACCATCCGGGCGCACAAGATAAAGCGTACCGGAATGATGGATCGTTTCGGCCGTGCTCTGCGGAATCAGGATGCGATAGTCGGCGGCGATGCTCCGAATCCGGTCTGCGCTGCCCGTGAGTGCAATAAAGTTCGGACCGAATCCGGCGAAGCGTTTGGAAAGCTCGGCAGGGCTATCATAATGAGAATCAATACTGACAAAGACGATCTTCGGAGCCGACGCTTCATCAAAGCCTGCCTGTAGACGTCGCAGCTCTGCCCAGGTCGACGGGCAGACCGTCGTGCAGCGGCTGAATCCGAAGAAAACGTAACGGTATCCTTTGATATCAGAGAGTCGAGCGGGCTTTCCCGATGTGTCCGTCAGCTCAAAATCCGGCGCGAGGCGATCCGAGGTAAGGCCGTGAAAGCCCTGAGAAAAGGGCAGATGCTCTTTAAAAGCAAGCAGCGCCGGAACGGAGGCGATAGCGATGGTTGCGAGAGCTGCAAATGTCAGGTAGGAGAGAAGCGATCGACGCATGTTCGATAAGACGGATGACGCAAAAACAAGCCGATACGCGTGCAGAGGGAGTTGACCTGAGTGTCAATGCAGGTTTTTCTGGAACTGAACACGGGTTATTTATGCAATTTGATGAAATCGTCTCAAGCAGACGAGACGCTTTCATGAGCCTGCCGCCCGGTACCAAAACCGCCCCGGTCCTGAGACTCAAAAAGGTTCAGGACCGGTTCAAAAAGAGACATTGCTCGAGGAGGAGCTATGATTCAGAACAACTATTTTTCAGACAACGAGGATCTTACTCTACAGTTTGAGAAGATCATGAGCTGGAACGACATCATCGATACCTATGAGAACGGTTTTGAAGATGCAAAGTCCTATCAGAAAGATGGGAATGAGCGCCTGGCGATGGCCCCTTCTAACCATCAAGAAGCCGTCGATTTCTATCGCACCATCCTTGAATCGACCGGAGAGATAGCCGGCAAGGAGATCGCTCCGAAAGCACAGGTCATGGATCATACGGGCCTGAAGTTTAACAGCGGTAAGGTAACCTTTCCCGACGAGATGGTGGCGTGCATGAAATCGGTGAAAGAGGCCGGTATCATGCCCTATTCGATCACGCGTCATTACGGTGGCCTCGGTCTTCCCGTAACGGCCCAGGTGATGATGATGGAGACGATCTCTCGCGCTGATGCCGCCTTCGCCATCGCCATGGGATGTGTGAATCTCGGCGAAACGATCGAAAGCTTCGCCTCTGACGAGATGATCGAAGAATGGGTGCCGCAGATGGCAGCCGGCGATCTGTGGGGGGCCATGGCCCTGACCGAACCGAACTACGGCTCGGATTTGCAGAACGTTCGTACGAAGGCCGAGAAAGGCGCCGATGGAACATGGCGTATCACGGGAACGAAACGTTTCATCACGCATGGCTGCGGCTTCGGCGATACCCCGGCCGTTATCCTTACGCTTGCGCGCACGGGCGGTCCCGAAAGCGGCGGACGCGGGCTCTCTTTCTTTCTCGTAAAAGGGCAGGACGTAGAAATCGCCGGCATCGAAAAGAAGATGGGTCTTCATATCTCGCCAACATGCGAGGTCGTTTATGATAACTCTCCGGCGCTGCTGATCGGCGAAGAAGGCAAGGGCCTTGTAAAATACGCGATGGGCATGATGAACGGCGCTCGTCTCTCTATTGCCGCTCAGTCGATGGGCATTGCAAGCGCCGCTTTTTACGAAGCGAAGAAGTACGCCTCGGAGCGCGTGCAGTTCGGCAAGACTATCGATAAGATTCCCGCCGTGGCGAAGATGCTTGAAGGCATGGAGCGTGAGATCATCGCCATGCGCTGCCTGCTTCTCGAAGCTGCGACGAGCGTCGACATGTATCACTGGCGTAAGCACCGCCTCGCACATGAAGGCATGGCCGACCGTGACGTGCGCCGCGACGAACTGGTGAAGAAGTGGGAGAAGCTGGCCGATCTTTTCACTCCGCTTTCGAAGTACTATACTTCCGAGCTGACGAACAAGCTTGCCTTCGACGCCGTGCAGATCCATGGCGGCGCAGGTTATACAGAAGAATACGACGTCGCCCGCATCTATCGCGATGCCCGCATCACGAACATTTACGAAGGTACGACGCAGCTGCAGGTCGTCGCAGCTATAGGCGGCGTCGTTTCGGGCATGACTCCGTCCGGGCATCTTCGCGCCTACATCGACGAAACGCTCAAAGGCTTCGAACCTTCAACGATGCTCAAGCGCAACTTCGAGATCTTCGAAGAGATCGTGCGTGCGTATCGCGAAATCAGCGAAGGCGAACAGAAGGATGCGCTTGCATTCGAGGTCGTCGAGTCGGCCGCCCGTTATATCAACGGTCTTCTGCTTGAGCGCTCCATCGACCGTCTTGTGAAGCAGGGCGAGAACGTCGATCGTCGTCGTCAGCTCGTAGACGGCTATAACCGTGACTCCTTTGCCATGCTGACGGCGAATCTTGTTCGCGTCGGCGGCGAGAGTCGCGTCGAGGTTCGAGCCGGCGCCGCCGTCTGATCGATGAGGCTTGCGGGATTTAAGATCGGTCGTCCCGTGATCGGTATTGCGCTCGGCTCCGGCTCTGCCCGGGGCTGGGCGCATATCGGCGTTCTGCGAGCGCTCGCCGAAGAGGGCATCCGACCGAAGATCGTAACCGGTACATCTGCGGGCGGCGTTGTGGCCGCCTTTTACGCGGCGTCAGCCCTTGATAATCTCGAAGAGTTTGTTCGTAACTACAAGGGGTTCGGCAGTACGATCGCACACCTTGACTTCGGACTTGGTAACGCCGGCATGATCACCGGAAAGCGCTGGCTTGCCAATTTTCTTGAAGCCTATCTGCCTGTGCGAGACTTCAGGCAGCTAACGTTGCCTCTTGGCATGGTTGCCACCGATCTCATCTCGATGAAAGAGGTCCATATTACAAGCGGGCCTTTGATTCCGGCGATTCGAAGCACCGTCGCCGTTCCCGGATTTTTCACTCCGCTTGAGTACGGAAACATGATGCTTGCCGACGGCGGTATGCTCAATCCTGTTCCCGTCGATCTTGCGCGTGCGCTCGGAGCCGATATCGTTATCGCAGTGGATCTCAATGCGAATCTATCAAGTACCGTGCCTGATTCGCTCGCCGATGTCGTGCATCGATCGATCGAGACGATGATGAATCGCGTGCGCGAAACGAATATGGCTCATATGAAGGCAGAGATTACGATAGCGCCGAACCTGAACAGTGTGGGCTTCCTGGATTTTCATGAGGGCGAGACGTCGATCGCCGAAGGCTATCGGGCGACGATTGAGATGATCCCCGAGATCAGACGGCAGTTGAATAAACCGGTGCGTCGCCTGCGTTCCGTGCTTCCGCGTGAGGATGTGCTTCATCGCGAAATAGGCAGCTGGAAAAGCCCCTGATCGCCGCTGCTCCTTGCTTCCGCTATCGCCTCCTATCTCTGAAGGTTAAAAAACACTTTCCAGAAATATCCTTTTGCTATGTCATGCGTTATGGCCCGAGCAAATCCGCATCTGCGTTCCCTTCGGATCTTTGATCCCGATGTCGATCTTGCTATAGACGACGAGCCGATAAAAGGAAGACAGTCGGCAAAGACATCTGAAGATTTCATGACCGATCCGCTTCTGAGCCTTGCCGAGGAATCCGCCTCATCTGAAGACTCTGCCGATTTTACGGAAACGACCGGGCCGGGCAAAGCAAAATCAGACGCATCTTCGTCGAGATCCACTCCTCCTCCAAAGGGAGTCCGGCAGGCGGAGGCCGCGCAGAGTGCGCAGCCCGCGCCATCTGCGCAGGCCGATGCGAGTTTTGATGAGGATCTTGGCGGAAAGGTCGTCGAACTGTAAGTGGTGGCCTTCATAAACCGGTGCATGGACCGGTACATGTTGATTGGTGAAGAGCCTGCGGGTTCTAATATAGTAGAGAGATAGATATGGCAAAACGAGCGGCGGATACTGAAAAGAATAAGTCGGCAGGTCCCGATATGCTGGGGGTGAAGGTATTCATCGCATTCCTTATCGTCATACTGCTTCTGCTGATACCGGTATTTGCTCGAAGTAAAGATCTGTATCTTGTCGTGCTGACCATTGCCCTTGATATTGGCCTGATCGCCTCCCTGGCCGCCAACCTGGCCTTACTGTTAAAGAACCGAGCCCTGCAGGCTGGCCCCGTACCCGATCGAGCTCCGCAACCGGCGGCAAAGCCGCCACTGCCCGCGAAACAACCGGTGCGACAGTCGGTGCCTTCGTCAGCCGTCGATCCTAAGAATCTGCCCGACCCCGGGCTGGTTTTCAAGTTTTCTCTGGCCGGCAAAGACGTAAAAAGCAAGCAGATCGTCATCGGACGCAAAGAGGGCAGCATCAAGACATACAGCACCGAGATACTCGAAAACCATCTCGATATTCTGCTTCGCCTGCGCGAAGACCCCGATCGCGATATCTACGATACGGCGCAACAGCTCGTTCAAAAGTACAGCATCGATCTACGCCGCTCTGGCAAGGTGCTCATTCATCTTCCCGGCGAGACCGGCTTTCGCGAGATGGGTTCGCGAGAGCGTCTTTTAATTCAAAAGGAGCGCGACCCTGAGGGCGATGCAAACTTCGAACAAATTGATGCAAAAGAGCCCATCCGCCTGCAGCTGGGCGAGCGTCTGCGGCATGACGGCAAGTTCGTGCGCGGATATTTCGAATTCCATTTATTCACGAAGCCGATCGAGATCAAAACCGGAGAATATACGCGGCTCGATCAGGATTTCTACCTGCGTCTCTTTCGCATCTTCCCGGGCTATGACGTCGCCCATCCTACCGATGAAGGGCTGTATCCGATGATCGATCCGTTCCTTTCGCGCGGAACGGCAAACGAAGGCGAGACGGCGTAGGCGTATGGGCGAGAATCTCTTTCATCAATCGGCCGTTCGCGTTCTCAAAGACGACCTGCCCATGGTCCGAAAATCGCTCATCCTGGGCCTTGGCGGCTCGGGCATGAAAGGCATACTGTCGGGACGTAACTATATCGAAAAGAATATGCCCGCCGAGGCGCGGCGTTATCTGCGCTGGATCGGCATCGATACGACCGACATCGGCACAAGCATCGAGGGCAAAGGCGGCAGCTATCGCTTTCCGGGCGATCAGCAGTTCTATCAGGACGATCAGCGTATGCTGTACATCGGCACGCCGACGCCGGCCGATCTTTCCATCGAGTATCTGCGAAAGCTGCGAACGGAAGATCCGGCATACCGATGGTTACCCGACCCCGACGTCTTCAATATTTCGACGCGATCGGGTCAGGGTGCGAATCAGACGCGAGCGCTGGGCCGCCTGGCCTTCTTCCATAATTTTGAAAAGATCCGCAACACCCTGATCAAAGAGAAGGAGATGCTTGAATCTCTTTCCAATGATCCGAAGTACTTTCGTTTGATGGATGTGCAGGAGCAGTCGCAGCCCGAAGTGATGCGCGTCGTCATCCGCCCTGAAGCCGGGCGCAATCGATACTATATCGACGAGCAGATCCCCCGGCACCATGATGTGCTGAAGCTGACAATGGACGAGCAGATGCGCTCGATTCTCTGTCCGCATCTGCCGCCCGAAGAGGTTCATCTGGGAATATTCCCGCGCGATGAGCAGGGCAGCTACTTTGAGATCAGCCCGGAACGCGCACCGAAAGAGATGGTGTTTGAGCTGCGTCATGCGCCGCGAGCCGGACAGATCTCGATCTTCATAACGGGCTCGGTCGTCGGCGGAACCGGTAACGGCATGATCCTCGATATGGCGGCTCTGATTCGCGATATCTTTAAAGATACCTGGCCGCAGCCGAAGATATACGGCGTCATCGTTCTGCCGTCGGCCTTCAAGCGTGTGGTGTATAACCGCAACGCTCGCGCCAACGCCTATGCCGCACTTAAAGAATTCGATTATTTTATGAGCGGTAACCCGTTTCAGGCCATTTATCCGGGCGGTCATACGATCCGCTTCGAGGATCGCATTTTCAACGACGGAATGCTCTACCTGCTCGACGTCGAGAACCTGTCGGGTAACGTTCTTCAAGATCGGGATCAGGTGCAGGAGCTGACCGGACAGTTCATCTATACGTTCGTCGCTTCGACGGCCGGCGGCGCCATCGAAGAGCGCATGGTGAACGACTCGACGCGCACGAACATCTATTATCCTCTTGAGGGGGCGGAGCCGAAGCGTCGCGCCTCGTATAACTCGTTTGGCATCTCGCGGGTGATGTATCCGGCGCCGCAGATGCGCGATATCGGCTTCAGACTGGTATCGATGAAGGTGATTCGATCGTTCTATTCACCCGTAAACGTAGAACTTCTTAAAGAAACGTTCGGCGACCTGTCGCGTGGCCTTGTGCGCGCCCTGCGCTTGAACGCAAAGCTGATCTTTCAGCGCATGTACCCCGATTACCGCATGGACTGGCAGGCTGAGTTCAACCCTTACCGGGATCGACTGGCCCGTGCGTTACAGAAGAAAGATGCAAACGAGGTCTATTCGATCCTCGAACTTTTGAATCGCGACTATGGCCGCGGCGAGATGGAGAATCACAAATCGCGCATGCTGCGTCGCATGGAAAGCCGGTGGAAGCTGGAGCTGGAAAAGGCCGAGCAGGTGATGCGCGACATGGTGGCCACGGTGACGAAAGATCCGAAGCGCGGCTTTCTCTTCTGTCAGGAGCTTACAAAGCAGATCTTCCAGCGCCTTGAAAGCTATCAGGCGCACTATTATAAGTGTCGTGTCGGATTGCAGTTCTACGCCGATTCCGAGATCTCAAAGCTGCTGGGCGAGCTCGAACAGAAGACGGACGCTCAGAAGGCTGAGGCCGTTTATCAGATGATCCGTACGAATCATCTGCAGCTGATGCATGAGACGATGCTTCAGGCCTCTGAAGAGTTTATTCGCGATATGAAGTCCGTGCTTTACAGGCTTCGTAATGAGCTTCTCAATCCGCTTGATGAAAAGCTGCGTCTGCTTTCGCGCCGCTTTGAAGAAGAGGTGCAGTCGCTTCATTTTGAGCTTCTTCAGAAGATCAATCCGCTCTTTTTCTATCTCGTAAACAAAGACGAGATCAAGAACTTTGTGAATCGCTATTTCGCCGCACGCATCTCTGTGGACGATCTGTGCAACGAGGTCGATTTTCTCGCCATGGACCGCGGCGACGATACGTTTCAGATCGTGCAGACCTGGCTCATCGGCAAAAAAGGCATCGCCGTTCTCGAACTTTCAGAGGATGAGCTGAATGCAATGATTCAGTCCGAGGCCGGCGCCGACATTCTCGACAAAAAGCCCGACGAAGCCCGCGACATTCTGTATAACGCTGAGAAGGCCTCGCTTCAGATTGATGAGGCGACGATGACTGAGATCGAGATCGAAACCCTTCGCCTCGGGCTCTATAAAATCATTCGCAAACGCTTCGAGGGCTTCAACTTCGAATCGATCTCGATTGAAAAGGTACTCTCGGATCGCAAGATCCCCTTAAAGAATCTGCTCGAAAAACTCGACGGCTTCTCACGACCCTATATCACCGTCGATGCCTCGGGCCTGAAAGCGATGGAATACTACCGTACGATCTCGCGCTTTGCCATCAACGTGTTCGAAGAGGGCGATACGATTCCCGAGAAAAGCAAGAACGATCTACCTTCGCGCATGGACCACTATCTGAAAAGACAGCAGGCGGAGCTGGATATTTCAGTAGAATGCTTCGAGCTGCCTAACCTGTGCAAGCCTTACGAGATCATGAGCGTCGGCATCGGTCTTGGGCTGCCGCTCTACCGCATGCCTTCGCTCAAGGATTCCGAGGCCGATTATCATGCCGTTATCGCCGAGCGCGCCCATCCGCTGCATATTTTCAACGATGCCGAGTTCGACGCGAAGTATTTTCCCGATCCCTTTCGCTGGAAGAACTATATCAATCCGGCACAGCTCTGGAAAGGACTCGTACACTACGAGCTTGTCGTGAAGAATGCGGCCGGAGCCTATGAGTATGACGCCACGCTGCACGACGACCTGCGGCGCATTACGTCGGGTTCACAGTATCGCAAATCGGTAGAAGGCGCCTTCTCGCAGATCGAGCAATCGGGCGGTGTGAAGAGCATGGATGCGGCGACCTTTGCAAAGGCGCTGGCGTCCCTCGGCTATTTGAAGAAGAACTCGTCGGGCCAGATCGGATTCCGCAAGGACTATGATCGCGTGATTCGTGATATCCTTGATGGCGATGGCACTGGCGATCGGGCGACGGCTGCCGGCCTGAGCAAAGAAGCCTATATCGAGAAGCATATTCCGTCTCCCGTTTTTGCAAGCATCGCCGAACTCGTCAAGTGGACGCTACAGCAGACGTCGGTTCAAAAATTCCTCATGCACAATATGGAGCGGATTCAGCGCGAAACGGCGGGTAACGAGATCACGGGCGCCGCCATCAACGTGCCCGATGCGCGTCTGGCCGAGGTAAAGCTGCCCGTTTATCGCGACGAGATCGACTTCTACGATTACTTTCAGGCCGAAGGATCGCTCGAATGGCAGAACTATCTTAAAGGAAAGATCGTCGAACGTATCGACGCCATCGTGCGTCGCTACCGGAAGGCCGAAGATCCGACGCTGCCGGACCGCGCGAAGATCGATCAGTATTTAGTCGAAAACGCCGAACGCATTCCCTTCGTCGCCGCCTGGGAGGTGCGCGTCAATCACCGTGTGATCCGCTAAAGGCAAGTTCCGCACGCAGCCGCCCTCACCACGCGGGTGGTGCTTCGTTGTTCGGTTGAGCACCAGGCCTGGTTCGAGCGGCTGCGTGCGGAACGGAACTCGTGGTAGATGGATGCGTGCGGGCTGGAATGGGCCAGACGGGACAACCGGCATTAATTCAGGTGTTCTATTGGCTTTCATTCCAGCCTGCTCGCTCCCCCTGTGTAGCGGAGCAGGAGTGCGGAGCGGCGACGATTGACGCAAGGAGGCGTCATCTCGGCGCACACAGGGGGAGCGAGCGGGCCCTGCCAGGCGGGGATTCGGGTGGGTGCAGGCGTGATGGAGTTGGTTAGACGGGAGATGCTTGGTAGCGTCGGTGTTTCAATAGGGAAAAGTTCGAGCGGCTGCGCGCGGGCTGGAGCGGGTGAGCCGGCCTTTGCGGCTAACGTTTACGGGCGCATCGCCCATATCGCAGACATACCGTATTCGCATGGGCCTCTGGGCGATCGGGCTGCTGCGGGCTCCGCTTCGCTCCGGCCTCCTCGCTGCGCTGCGGGGGCTGGCTTCGCCACCCTGCGCATCCCTTGCGCGGGGTTTATGGGAGCAGTATGAAGGCGAATTGAATTCCATCTTGCTCTTGACGGCGATACTCCTGTCAGTGTGAAACATTGCTGTTGATTAGGGACAGCAACTACAACTCAATATCGGCTGGCTTAATTGTGGATTTGTGGCTGCATTTTTCGTACTCTACCAGGTATTCAACACAATAGAGAAGGAAAATATCCCGATTCCGTTCGGATTTTTGAGCATTGGATAAATCGCCGATTCCTTCGTAGTATGCTTTCATCTCAATACTCTCGATATAACCAGCGCAAGCGACTGGATTTTTAAAAAAGTCTTCCTCTTCCAGATCCTTCTTACATATGTATCGTTCTGATTTGATACACATGCTCAGAGATTGAGCAAGCAACAAAACAATAAAAACAAATGACTTCTTCATATCTATCCTCTCACAATCTCCATTTCTTCGGGCTATCCAGATATTTTGTTCCGTTAAGCATATTCGCGACTCCAAAAGTAACTGTTCCGGCTATCGTAAGGCTTGCCTGGCCGGCCCAGGAGAATGCAGTATTCACCGCAGCCACTGCCCCCCGTAACCTTCCCCATCTTTTAGGCGTCGCTTTATACTCTCGCCTATGAATTCTGCTCCAGGAATCATGACTGAAGACCTCACGGTTCGCTCTTGCAATCCAGTGGCTGTTCGCACGACGATTACGAGTTTTAAGCACGGTTGACCCGAACTGGTCGTGATAGTAGGAGGCCTCATCAACACCAAACTGGGCCGGCGCGACGTTATGAGCCATTAAATAGTACATAAACAGTGGGTATAGATCATTCCCGGAATTATCGTCTTTTGAAAGGTTGTTATACCACATCGACATTGCCCATAGGAATTGCGTTTTATTCAGACGGCCGAGAAACGAGGGAGCATTGCCTTTTACTGACTTTAATCCCGGTTATCCTGCTACTTACTGTCGCACTTCTCGCGAGCAGCTATCGCTGCTGAACAGGCAAACGCAATCGCAGCATTTCGATTTTGGATCTCCGAAGGAGTATCGAATTCCGGTTCTGTCGTAAACAATATCCTTATAACAGCACACAATGCTTCCGCTGGTTCGGCTTCGTTCAGTTCGCAATCATTTCGTGCAAAGGGATTCGAGCAAGCCTGCGATAGACAAAGGCTGACAACCAATATAAGGCCGGGGATTGATTTCATGCTAAAGTCTCCATTTAGATATCTTGTTTAGATTCTTAAATCGACTCTTGTCGATCAGTTTCATATTAATCGATGCATTGACATTAAAAAAGAGGAGTTTTAAGCGATATGCTGCTTTTGACCTTAAGGTCATACTTTGGTGTAACTGCTCTGGCCAAAGCATCC